>CALSAF010000081.1:0-20270 GCA_943372805.1 Rhizobium sp. Q54
CGGCGTCAAGGCTCTCCGCAAGTCTCATTGCGGTGGCTGCTGCGGTGCGGCTTGGGGCCGCAGCAGGGCGGCGGGCCCAGTCTGCCGCGCTGCGCGACAGCGGCTTGCATCGGTCGCCGAATTCCGGCTGGCCCGAGGCGGCCATGGCAGGTGCCCTCGATCTGCAACTCGCAGGTCCGCGTGTCTATGGGGGGGTGCGGGTGAGCGAGCCGATGATGCATGCGGCCGGACGCGGCGATGCCGGCCCCGCAGACATACGGATCGGCATTCGGCTGTTCTACACCGCTTGCACGATCATGGCAGGCCTAGTGGGCCTGCTCTGGATTCTTGTGCGGATAGTCTAGAAATACCGGAGCAACGCTGCAACTGCGTCAGGTAGCGGGCAATCTGGCTACGCTGAGGATGCCGGTCGGTTCAATCGATACCAGCCGCGTCGCGCAGGCGTTCGAGCTTAGGCACGATCACATGGCGATTGTTTTCGATGACGATCACGCCATCTTTGCGGAGCTTCGTCATCTGGCGACTCACCGTCTCGATCGTGAGCCCGAGGAAGTCGGCGATATCGGCGCGTGACAGAGGCAGATCGAAGGTTTGCGATCCCTCGCGTTCCGGATCGATGTGAGTCGCGATCAGGTAGAGGAAGCTTGCCACCTTTTCCTGCGCTGTCTTGCGGCCAAGTGTCAGCATCCAGTCGCGTGCTTCGTCAAGTTCCTTCAGCGACTGAGAATGCAGCTTGCGCTCCATATCGGGCACTTCGCCCACCATACGGTCGACGACATTGCGCGGGAAGGTGCAGATTTCAGTGTCGGTGGCGGCTTCCGCCGTGATGGTGCTTTCGCCGAGGAACGGACGACCGAGGAAGTCGGGAGCGAATTGCAGGCCGACGATCTGCTGGCGACCGTCCGCCATCATCTTCGACAGTTTGATCACGCCCTTAAGAATGTTGCTGTAGGAACCGACCTGCTCGCCCTGTCCGATCACTTCGTTGCCAGCCTCGATGCGGCGGCGGATGGAATGGCGATTGAGTTCGACTAACTGGGCTGCAGTCAGTACGGAACAGAGCCCGCCATGACGCGCTTCGCACGAACGGCAGACGGCCGGCGCCTCGCATTCAGGGACGTGTTTTCTGTAAGTATCCATGGTCGCGCCATCCCGTCAGACCGGAAAGCGCCGCGGCGGGCGGCAGCCGGTCAATACCCCTTTTGGGGCCGCTGAGTTGCGATGAACTCTACGTGAGAAATGTATCAGCAAATTGATCGAAGTCAAAGGGCGATGCACGGCGTAGCGCTATCTTTGGTCGTAACTCGACAAGGCCAAAGGCAGCGCGAACCATGCAAAATTCCCTTCTCTCCAAGTATTCCAGCGCTGTTCCCCGCTACACCAGTTATCCCACGGCGCCGCATTTTCATGAGGCCGTCGACTGTGGCAAATATGCGCAGTGGCTCAAGGCCATCAGTGGGCAGGAGCGGATCTCGCTCTACCTCCATATCCCGTATTGCGACCGGCTCTGCTGGTTCTGCGCCTGCCACACCAAGCATACGCTGAAGTATGAGCCTATCGCGATCTATCTGGAATCGTTGAAGAAGGAGATCGCTGCCGTCGGTGCGCTGGTGAGCCGCGACGCCGCTGTCACCGCCGTTCATTTCGGTGGCGGATCGCCTACGATGCTGCGGCCGGAGGATATGCTCGACGTGATGGCTACGCTGCGCGCCGCCTTTCGCTTCGCAGACGACGTCGAAATCAGCGTCGAGATGGATCCAAATGATCTCGACGAACCGCGCTACGATGCACTCGCCGCGATCGGCATGACGCGCGCCAGCCTTGGTGTTCAGGATTTCTACCCTGAGGTGCAGATGGCCATCAACCGTATCCAGACATTCGAACATACGAAAACAGTTGTTGAGGCGGTCCGGGCGCGGGGCGTGCATTCGGTCAACTGCGACATACTCTACGGCCTTCCACATCAGACAGAGGCGACGCTGACCGAGACGGTCAACGACATTCTGTCGCTTGCCCCCGACCGCATCGCGCTCTTCGGCTATGCGCATGTGCCGTGGATGAAGAAGCATCAGACGATGATCAAGGAAGAGGTGCTGCCGGGGCTTGAGGAGCGTTTCGCCCAGATGAACCTGGCTGCCTCCATGCTGGTCGCAGCCGGTTACGAGCCTGTTGGCATCGACCATTTCGCGCTGCCTTCCGACCGCATGGCGATTGCTGCGAGGGAAGGGCGCCTGCGGAGAAACTTCCAGGGCTATACCGACGATGCGGCAGAGGCCCTGATTGGGCTTGGTGCGTCCTCGATCGGCCAGCTGCCGCAGGGTTATGTCCAGAACATGCCGGCGACGGGTGAATACCAGCGCATGGCGGATGCCGGCGGGCTTGCGGTGGTTCGTGGCGTCGAGGTGAGCGAGGACGACAGGCTGCGCCGTCGGGTGATCGAGGAGATCATGTGCCGCTTCACCGTCTCTTTTGTGAAGCTCGCGTCCGAATTCGGCGCTGCTGCCGAGGCCATTGTCTCGGAGGCGAGGGCGTTTGCCCAGTCGAACCAGGATGGGATCTGTCTCATCGACGGAGACAATTTCGTCATCACCGAGGCCGGCCGTCCCTTCGCCCGCACCATCGCTGCGGTCTTCGACAGCTATCTTTCGAATGGCAAGGGGCGTCACTCGATTGCTGTTTAGGCAACACTTCCGGCCCAAATTTCGCTGTTGCACAAAACCACCATTGGCATTTGGCAGTGTTTTCCTTATGTGGAACCCAGAATTTGAGACATATGAGGTACTGGCGTGACCGCTACATTCGACAAAGTTGCCGACATCATTGCTGAGACCAGCGAAATCGATCGCGAGACGATTACGCCGGAAAGCCACACCATCGATGACCTTGGCATCGACAGCCTCGACTTCCTCGACATCGTCTTTGCGATCGACAAGGAATTCGGCATCAAGATCCCGCTCGAGCAGTGGACGCAGGAAGTCAACGAAGGCAAGGTCTCGACCGAAGAGTACTTCGTGCTGAAGAACCTCTGCGCCAAGATCGACGAACTTCGCGCCGCCAAGGGCTGACCCGCCCCCAAAGGAGCGGACATCGTCATGCTGCTTGAATATTTCCAGATGATTGACAAGGTCGAGAGCGTTGATCTCGGCCTTGGTCGTTTGAAGGCCACTTCGACCGTGCCGATGGAAAGCCCTGTCTTCGAAGGGCATTTCCCCGGCATGCCGCTGGTTCCCGGCGTGCTTTTGATCGAGACCATGGCGCAGGCCTCCGGCATGCTTTTGCTCGCGGTCAAGGACTTCGAAGCCATGCCTTTCCTGATGTCGGTCGATGGCGCGAAGATGCGCACCTTCGTCGAGCCCGGCGCCGTCCTCGATATCGAGGCGGAACTCGAGCATGACGGATCTGGCTTTGCCGTGACCAAGGCGAAGATCACGAGCGGCGGCAAGAAGGTCTGCGACGCCCAGCTGAAGCTCCGCACCATGCCGTTCTCCGAGGTGCCGCTCGCGCCGATCGTGCGCAAACGCGCCGAAGAGGTTGGTCTGATGGCCGCGATGGCGGCACAAGGCTGACGCGCTTTCGGCCGCAAGGGCGCAATTCCTATTGACCTTGGGGCCTTATTCGGGAAAACCCGCATTTTACGTCGGTGAGCCTGCCGGCGAGAGGATTGCATATGGTCAAACAACCGAATGATGTGGTGATCACCGGCGTCGGGATCGTCACCTGCCACGGCACCGGCAAGGACGCGCATCTCACGCTGCTCTCCGCAAAGACCGCACCTGAACCGGTGCTCGAGACCGAAAAGTTCGCGCCTTACGTCGTGCACAAGCTGCCCGAGATCGACTGGTCGCAACAGATCGCCAAGCGTGGTGACCAGCGCCAGATGGAAAACTGGCAGCGTCTCGGCGTCTTTGCAGCAGGCCTTGCGCTCGACGATGCCGGCATGAAGGACGACGCGGACGCCTGCGGGACCATGGACCTGATCGTGGCTGCCGGTGGTGGCGAGCGTGACATCGCCGTCGACAGCCTGATCGTCGACGAGGCTTTGCAGCGCAACGACCGCGAAAAATTCCTGATCGAGAAGCTGAAGACCGAGCTTCGTCCGACGCTGTTCCTGGCGCAGCTCTCCAACCTGCTCGCCGGCAATATCTCGATCGTCCACAAGGTCACCGGTTCCTCGCGCACCTTCATGGGCGAAGAGGCCGCCGGCATTTCGGCCATCGAAACAGCATTCGCCCGCATCAAGGCCGGCCAGTCGACCCATACGCTTGTCGGTGGCGCCTTCGTGTCCGAACGTCCTGACATCCTGCTGCTGGTTGAGGGCATCCGCGCCCATCAGACCGGTCCCTGGCAGCCGCTATGGTCGCGCGATGGTTCCTCTGGCGGTGGCATGATCCTCGGCACGGTCGGCGCCTTCCTTGTGCTCGAATCCCGCGAACATGCCGAGGCGCGCGGCGCGCATATCTATGCCGTGCTCGACGCTGTCGAAGGCGATCGCGGCAATCGCGACGAGGGCAAGCTCGAAGCGCGCCTTGGCCGCATGGTGCCGGAAGCTGCGTCCCTGTCTGCTGCTGATACCGTCGTCTTTTCGGGCGCCTCCGGTCTGGCCGAACTGACGCAACGTGAGAAGGCTCACCTTGCGGAACGTTTCGCCGGCATGCCGGTGCGTGGCTATGCCGGTTCGATCGGTCATTCGGTCGAAGCGCAGTTCCCGGCGGGTCTGGCGCTTGCAGCGCTTGCCATCGACGCCGGTGCCACAGTGCCGGCTTTCGATCCTGCGAGCGAAGCCGCTCAGGCCGGCCCGGCCAAACATGCCATCATCTCCACCGTCGGCTATGTGCGGGGCGAAGGCCTTGCCGTGCTCTCGGCGAATGCGTGAGGAGGATAGATCCATGACCAACAGCCGTTTCAAGGATCATCTCGGACGCCCGATCATCGCCGTGACAGGCATGGGTGTCATCACCTCGCTTGGCCAGGGGCTTGCCGACAACTGGTCGAAGCTGACGTCCGGCAAGTCCGGCATCCATTACATCAAGCGTTTCGACACCGAGGGCATGTCGACCCGCATCGGGGGCACCGTCGATTTCATCGCCGTTCCCGCCAACAATGCCGTCGAGCGTTCCTATGCGCTGGCCCGCGAGACGACCATCGAGGCGCTGGCTCAGGCTGGCATCAATGGCGACTTCAACGGTCCGCTTTTCCTCGCTGCCCCGCCGGTCGAGCCGGAATGGCATGACCGATTTGCGCTGGCCGAGCGCGCGCCGGCCTCGACCCAGCCGGGCGATGCCTATGACCGTTTCCTCGCGGCGATGCGCGAAAAGCCGGATCCGGTCTTCCTCGAAGCGGTGCAGTTCGGCTCGATTTCCGAGCGGCTGTCCGACAAGTTCGGCACGCGTGGTCTTCCTGTGACGCTGTCGACGGCCTGCGCTTCGGGTGCCACCGCCATCCAGCTCGGCGTCGAGGCGATTCGCCAGGGCCGCACCGAGCGGGCGCTGACGGTTGCGACCGACGGTTCGATCAGCCCGGAAGCGGTGATCCGCTTCTCGCTGCTCTCGGCGCTCTCGACCCAGAACGATCCGCCGGAAAAGGCATCGAAGCCATTCAGCAAGGAGCGCGATGGCTTCGTGATCGCCGAAGGGGCGGCAACCCTGGTGCTCGAATCGCTCGAAGCAGCAGTTGCCCGTGGCGCCAAGGTGCTCGGCATCATCAAGGGCTGCGGCGAAAAGGCCGACCATTTCCACCGGACGCGCTCCTCGCCGGATGGCGGTCCTGCGATCGCAACCATCAAGGCAGCGCTTGCGGATGCCGGTCTCTCCGAAGAAGCCATCGGCTACATCAACGCCCATGGCACCTCGACGCCCGAAAACGACAAGATGGAATATGGCGCCATGCTGTCCGTTTTCGGCGACCGGCTGAAGGACGCCATTCCGTGCTCGTCGAACAAGTCGATGATCGGCCATACGCTGACGGCCGCTGGCGCGGTCGAGGCGGTGTTCTCGATCCAGACCATGCTCACCGGCACGCTGCCGCCGACCATCAACCACACCAATCCCGATCCGTCGATCGTGCTCGATGTGGTGCCGAACGTGAAGCGGGAGGCGTCCGTTTCGGCGGTGCTTTCCAACTCCTTCGGCTTTGGTGGCCAGAACGCCAGCCTTGTCATGACGCGGGAACCGGCGTAATCGGCTCCGCAACATTGAACAGACCAGATTTGACGCCCATCGGGCGGGGATAAGAACTCATGCGCGCATTGCAACTCGTCGAAGACCGCAAGCTTGAAATCGTCGACCTGCCGGAGCCGGATGCGCCGGGTCCGGGCGAGGTGACGCTGCGCGTCAAGGCCGTCGCGCTGAACCATATCGACGTCTGGGGTTGGCGCGGGATGGCGTTTGCCAAGCGCAAGATGCCGCTCGTGATCGGTGCGGAAGCCTCCGGCGTCGTCGAGGCGATCGGCCCCGGCGTCGGCAATATCCTGCCGGGCCAGCTCGCCGCCGTCTACGGCGCGCGCACCTGCGGTCTCTGCAAGCCCTGCCGCGAAGGCCGCGACAACCTCTGCGAAAACGTCTCCGGCGTGCATGGCTTCCATCTCGACGGCTTTGCGCAGGAGAAGATCAACCTTCCGGCCCGCCTGCTTGTGCCTGCGCCTCCGGGCGTCGATGCGGTTGCCGCGGCTCTCGCCCCCGTCACCTTCGGCACCGTCGAGCACATGCTCTTCGACAATGCCAAGCTTCAGCCGGGCGAAACCATCCTCATCCATGCGGGCGGTTCCGGCATCGGCACGGCGGCGATCCAGCTTGCCAAGAAGATCGGCTGCACGGTCATCACCACCGTCGGCTCCGACGACAAGATCGAGCCGGCCAAGGCGCTCGGTGCCGATCACGTCATCAACTATCGCACCGACCGGTTCGAAGGCATGGTCCGCAAGATCACCAAGAAGAAGGGCGTCGACGTCGTCTTCGAACATGTCGGCAAGGACACGTTTGCAGCCTCGATGTTCTGCCTGAAGCGCGGCGGTCGCCTCGTGACCTGCGGCTCGACCTCTGGTGTCTCGACCGAAGTGAACCTGATGATGCTCTTCCAGCAGCAGCTGAAGCTTTTCGGCTCCTTCGGCTGCCGGATGGAAAACATGGCGGACGCCATGCAGAAGATGGCGCGGGGCCTCGTGCACCCCGTCATCGATACGCAGGTGTCCTTTGACGATATCGACAAGGCCCTTGCCCGCATGGAAGGTCGCCAGGTGTTCGGCAAGATCATCCTGAAGATGGATTGAGCGCGTGCGGATGCTCGTCACCCGCATCGTCCTGGCGCTGCGCAAGTTCTATCAGTGGTCCGTGGCCCAGATTGCCTTCGGTTTTCTGACGGCGCTGAAGATCTTTCCGGCAGACGCCGCCATCAACTTCGCCGACCGGCTGATGCGCTGGCTCGGTCCGAAGACCAGGCGGCATCGCTTGATGCAGGTGAACCTGCGAAATGCCTATCCGGAGAAGTCCGAGGCAGAGCGGGAGGAAATTGCGCTGGCAAGCTGGGGCCATATGGGCCGGCTTGCTGCCGAATACGTCTTCCTTGACCGTCTCTTCGATTTCGATCCGGACAAGCCCGGTGAGGGCAGGGTAGAGGTGTCGGGCGTCGAGCAGTTCCTCGACCTGCGCGACAATCCGCGCCCCTTCATCGTCTTTACCGGTCACACCGCGAATTTTGAGCTGCTCCCCGTGGCGGGCGCTGCCTTTGGTCTATTCGTCACGGTTCTCTTCCGTCCGCCGAACAATCCCTATATCGCCGAGAAGGTGTTCGAGTTCCGCCGCAAGCGGATGGGCGACCTCGTTCCCTCGCATGCCGGCTCTTCCTTCGCGCTCGCGCGGCAGCTTGAGCAGGGCGGCGGCGTTGGTGTGCTTGTCGACCAGAAGTTCAAGAAGGGACTGGAGACGCAGTTCTTCAACAATCCGGTCCGCACGAACCCGCTTCTCGCCAAACTCGCCCGGCAATTCGACTGCGAAGTCTATCCGGCCCGCTGCATCCGGCTCCCCGGCAACCGTTTTCGCCTGGAAATCGAGCCGCGAATCACCCTGCCGCGTAATGACAAGGGACAGATTGACGTCACCGCGACTGCGCAGATGCTCAATAACAAGGTCGAGGCGTGGGTTCGGGAATATCCCGAGCAGTGGCTGTGGTACCATGACCGGTGGGACATTAAACGGTCAATCTAGAGGCCGGACGCCCTGAAATGGGACAGTTTTCCCGGTTTTTGGCATTCTCCTCCCCAAAATCGTTCTGCTTTGCTCTGAATTGTCACGGATGACATGGGTTATCCGCATGGATATTTTTTGGGCTGGGCCCAAACCGTGCGGATGCACAGATTGAAGGTGACACGACCTCATGTTACGGACGCCGCAACAGGTGTGACGTTGATCGAAACTTTGTCACACGTCGGGGAGAGGTGGCGAATGTCTTTTGGCGAGTTCCGTGATTCGAATTTGCGCGCAATGTTCGAGGCGGTGTCGTTGAAGAATCTGCAGCTCCAGCAGGCCATCCGCTCGGGGAACGACCACCTTGTGGCCGTTCTGGACCGGGAGATCGATCCGATGATCAGCGCGCTGATCAGCTATCGGGCATCCGACCTAGATGACATCTATCTACAGATGCGGCTGCTCACCAAGCTGCTGCGCGAGGATGCGGATGATCGGTCCTGCGTGCTGCGTCATGCCTCGATGTTGTCGCTGCTGATCGAACGCTATTTTGGCCCCAAGAAGGTGCAGGACGTACCGCCGGTGCATCTTGCCGACGTTCGGCTCCCGTTCGAGGTCGATGATGAGCAGTTGAACGAGGCTATTCTCAACAATCTACCAGAGCGCGTTGCGGTCGTGACGCTGGACTATCGTTATCTGTTCGCGAATGCATCGATGGCAGAGATGCTCGGCGTGTCGCCGATGACGCTGATCGGCCGGTCTGTCTTCGACACGGCCTTTTCTGTCGGCAGGCAGGACTATGTGCGTGATGCGCTCGATTCCGCATTTGCGGGACGCTCGGGATGCTTTCTGACGCGGTCAGACAGTGATGCGTCAACGGCAGACCAATTGCGGGGGCGTTTCAGTCCGTTGAGATCGAAGGACGGCGTCATCAATGGCGCCGTGTTGACGCTCGGTGAAGCGGGTTCGGTGGTCGGAGACATGGCCGCCTGAGGCGATCTGCGGTGTGTGTGGCTGCGGTTCAGGTAGGCCCGAACCGCTTGATGTCGTCTGTTATTCCTTGCAGCAGATGCTCCTGCTCGAAAGCGATGTGGCGACGCATGCCTTCGAAGAAACCGCGCAGCATGTAGCCGACAGCCTCCATATTGACCCGTTCGCCGGAACCGAGCTTCAGCAGCGCATCGGTCAGTTCCTCGGCGAAGCACTCGTCCTCGCAATGCTCGAACTTGAGTCGCTCCAGTGTTGAGTCGAGATGCACGGCTGCGTCTGGATCGCGCTGCAACATGGGAAAGAGCACCGTCTCCTCGTAGTGATGGATCCCTTTGATCAGGGGCCCGAGCGCCTTCGCGGCATAGATGCACTTCTGCCTGTTGATGCTGGCCGGCAGCGAGTCGGCGATATCCTCAAGTTCCCGACACAATGCCAACTGTTCGCCATGGGCGCGATGAAGCCAAGCGAGATCGCGCTTGCTCGCATCGAGCATGCGGTTGCCGGTCGTCGCATCGCTCAGGTCGGCCTTGCCATTTTGCATGTTGGTCAGCATGTCCGTTTTCTCCAACGGGGTCTCCGCCGCATGGCACCCCTGTGCTTCAAGACACGCGCAGCGGGCCCGATGCCGTGCTGTTTTCGGCCTTGCCGTGCCCCAGGGCAGGAGGCCGATTGTCGCTTTGAATCTGGCGAGTTTTACAGGGGGCCGCATTGACTTGGATCAAGGTGGCTGTGCGGCGCCAATGCGATTGGTGCATTCGACGCGGGAGGATTCTCCCACGGGACCTGTCCCCCGCGATGAGATCAGCAAGCCGTTGGGGGATACCAACAATGAACTACACGTTAGAGACACTGGTGATGGCGGTTCTCGCCTTCGCCGCGCTGCTCGGGGTGGCTTTCACCCATGACAGCCTCTTTGCAGCCCATATGTGGGTTGCCTTCTTCGTGCTCACTGCAGGCACGATCGTCATGCTGCGCCGGATGCAGTTCGCTCCGTCCACGGCATCCTCCTCCGCTCCACAGGCCAAGGCGCCGCAGTCCGAGTATTTTGACGAAGTCGTCCGCTACGGCGTCATCGCCACTGTCTTCTGGGGCGTCGTCGGCTTTCTGGTCGGCGTGGTCGTGGCCTTGCAGCTCGCCTATCCCGATCTCAACATCGAGCCTTGGTTGAACTTTGGGCGGCTGCGTCCGCTGCACACCTCGGCCGTCATCTTCGCCTTCGGCGGCAATGCGCTGATCGCGACGTCGTTCTATGTCGTTCAGCGCACATCGCGTCAGCGGCTGTTCGGCGGCAATCTTGGCTGGTTCGTCTTCTGGGGCTACCAGTTCTTCATCGTCATGGCCGCTACCGGTTATCTCCTGGGCATTACCCAGGGCCGCGAATATGCCGAGCCGGAATGGTATGTGGATCTCTGGCTGACTGTCGTCTGGGTCGCCTATCTGATCACCTTCATGGGCACGATCATGACCCGGAAGGAGAGCCATATCTACGTGGCGAACTGGTTCTACCTGTCCTTCATCATCACCATAGCGATGCTGCACATCGTCAACAATCTGGCGATCCCGGTCTCGTTCCTCGGCGTCAAGAGCTACTCGGCCTTTGCCGGTGTCCAGGATGCGCTGACCCAGTGGTGGTATGGCCACAACGCCGTCGGATTCTTCCTGACCGCAGGCTTCCTCGGCATGATGTACTACTTCGTGCCCAAGCAGGCCGGTCGTCCGGTCTATTCCTACCGCCTGTCGATCATCCACTTCTGGGCCCTGATCTTCATGTATATCTGGGCCGGCCCGCACCACCTGCATTACACGGCTCTGCCCGACTGGGCGCAGACGCTGGGCATGGTCTTCTCGATCATGCTGTGGATGCCCTCCTGGGGCGGCATGATCAACGGTCTGATGACGCTGTCCGGTGCCTGGGACAAGATCCGCACCGACCCGATCATCCGCATGATGGTTATCGCCATCGCCTTCTATGGCATGTCGACCTTCGAAGGCCCGATGATGTCGATCAAGGCCGTCAACTCGCTCAGCCACTATACCGAATGGACCATCGGTCATGTTCACTCCGGCGCACTCGGCTGGGTCGGCATGATCTCCTTCGGCGCGATCTACTACCTGACGCCAAAGCTGTGGAGCCGCAACCGGCTCTACTCGATGCGCATGGTCAACTGGCACTTCTGGCTCGCCACCCTCGGCATCGTCGTCTACGCGGCTGTCCTTTGGGTTGCCGGTATCCAGCAGGGTCTGATGTGGCGCGAATATGATGCCCAGGGCTTCCTGGTCTACTCCTTCGCCGAGTCTGTCGCTGCCATGTTCCCCTACTATGTCCTGCGTGCCGTTGGCGGTGCCATGTACCTGCTGGGCAGCGTGATCATGGCCTACAACATCCTGATGACCATCCTCGGCTATGAGCGCCAGGAAGCCCCGATCCCCGGATCGGTCGCTCCCGCCGCCCTGCAGCCGGCTGAATGAGGAGGGCTCCCATGTCCATTCTTGATAAACACGCAATCCTCGAGAAGAACACGAGCCTTCTCTTCCTCGGTTCGCTTCTGGTGGTCACCATCGGCGGCATCGTCGAGATCGCCCCGCTCTTCTACCTCGAGAACACCATCGAAAAGGTGGAGGGCATGCGTCCCTACTCGCCGCTCGAACTGGCCGGACGCAACATCTACATCCGTGAAGGCTGCTATGTCTGTCACAGCCAGATGATCCGGCCGTTCAAGGACGAGGTCGAGCGCTACGGACACTACTCGCTGGCGGCGGAGTCGATGTACGACCATCCGTTCCAGTGGGGTTCGAAGCGTACCGGTCCGGATCTCGCTCGCGTCGGCGACCGCTATTCGAACGAATGGCATGTCCAGCACCTGACCGAGCCGCGCGACGTCGTGCCGGAATCGATCATGCCGAGCTACTCCTACCTGAAGACGACACCGCTCAAGATGGTGAACGTCACGATGGACCTGAAGGCCAACAGCCTCGTCGGTGTGCCCTATACCGAGGACATGCTGGCACAGGCGGAGGCCGATCTCGTTGCGCAGGCCGATCCGAATGCCGATACCTCCGGTCTCCTGGAGCGTTATCCCAAGGCCAAGGTCGGCGACTTCGACGGGGATCCGGCGAAGCTGACCGAGATGGACGCGCTCGTCGCCTATCTGCAGATGCTCGGCACGCTTGTCGACTTCTCCACCTATGACGACGCAAGCGGTTACCGCTGAGGAGGGCACCATGGAAACCTATACCGCCATGCGCCACTTCGCCGACAGCTGGGCTCTGCTCGCCATGACCCTGTTTTTCGTCGGAGTCGTGCTCTTCACATTCCGCCCGGGCGGCAAGAAGCCTGCCGACGACGCGGCCAGCATCCCTCTCAAGGAGGATTGAACAATGGCAGACAAGAAACACATCGACGAGATCAGCGGCGTCGAGACCACCGGCCATGAGTGGGACGGCATTCGCGAGCTGAACAACCCTATGCCGCGCTGGTGGGTCTATACCTTCTACGCGACCATCGTCTGGGCGATCGGCTACACCATCATGTATCCGGCCTGGCCGCTGCTGACGGACAACACCAAGGGTCTTCTCGGCTATTCCAGTCGCGCGGAAGTCGCCCAGGAGCTGACGGCGGCGAAGTCTGCGCAATCGGTCTATCTGGAGAAGATCGCCGCGCTGCCGCTTGACCAGATCGTTGCCGACAAGGACCTGACGCAGTTTGCGCTGGCGGGTGGCGCAGCCGCCTTCAAGGTGAACTGCTCGCCCTGCCATGGTTCGGGCGCTGCCGGCGGTGCCGGCTATCCGAACCTCAACGACGACGACTGGCTGTGGGGCGGTGATCTCGAATCGATCCACACCTCGATCGCCCATGGCATCCGCTACGATCAGGATCCGGACACCCGCGTCTCCGAAATGCCGGCTTTCGCCGACATCATCGAGCCGGAGCAGATCAAGCAGGTTGCGGCCTATGTTGTCAGCCTGACCGGGACGCCGAACGATGCGGCCATGGTAGAACCCGGCAAGCAGCTCTATGTCGATAATTGTGCCTCCTGCCATGGCGACGACGCCAAGGGCAACCGCGACTTCGGTGCGCCGAATCTGGCTGACGCCATCTGGCTGAAGGTCGATGGCGAGGCCCAGATCGCAGCCCAGATCCGGCAACCGCGCCACGGCGCGATGCCCGGCTGGGCCGCGCGCCTGGGTGATACCACGGTCAAGCAGTTGACCGTCTATGTCCACCAGTTGGGCGGCGGCGAATAAGCCTGTGCTGGTTCTCTGACCTTGGGCCGCATCCCGCGATGCGGCCCATTTTCGTTCTACATAACAGAATTTATATGTGTTGCGACGCTTCGCCGCTGCTTGACTTAAGTCAAGGCGGGCTGGCCTTCGAGATGGGACAAGGCAAGCATCAGAAGAAGGTTGAAATGCCATGACCATGCATGCCGATCACCCCCGTGCCGCCGACGCGCCTGAGGTCGAGAGATTGGAAGCCGAGGCGGTGATGTCGGCCAAGAGCCGAGGTCCGCTCTACGAGGCGCGCAAGAAGATCTTCCCGAAGCGGGCTGAGGGCAGCTTCCGCCGTTTCAAGTGGATCGTCATGGCGGTCACGCTCGGCATCTATTACCTGACGCCCTGGCTGCGTTGGGATCGCGGTGAATTCGCACCCGATCAGGCGGTCCTGATCGATCTCGCCCATCGTCGCTTCTACTTCTTTTTCATCGAGATCTGGCCGCAGGAATTTTTCTTCGTTGCTGGCCTGCTCGTGATGGCTGGTTTCGGTCTCTTTCTCGTGACTTCCGCCGTCGGCCGCGCCTGGTGCGGCTATACCTGTCCGCAGACGGTCTGGGTCGATCTCTTCCTCGTCATCGAGCGCTTCATCGAGGGCGACCGCAACGCGCGCATCAAGCTTGAATCGGCGCCCTGGACCTTCGACAAGATCTGGAAACGCGTGACCAAACACGCCACCTGGATCCTGATCGGGGTTCTGACGGGTGGCGCGTGGATTTTCTATTTCGCCGACGCGCCTTCGCTCGCCATGGATTTCCTCACCGGCAATGCCGCACCGGTGGCCTACATGACCGTCGCCATCCTGACCGCCACGACTTATGTCTTCGGTGGCCTGATGCGCGAGCAGGTCTGCATTTACATGTGCCCCTGGCCGCGCATCCAGGCTGCTATGCTCGACGAGAACTCGCTCGTCGTCACCTATAACGACTGGCGCGGTGAGCCCCGCACGCGGCATGCGAAGAAGGCTATCGCGGCCGGTGAGCCGGTTGGTGATTGCGTCGACTGCAATGCCTGCGTCGCGGTCTGTCCCATGGGCATCGATATCCGCGACGGCCAGCAGCTTGAATGCATCACGTGTGCGCTGTGCATCGACGCATGTGATGGCGTGATGGACAAGATCGGCAAGCCGCGCGGACTGATCGCCTATGCCACACTGGACGAATACCAGTCGAACATGGCGCTCGCCACGGGCGGCGGCACAACCAGCATTGATCCGAAGAAGGTTCGCAACGAAGACGGCAGCTTCTCCGACAAGATCCGCCACTTTGACTGGCGGGTGATCTTCCGCGCCCGCACGCTGCTCTACATGGGTGTCTGGTCCGCCGTCGGTCTTGGGATGCTCGTGGCACTGCTCGGTCGCGACCGTCTCGAGGTCAACGTCTTGCACGACCGAAATCCGCAATTCGTGCTCGAATCCGACGGCTCGATCCGCAACGGCTATACGGTCCGCATCCTCAACATGATCGCCGCCCCGCGCGAGATCGAAGTGTCGCTTGAAGGCCTGCCGGATGCCAATATGAAGATCAACGGCATCAACCAGCCTGCGGCGCGCTCGTTCACGGTGTCGGTGGAGCCGGATGAAGCCACGACGCTGAAGGTCTTCGTTACACTCGCCGGTGACAAGGTCACCGAAGCCAACCAGGACTTCCAGTTCATCGCCCAGGATACCGGCAGCGACGAGCGGGACGTCTATGATGCAGTCTTCATGGGTCCGGGAGCCAGGAAATGACCACTGACGCTAGGAAAACCTTCACCTTTACCGGCTGGCACATGCTGGCGATCATGCTGGCCTTCTTCGGCACGATCATCACGGTCAACTTCACCATGGCCTATCTGGCAACCTCGAGCTGGAGCGGTCTCGTGGTGAAGAACACCTATGTCGCGAGCCAAGAGTTCAATGGCAAGACGGCTGCCATCAGAGAGATGCTGGCGACCGGCATCACCGGTGATCTCTCTGTTGATGCCAAGGGCATGCGCTATCGTCTGACGCTTCCTGGCAACACACCCGTCGTTGCCGATGCGGTGACTGCCCATTTCAAACGGCCCGTCGGCGTCGCCCAGGATTTCGAACTGCAGCTGACGCCCGCCGGTGACGGTCTTTATCTTGCGGAAACTGTGGTGCTACCCGGCAGCTGGATCGTCGAAATGCAGGCGACGAAGGACGGCAAATTGATCATGCATGAGGCGAAGCGGGTCACCGTTTCAGGAGAATGACGATGAGTTGCTGCGCAGCTGGAACCGAAGGCGCACTCGACCTGGAGCGGGCAGGGGTCTCCCTGCCGTCGACGGAAGAGCTGAAGCTCTCCAGCCGTGCGGTCGGCCCCGGCCTCTGGCAGGTCGACATGAGCGTGCCCGCTGTCCATTGCGGCACCTGCATCACGACTGTCGAAGGCGTGCTGAAGGCGCTTCCCGAAGTCGAGCGGGCGCGCGTCAACCTGTCGACGAAGCGTGTCTCCGTCGTCTGGAAAGAGACCGTTGACAGTGTCGAGACCGACCCGGTCAATCTTGCCCGCGCCATCGCCTCGACCGGCTACACCGCCCATCTGTTCACAGCAGCGGAAGAGGCCTCTGATGCGCTGCGCAACCAGCTCATCCGCGCAGTCGCGGTCTCCGGTTTCGCCGCAACCAACATCATGTTGCTGTCGGTTTCCGTCTGGTCGGGTGCGGACTCCTCGACGCGAGATCTCTTCCACTGGATCTCGGCGATGATCGCAGCACCGGCCCTCATCTATGCCGGTCGCTTCTTCTACGAATCTGCCTGGAACGCACTGAAGCACGGGCGCACCAACATGGATGTGCCGATCGCGATTGGCATCACGCTCTCCTATTTCGCCTCGCTCTGGGAAACCATTCATCACGGCGAGCATGCCTATTTCGATGCAACGGCGTCGCTGCTCTTCTTCCTGTTGATCGGGCGCACGCTCGACCACATCATGCGTGATCGGGCCCGCTCCGCGATCAGTGGCCTTGCCCGCCTCAATCCGCGCGGTGCCATGGTGCTCGTCGAAGACGGCTCGCGCGAATATCGCGCTGTCGATGAGATCCGTGTCGGCGATCAGGTCGCGATATTAGCGGGTGACCGCATTCCCGTCGATGGTGTCGTCGTCTCCGGCGAAAGCGATCTCGACATGTCGATCGTCAATGGCGAAAGCGCGCCGGTCTCTGTCCGTCCCGGCTCTCAAATCCAGGCAGGCACGCTCAGCCTCACGGGCTCGCTTACGGTCCGTGCAACGGCGACCGCCCAGAACTCTTTCCTCTCCGAAATCATCCACCTGATGGAGGCGGCCGAAGGGGGCAGGGCGCGGTACCGCCGCATCGCCGACCGCGCCGCGCAATATTATTCGCCGGCCGTCCACCTCCTTGCGATCACCTCCTTCGTGAGCTGGGGGCTTTACGACGGCGACTGGAAGCATGCGATGATGGTGGCGATCGCGGTCCTCATCATCACCTGCCCCTGTGCGCTCGGTCTTGCCGTGCCTGTGGTCCAGGTTGTGGCCGCCGGTCGCCTGTTCAAGGCGGGCGTCATGGTCAAGGACGGCTCTGCCATGGAGCGGCTTGCCGAGATCGAGGCCGTCGCCTTCGACAAGACAGGGACGCTGACACTCGGTCGTCCGCGTCTCGTTGATGCTGCCCGGCTCGAGCCTGTTGCCTTTGCCGTCGCCGCCGGTCTTGCCGGCCATTCCCGCCATCCTTTGTCGCGGGCACTCTGGGCTGCCTATGGCGGCCAGCCGCGGGGTTTCGCGACCGTGCGGGAAGTGCCGGGCGCCGGTGTCGAAGCGGAGACGGAGGAGGGCATCTGGCGCCTCGGCAATCGTCGCTTCGCCTGTGGCACCGACGCCGTCATGACGGATGAGAAGCCCTATTCCGAGGTCGTCCTGTCGCTGGATGGCGTCGAACGCGGGACCTTCCTGTTCGAGGATATGCTCCGGCCACGGGCTCGTTCATCGATCGATGCCCTCAGGCAGTCGGGGCTTGACCTCGGCATCCTGTCGGGCGACCGGGCGCCCGTCGTGGCCAAGCTCGCGGCCGATCTCGCCATCGATAACTGGCGGGCGGGTCTCACCCCGCGCGAAAAGGCAGAAGCCTGCGCCGATGCCGCCGCCCGTGGCCGCCGCGTGCTGATGGTCGGCGACGGCATCAACGATGCGCCGGCACTTTCGTCCGCCTATGTCTCCATGGCACCGGCCACCGCCGCCGATGTCGGGCGCCAAGCGGCCGACTTCGTCTTCATGCGCGAGGGGCTGGAAGCCGTGCCCTTTGCCATCGAGGCCTCACGCCGTGCGGGCCGGCTGATCCGCGAAAACTTTGCATTGGCCATCGGCTACAACGTCATCGCCGTGCCGATCGCACTCCTCGGTTACGCAACCCCGCTGATCGCGGCGGTGGCCATGTCGACGTCGTCGATCATCGTCGTTGCCAATGCGCTCAGGCTCAACCGGCTTTCGCTGGATGAGACGGGGCTTGCCGGTGGCGCTGCCGCGTCCCTATCGACAGATAGGTCAGAGGGTGAGAGGTTCGCTGCATGAACATGCTGATTTTCCTGATCCCCATCGCGCTCTTGCTCGGCGGTCTCGGTCTGTTTGCTTTCCTCTGGTCGCTGAAGAGCGGCCAGTACGAGGACCTCGACGGTGCTGCCTGGCGGGTGATTTCTGACGGCGATGACAAGCCCGACACTTGATGAAGCGTTTACCGCACGGTCAAATTTGACTCTTGCCGCATGCCTTTGCGGATGCGAGAAAGCCGCATCCATAAATTTGCATGCGGAGGCTTCATCGTGCAGCAAGCGGAAATCGGACTGATTGGTCTTGGAGTCATGGGCTCCAATCTGGCGCTTAACATTGCCGAGAAGGGCAATCGCATTGCGGTCTTCAACCGGACGCCTGCGCGCACCGATGAATTCCTCGGTGAAGCCGGCGAGCTCGCCGACCGGATCATCGGTTGCCATACGATCGAAGAATTCGTCGCCGCCATCCGCCAGCCGAGGCCGATCATCATCATGATCAAGGCCGGTGAGGCCGTCGACCAGCAGATTGCGGCCCTCATGCCGTATCTCTCGAAGAACGACATCATGATCGATGCCGGCAACGCGAACTTCCGCGACACCGTCGCCCGGTTCGAAAAGCTCGCAGGTACCGAATTCACCTTCATCGGCATGGGTGTATCCGGCGGTGAGGAAGGTGCCCGCCACGGCCCGTCTATCATGGTCGGTGGCACCGAAGAGAGCTGGAAGCGGGTCGAACCTGTGCTGACATCGATTGCTGCCAAGTTCAACGGCGCCCCCTGCGTCGCCTGGCTCGGCACCGATGGTGCCGGTCACTTCGTCAAGACGATCCACAACGGTATCGAATATGCCGACATGCAGATGATCGCCGAGATCTACGGCATCCTGCGCGATGGCCTGAAGATGTCGGCGGCCGAGATCGGCGAGATCTTCGGTCAGTGGAACAAGGGCCGCCTCAACTCCTACCTGATCGAGATCACCGAGAAGGTGCTGAAGGCCACCGATCCGGAAACCGGCAAGCCGATGGTCGATGTGATCGTTGATGCTGCCGGCCAGAAGGGCACCGGCAAGTGGTCTGCGATCGAAGCGCAGAACCTTGCAGTTGCCGCGAGCGGCATCGAGGCCGCGGTTTCCGGTCGCGTGCTGTCGTCGCTGCGCGATGAGCGTCTGGCCGCCGAAAAGCTGTTCGGCCTGCCGGCGCTTGCCGAGGCGCCCAAGGACAAGGCCGCCTTCATCGCCGATCTCGAAAACGCCCTGCTGGCCGCAAAGATTGCCGCCTACGCACAGGGATTTGCGGTCATGTCTGCGGCATCTGCCGAATTCAACTGGTCGCTGCCCATGCCGACCATCGCCCGCATCTGGCGTGCCGGCTGCATCATCCGCTCGCAGTTCCTCGATGAAATCACCTCGGCCTTCACCAAGGACCCGAACGTGCCGAACCTCGTGGTAACGCCGGCCTTTGCTGCCATGGTCAAGGAAACCGATGGTGCGCTGCGTCGCGTCGTCGCCCATGCCGCGCTTTCCGGCCTGCCGATCCCGGCATTGTCGTCTGCTCTCTCCTATTTCGACACCTATCGTCGTGGGCGAGGCACGGCAAACCTGATCCAGGCGCAGCGCGATTTCTTCGGCGCGCACGGCTTCGATCGACTCGACGACAAAGATATCCATCACGGGCCCTGGGCCGGTCAGTTCTGATTGCGGACAGACGCTGACACGAGAACCGATCGAGGCCCGATATCTCGCGATGTCGGGCCTCCTTCTTGCGGAGCAACAGCATGACAGATGCGCTCATTCTTATCGGCACCAAGGGTGGTCCGGCGATCCGCCCGGGTGGGCCGAGCCCGACCTCCATGTTGCTGAATCTGGCCGGACGCCGGATCGTGATCGACTGCGGGCTCGGGGTTTCGCGTGGTTTGGTCGAGACAGGCATGTCGCTCAAGGATCTTGACCTCGTCTTCATCACCCATCTGCATTCCGATCATGTGCTGGAACTCGGACCGCTCCTGCATACGGCTTGGACGACCGGGCTCGACCATCCGGTCACCGTCTTTGGTCCGGTCGGTATCCGTGCGGTGTGGGCTGGTTTTCTTGCCTCTCTGGCCTACGACATTGAGACGCGGATCGCGGACGAAGGGCGGCCTGATCTGGCGGAAATGATAATGGTGGTCGAATATGGTCCTGGTCTTGTGCTCGATCTGCCGGATCTGACGGTGGAGGCGCTGCGGGTTGATCATCCGCCGGTTGTCGAGTGCTTTGCCCTTAAAGTGACGGGGGCAGGGCGAACGCTTGTCTTCTCCGCCGATACTGCCCCTTTTCCGCCGCTCGCCGAT
>CALSAF010000082.1:0-20227 GCA_943372805.1 Rhizobium sp. Q54
GGGGCCGCTTTTCGTTTCCGTCTGTCGGTTGGCGCAAGCCAGTCATGCAGACAGCGCGCATGTCGCCAATTCGTCCGGTCGGGCGCATTGACGAAAGGCCGATTGCGGTGTATGTCGCCGGCCACGATCAGAATCGCACGGTGATTTGCACCGGCAGTTCTCAGCGCTGCAGATTTCAAGGCCTGGTGACGGGTCGAGTTCGGCAGGGCTCCTCATGAATAGAAGAGTGACAGGGACACCTGCGGTGTCCCTGTGATTTTTGAAAATTAGGGGCCGGCCAGTCATGGTAATTCACTGTCTCTGCGTATGCGGGACGCAAGAAAAGAAACAAGGACAAGTCGAATGAACGGCCAGAATATCCGCATCCGCCTCAAGGCGTTTGATCACCGGGTTCTCGATGCCTCTACGCGGGAGATCGTCTCGACCGCCAAGCGCACCGGTGCAAGCGTTCGCGGCCCGGTACCGCTCCCGACACGCATTGAAAAATTTACCGTCAACCGTTCGCCTCACGTCGACAAGAAGAGCCGCGAACAGTTCGAAATGCGTACGCATAAGCGTCTTCTCGACATCGTAGACCCGACCCCGCAGACCGTGGACGCGCTGATGAAGCTCGACCTGGCTGCCGGCGTAGACGTCGAGATCAAGCTCTAAGAAGAGATTCCGGCGAGAGCCGTAATAACAAGGAAGGTACGTGGCAAGACCTGCCAACGACTTCTCGAAACGGGAAACCCGATGGTTCGGAAGGGCCTGAGTGGAATCCTTAAACAAAGAGGAAAGGCCTGGATCACTTGTCCCGGCCGCGACTCTCAAGAGGAATGAACCAATGCGTTCAGGTGTGATTGCACAGAAAGTGGGAATGACCCGCGTCTATAACGACGCCGGCGAACATATCCCGGTTACAGTTCTGCGTCTGGATAACGTACAGGTCGTAGCCCAGCGCACGGCCGACAAGAACGGCTACGTCGCGCTTCAGCTCGGTGCCGGTACGTCCAAGGTGAAGAACACGTCGAAGGGCCTTCGTGGTCATTTCGCCGCTGCGAGCGTTGAGCCTAAGGCCAAGCTCGTCGAATTCCGCGTTTCCGAAGACAACCTCATCGATGTCGGCGCACAGCTGACCGCGAGCCATTTTGAAGCCGGCCAGCTGGTCGACGTCACGGGCACGACGATCGGTAAGGGTTTTGCTGGTGCCATGAAGCGCCACAACTTCGGCGGTCTGCGCGCTACCCACGGTGTTTCCGTTTCGCACCGTTCGCACGGTTCGACCGGTTCGAACCAGGATCCGGGCAAGGTCTGGAAGGGCAAGCGCATGGCTGGTCATATGGGCCAGACGCGCGTCACCACCCAGAACCTCGAAGTCGTTTCGACCGATGAAGATCGTGGTCTCATCCTTGTGAAGGGCGCTGTTCCCGGTTCCAAGGGTTCCTGGATCATCGTCCGCGACGCCGTCAAGTCGGCGAAGTAAGGGAGCCAAGCACATGGAATTCAACGTCAAGACCCTCGAGGGCAAGGACGCCGGCAAGGTCTCTCTGTCGGACGAAATCTTCGGTCTGGATCCCCGCGAAGATCTGATCGCGCGCATGATCCGCTACCAGCTGGCCAAGAAGCGCCAGGGTACGCACAAGACCAAGGGCCGTTCGGAAGTTTCCCGCACCGGTTCCAAGATGTACAAGCAGAAGGGCACCGGTCGTGCTCGTCACCATTCGGCCCGCGCTCCGCAGTTCCGCGGCGGTGGTAAGGCTCATGGCCCGGTTGTTCGCAGCCACGCCCATGACCTGCCGAAGAAGGTTCGTGCGCTTGCTCTGCGCCACGCCCTCTCTGCAAAGATGAAGTCGGAAGACGTGATCATCGTCGACAACCTGGTTGCGGCAGAAGCCAAGACCAAGCTGCTCGTCGGTAGCTTCGCCTCGCTCGGCCTCACCAACGCTCTCGTCATCGGCGGTGCCGAAATCGACAGCAACTTCAAGCTCGCCGCTTCGAACATCCCGAACATCGATGTTCTGCCGGTTCAGGGCATCAACGTTTATGACATCCTGCGCCGCGGCAAGCTCGTCCTGTCGAAGGCTGCTGTGGAAGCTCTGGAGGAGCGGTTCAAATGACGGATCTTCGCCACTACGACGTGATCGTATCTCCGTCGATCACGGAAAAGTCGACCATGGTGTCTGAGTTCAACCAGGTCGTCTTCAACGTCGCCAAGGGTGCCAGCAAGCCGGAAATCAAGGCTGCTGTCGAGGCTCTCTTCGGCGTCAAGGTCACCGCCGTCAATACGCTCGTCCGCAAGGGCAAGACCAAGCGTTTCCGCGGCTTCGCCGGCAAGCAGAAGGACGTCAAGAAGGCCGTCGTGACGCTCGCCGAAGGTCAGTCCATCGACGTGTCGACGGGCGTCTGAGGTAGGGAACAAGAACAATGGCATTGAAAAGCTACAATCCGACGACCCCGAGCCAGCGTCAGCTGGTCATCGTCGACCGTTCTGGCCTCTGGAAGGGCAAGCCGGTCAAGGCGCTGACGGAAGGTCTCTCCAAGAGCGGTGGCCGTAACAACTACGGTCGCATCACCGCTCGCTTCATCGGTGGCGGTCACAAGCGCACCTATCGTCTGGTTGACTTCAAGCGTCGCAAGTTCGACGTCGAAGGCACCGTCGAGCGCCTGGAATATGACCCGAACCGTTCGGCCTTCATCGCTCTCGTGACCTACACGGACGGCGAGCAGGCCTACATCCTGGCTCCGCAGCGTCTCGCAGCGGGTGACAAGGTCATCGCTTCGCAGAAGGCTGTTGACGTCAAGCCGGGCAACACCATGCCGCTCCAGTTCATTCCGGTCGGCTCGATTGTGCACAACGTCGAAATGAAGCCCGCCAAGGGCGGTCAGATCGCCCGTTCTGCCGGCACCTACGTCCAGCTCGTCGGCCGCGATGCCGGCATGGCGATCCTGCGCCTGAACTCGGGTGAACAGCGTCTGGTTCCGGGCTCGTGCCTGGCCACCATCGGCGCCGTTTCCAACCCGGATCACGGCAACACGAACGACGGCAAGGCCGGTCGCACCCGCTGGCGCGGCAAGACCCCGCACAACCGCGGTGTCGTCATGAACCCGGTCGACCACCCGCACGGTGGTGGTGAAGGCCGCACCTCCGGTGGTCGTCACCCGGTTTCCCCGTGGGGCAAGCCCACCAAGGGCAAGCGGACTCGCTCGAACAAGTCGACCGACAAGTTCATCATGCGCTCGCGCCACCTGAAGAAGAAGTAAGAGAGGTAGTCAGAAATGGCTCGTTCAGTATGGAAAGGCCCGTTCGTCGACGGCTATCTTCTCAAGAAGGCTGAGAAGGTTCGCGAGACTGGCCGCAATGAAGTGATCAAGATGTGGAGCCGTCGCTCCACCATCCTGCCGCAGTTCGTCGGTCTCACCTTCGGCGTCTACAACGGCAGCAAGCATGTGCCCGTCTCTGTCAACGAAGACATGGTCGGCCACAAGTTCGGTGAATTCGCTCCCACCCGGACCTATTACGGTCACGGTGCGGACAAGAAGGCGAAGAGGAAGTAACGATGGGCAAGGCAAAAGCCGAACGCCGGCTGAAGGACAACGAAGCGCAGGCAGTCGCCCGCACGATCCGCGTCAGCCCCCAGAAGCTCAACCTGGTTGCCGCGCTCATCCGCGGCAAGAAGGTCGAGCGCGCTCTCGCTGACCTGGAATTCTCCCGCAAGCGCATCGCAGGCACGGTCCGCAAGACCCTTGAGTCCGCGATTGCAAACGCCGAGAACAACCACGATCTCGACGTCGATCAGCTGATCGTCGCCGAGGCCTATGTTGGCAAGTCGATCACCATGAAGCGTTTCCACGCCCGTGGCCGCGGCCGCGCATCGCGCATCGAAAAGCCGTTCTCGCACCTCACCATCGTGGTGCGTGAAGTCGAAGCCAAAGGGGAGGCCGCATAATGGGTCAGAAAATCAATCCGATCGGCTTCCGCCTCGGGATCAACCGCACCTGGGATAGCCGCTGGTTTGCAGACAACGCCGAATACGGCAAGCTTCTGCACGAAGACCTGAAGATCCGCGCCTACCTCATGGAAGAGCTCAAGCAGGCCGGCATCGCCAAGGTCGTCATTGAGCGTCCGCACAAGAAGTGCCGCGTCACGATCCACTCGGCTCGTCCGGGTCTGATCATCGGCAAGAAGGGTGCAGACATCGAGAAGCTTCGCAAGAAGATCTCGTCGATGACGAACTCGGAAACGCACCTCAACATCGTTGAAGTGCGCAAGCCGGAAATCGACGCAACGCTCGTTGCCCAGTCGATCACCCAGCAGCTCGAGCGTCGTATCGCATTCCGTCGCGCCATGAAGCGCGCCGTTCAGTCGGCCATGCGTCTGGGTGCCGAAGGCATCAAGATCACCTGCGCCGGCCGTCTCGGTGGTGCCGAAATCGCTCGTACCGAATGGTACCGCGAAGGTCGCGTTCCGCTCCACACCCTGCGTGCAGACATCGATTACGGTACGGCTGAAGCCGAAACCGCATACGGCATCTGCGGCGTAAAGGTCTGGATCTTCAAGGGCGAAATCCTCGAGCACGATCCGATGGCATCGGAACGTCGTGCGATGGAGGGCGATGCCCAGGGTCCCGCAAGCCGTGAACGCGGTGATCGTGGCGACCGTCGCCGCGAGAACGCTTGATTGAACGCTGGCGAAAGATAAGCTCGGAGAAGTAAGAAAATGTTGCAGCCAAAGCGTACAAAGTACCGCAAGCAGTTCAAGGGCCGCATCAAGGGCGTCGCCAAGGGCGGTTTTGATCTGGCATTCGGTGAATTCGGCCTCAAGGCTCTGGAACCGAACCGCGTGAACGCTCGCGAAATTGAAGCAGCCCGTCGTGCGATCACTCGCTATATGAAGCGTGCTGGTCGCGTGTGGATCCGCGTATTCCCTGACGTTCCGGTCACGGCAAAGCCGACCGAAGTTCGTATGGGTAAGGGTAAGGGTTCGGTCGAATACTGGGCATGCAAGGTCAAGCCTGGTCGTATCATGTTCGAGATCGACGGCGTATCGGAAGAGATCGCGCGCGAGGCTCTTCGCCTCGGTTCCGCCAAGCTCTCTGTCACGACGCGCTTCGTACAGCGCATTGCAGAGTGAGGATCAAGTCGATGAAAGCCGCAGACGTACGCGCCATGAGCGCCGACCAGCTGAACGACGAGCTTGCTAAGCTGAAGAAGGAGCAGTTCAACCTGCGCTTCCAGAAGGCCACTGGCCAGCTCGAGAAGTCTTCCCGTATTCAGGAAGTCCGTCGTGACATCGCACGCGTGAAAACCATTGCCCGCCAGAAGGCGGCAGAAGCCAAGGCCTAAGGACCGAGAAATATGCCGAAACGCATTCTGCAGGGCGTAGTTGTCAGCGATAAGAACGACAAGACCATCGTCGTTCGCGTTGAGCGTCGATTCGCCCACCCGCTGCTTCAGAAGACCGTTCGCCGGTCCAAGAAGTACAAGGCACATGACGAGAACAACCAGTACAAGACCGGTGACGTCGTTTCCATCCAGGAATGTGCACCGATCTCCAAGGACAAGTGCTGGACGGTGATTGCCGCCCAGGCTTAATTTACGGACTTCCTGCGCAAGGGCTTGCACCTTGCGCAGAAATCTGTATGAAGCAGGCCACTGGCAGAGAACGCCCGGAATCGGGCGTTCTTTTGCTTTGAGCGCACGGAAGGTCCCATATGGGAAACCACCCTGTATTTATCTTCCCGCGCACATCAGAAATTTATCATAAGCCTGGATAGGGGGCCTCGGCCCAACCGTTCGGGTTACAACAAGAAGGCGACCTGACATGATTCAGATGCAGACTAACCTCGACGTCGCGGATAATTCCGGCGCACGTCGTGTCATGTGCATCAAGGTGCTGGGCGGTTCCAAGCGCAAGTACGCTTCCATCGGCGACATCATCGTCGTTTCGATCAAGGAAGCTATCCCGCGCGGCCGCGTGAAGAAGGGTGACGTGATGAAGGCGGTTGTTGTTCGCACCGCCAAGGACATCCGTCGCGCTGACGGCAGCGTCATTCGATTCGATAACAACGCAGCTGTTCTTATCGACAACAAGAAAGAGCCGATCGGCACCCGTATCTTCGGACCGGTTCCGCGCGAACTTCGCGCCAAGAACCACATGAAGATCATCTCGCTGGCTCCAGAAGTACTGTAAGGGAGCGGGAAGCGATGAATAAGATCCGCAAGGGCGACAAGGTCGTCGTACTCGCTGGCAAGGACAAGGGCCGTTCGGGCGAAGTCCTCCAGGTCATGCCGAAGGAAGACCGTGCGGTCGTCCGTGGCATCAATGTTGTCAAGCGCCACCAGCGCCAGACGCAGACCACGGAAGCCGGCATCATCAGCAAGGAAGCCTCGATCCATCTGTCGAACATCGCGATCGCCGACAAGGACGGCAAGCCGACCCGCGTCGGTTTCAAGGTCGTTGACGGCAAGAAGGTTCGTGTGGCCAAGCGTTCGGGAGAAGTGATCGATGGCTGAGGCAAAGTATGAGCCGCGGCTCAAGGCTGAATACGTAAATCGCATTCGCAAGGCGATGCAGGAGCAGTTCTCCTACGTCAACGAAATGCAGATCCCGAAGCTCGATAAGATCGTCATCAACATGGGCGTGGGCGAGGCAACTGCCGACTCCAAGAAGCCCACCGTTGCAGCTGCCGACCTTGCAGCGATCGCCGGCCAGAAGCCGGTCATCACCAAGGCTCGCAACTCGATCGCAGGCTTCAAGGTCCGCGAAAACATGCCGATCGGCGCAAAGGTCACCCTGCGCGGCGCCCGCATGTATGAGTTCCTGGACCGCCTGGTCAACATCGCGCTTCCGCGCGTTCGCGACTTCCGCGGCCTGAACCCGAAGTCCTTCGACGGCCGTGGCAACTTCGCCATGGGCATCAAGGAGCACATTGTGTTCCCGGAGATCAACTACGACAAGGTTGATCAGATGTGGGGCATGGACATCATCGTTTGCACGACGGCGACCAACGACGACGAAGCTCGGGCTCTTCTGAAAGAGTTCAACTTCCCGTTCCGTCAGTAACCGTAACGACGAGCGTAGAAGAGGAACTTCCATATGGCGAAGACAAGCGCAGTTGAAAAGAACAAGCGCCGCCGCAAGATCGTCGCAAGCCAGGCCGCCAAGCGTGCCGGTCTGAAGGCGATCATCATGAACCAGTCTCTTTCGATTGAAGAGCGGTTCAAGGCCACCCTGAAGCTGGCAGAACTGCCGCGCGATGGCTCCAAGACCCGTATTCGCAACCGTTGCGAAGTCACCGGTCGTCCGCGTGCATTCTATCGCAAGCTTGGAATGTCGCGTATCGCGCTTCGCGAGCTTGGCAACACCGGCAAGGTGCCGGGCGTTGTGAAGTCGAGCTGGTAAGGAGACGGCAATATGACGATGACTGATCCGTTGGGCGATATGCTCACCCGTATCCGGAATGGCGCCGCTCGCCGCAAGAGCTCCGTCTCCACTCCGGCTTCCAATCTCCGTGCCCGCGTTCTCGACGTTCTGCAGGCCGAGGGTTACATCCGTGGCTACAGCCAGGTCGATTACGGCAATGGCAAGTCCGAACTCACGATCGAGCTGAAGTACTACGAAGGTTCTTCGGTCATTCGCGAAATCGGCCGCGTATCCAAGCCGGGCCGCCGAGTTTATGTCTCGGTCAAGTCCATCCCGCAGGTCGCGAACGGCCTCGGCATCACTATCCTTTCGACTCCGAAGGGTGTGATGGCCGATCACCAGGCTCGCGAACAGAACGTTGGTGGTGAGGTACTCTGCTCCGTCTTCTAAGACGGGCAGGGGATCTCCATAGCGAACAGACAGGATAAAAACTATGTCTCGTATCGGTAAGAAGCCCGTTCCGGTTCCGGCTGGCGTGACCGCCTCTGTCGAAGGCCAGAAGGTCTCCGTCAAGGGCCCGAAGGGTGAACTTTTCTTCGTCGCAAATGACGAAATCTCCGTGAAGCTCGAAGACAACGCTGTTGTCGTACAGCCGATCAACGACTCCAAGGACGCTCGTTCCAAGTGGGGCATGTCCCGCACCATGGTCGAGAACATCCTGAAGGGTGTGAAGGACGGCTACGAGCGCAAGCTCGAAATCAACGGCGTCGGTTACCGCGCGTCGCTGCAGGGCAAGAACCTGCAGCTGGCACTCGGCTTCAGCCACGACGTTGTCTATGAGCCGCCGGTTGGCATCACCATTGCTGTTCCGAAGCCGACCGAAATCATCGTGTCCGGCATCAACAAGCAGCAGGTCGGTCAGGTCGCCGCCGAGATCCGCGAATATCGCGGTCCGGAGCCCTACAAGGGCAAGGGCGTCAAGTATGCCGAAGAGCGGATCGTCCGCAAAGAAGGCAAGAAGAAGTAAGGATCGCGCGAAATGGCAAGCAGAAAAGAAGCACTTGTTCGCCGTGCGAACCGCGTACGGCGTCAGATCAAGGCGGTGGCAAATGGCCGTCCGCGTCTGTCGGTACATCGCTCTTCGAAGAACATCTACGCTCAGATCATCGACGACGTCGCTGGCAAGACCCTTGCCGCAGCTTCGACCCTCGATGGTGGCCTGAAGGCCGAGCTCAAGACCGGCGCCGACATCGCAGCAGCTGCTGCCGTTGGCAAGCTGGTTGCTGAGCGCGCCGTCAAGGCTGGCGTGAACGAAGTTGTCTTCGATCGTGGCGCCTTCATCTATCATGGCCGCATCAAGGCTCTCGCCGAAGCGGCTCGTGAAGGTGGTCTGACCTTCTAAGATAGAATTTCCACCCGGACTTGCGTTCGGGTGGATTTCCGGCTTTAAGCCGGTCACACCGGATTCCACCTTGACCCGACAGGGCAGGGTGGAACTTTGCGTAATCTGCCGATTGCACCCGGAAAAGAAAAAGGAAAAGGACAATGGCACAAGAAAAGCGTGGTTCGCGCGATGATCGCCAGAACCGTGAAGAGCGCGATAGCGAGTTCGTCGACAAGCTGGTCGCGATCAACCGCGTCGCTAAGGTCGTCAAGGGCGGCCGTCGTTTCGGCTTCGCAGCCCTCGTCGTCGTCGGCGACCAGAAGGGTCGCGTAGGCTTCGGCCATGGCAAGGCACGTGAAGTGCCGGAAGCCATCCGCAAGGCAACGGAAGCTGCCAAGCGCGACATGATTTTCGTTCCGCTTCGTGACGGCCGTACGCTGCATCACGACGTCAACGGCCGTCATGGCGCCGGCAAGGTTCTGCTGCGCTCCGCCAAGGCCGGTACCGGTATCATCGCCGGTGGCCCGATGCGCGCCGTCTTCGAAACGCTCGGCATGCACGACGTCGTCGCCAAGTCGACCGGTTCGTCGAACCCGTACAACATGGTTCGCGCTACGTTCGACGCCCTGAAGCACCAGGTACATCCGAAGGACGTCGCTGCTCAGCGTGGCCTGAAGTATGCTACCCTCCAGGCTCGCCGCGCTGCTTCTGGCAACGCTGCTGAAGAATAAGAGGAGTCTGATCCATGGCCAAGGCTACGAAGAAGACTGAAGCAAAGACGATCACGATCGAACAGATCGGTTCGCCTATTCGCCGTCCTGCAGTCCAGCGCGCAACGCTGGTCGGTTTGGGCCTCAACAAGATGCACCGGGTCCGCACCCTGGAAGATACCCCTTCCGTTCGTGGCATGATCCGTGCTGTCCAGCATCTCGTTCGCGTCGTCGACGAGAAGTGAGACGGGGGAAGTCATCATGAAACTGAATGAAATCAAAGACAACGAAGGCGCTTCCAAGGAACGTATCCGCGTAGGTCGCGGTATCGGTTCCGGCAAGGGCAAGACCGGTGGTCGCGGTGTAAAGGGTCAGAAGGCTCGGTCCGGCGTCGCCATCAACGGCTTCGAAGGCGGCCAGATGCCGATCTATCGTCGCCTGCCGAAGCGCGGCTTCAACAACATCTTCGCTTCTGAATACGTGACCGTTTCGCTCGGCCGTATCCAGACCGCTGTTGATGCTGGCAAGCTAGACGCCAAGGCAACGGTTGATGCCGCTTCGCTGAAGGCAGCCGGCGTTATCCGCCGCGCCAAGGACGGCGTTCGCGTCCTGTCCGGCGGCGAACTGAAGGCAAAGCTGACGATCGAAGTTGCCGGCGCCTCCAAGGCCGCCGTCGAGAAGATCGAAAAGGCTGGCGGTTCCATCAAGCTGCTCGAAGCAGCCAAGGAAGCCGCTGAATAAGTGACAGACAATCGCCCGGGGTGCTTCACACCGGGCGATTTTGCTCCCATATGTGAGCCTCACGATCCCAGGACGGAATGGACGTCGTTTCGTCTTCCGGGTCATCTGGAAAACAAGGGTGTGAGGCATGCGGTTGCGTCGCAACTTCTCCCCGCGCCCTGTTTTCTGAAAAACAGTTTGAACGAATAGCCTCCGGTTCTGACGGTCCCCGTCGCCGGTTTAGGTTGGCGGAGAATTCTATGGCTTCTGCAGCGGAACAACTGGCCTCGAACCTGAACTTCTCGACTTTCGCCAAGGCGGAAGATCTGAAGAAGCGACTTTGGTTCACCCTGGCCGCATTGCTGGTCTATCGCCTCGGCACGCATATTCCGCTGCCTGGCCTCAATCCGGAGGCCTATGCCGCCGCCTTCCAGGGGCAGTCGGGTGGCATTCTCGGACTTTTCAACATGTTTGCCGGCGGCGCCGTCGAGCGCATGGCGATCTTCGCGCTGGGCATCATGCCCTATATCTCCGCGTCGATCATCGTGCAGCTGATGACATCTGTCGTTCCGGCCCTTGAGAACCTCAAGAAAGAGGGCGAGCAGGGCCGCAAGATCATCAACCAGTACACCCGCTACGGCACTGTGCTGCTCGGCACGCTCCAGGCTTACGGCATTGCCGTCGGCCTCGAATCGGGCCAGGGCATCGTTGCTGATCCGGGCTGGTTCTTCCGCATTTCGACCGTGCTGACGCTGCTTGGCGGTACCATGTTCCTGATGTGGCTCGGAGAGCAGATCACATCGCGCGGCATCGGCAACGGCATCTCGCTGATCATCTTCGCCGGCATTGCCGCTGGCCTTCCGACGGCCATCGCTCACACGCTCGAACTCGGCCGCACCGGCGCCCTGTCCACGCTGCTGATTCTCACCGTCATCGTCGTGGCGATCGGCGTCATCGCGCTCATCGTCTTCGTTGAGCGTGCCCAGCGCCGCCTTCTGATCCAGTATCCGAAGCGCCAGGTGGGCAACCGCATGTTCCAGGGCGATACCTCGCATCTGCCGCTCAAGCTCAACACTGCCGGCGTCATTCCCGCGATCTTTGCCTCGTCGCTGCTGCTCCTGCCGGCGACGGCTGCCGGTTTCTCCGGTAGCCAGCAGATGCCGGCCTGGGCGACGACCATCATTGCAGCCCTGCAGCACGGCCATCCGGTCTACATGCTGCTCTACGGTGCGCTGATTGCCTTCTTCGCCTTCTTCTACACGGCCATCGTCTTCAACCCGAAGGATACCGCCGACAATCTGAAGAAGCATGGTGGCTTTATCCCGGGCATCCGCCCCGGTGACCGTACGGCCGAATACATCGACTACGTTCTGACGCGCATCACCGTGGTAGGCGCAATCTACCTCGTCTTCGTCTGCGTTCTGCCAGAAATCCTCATCGCACGCACGGGCATCCCATTAGCCCTTGGTGGTACTTCGCTTTTGATTGTTGTCAGCGTCACCCTTGATACTGTAGCACAGATCCAGGGACATCTGATCGCCCAGCAATATGAAGGTCTGATCAAGAAGTCGAAGTTGCGTGGAGGAAAGAGGGGACGATGAGACTGATTCTGTTAGGACCGCCGGGCGCGGGCAAGGGGACCCAAGCCCAGCGGATCGTGGAGAAGCACGGCATCCCGCAGCTTTCCACCGGTGATATGCTCCGTGCCGCCGTATCGGCAGGCACGGAGGTTGGAAAACGCGCCAAGGCTGTCATGGACGCCGGCAAGCTCGTCTCCGACGACATCGTCATCGCCATCGTCGCCGAGCGTATCGATGCGCCCGATTGTGCCAAAGGCTTCATTCTTGATGGCTTCCCGCGGACGCTGGTCCAGGCGGATGCCACGGAAGCGATGCTGAACGGCAAGAACCTCGACCTTTCGGCGGTGATCGAGATCCGCGTCGATGACGAGATCCTGGCCGATCGAATCGCCGGTCGTTACACCTGCGCCAGTTGTGGCGCCGGTTATCACGACGAGAACCTGAAGCCGAAGGTGGACGGTGTCTGCGACAAGTGTGGCTCGACCCACTTCAAGCGCCGCCCCGACGACAACAGGGACACGGTCCGCACCCGTCTGCAGGCCTACTACAAGGAAACCTCGCCGCTGATCGGCTATTACCACGCCAAGGGTAAGCTGCATTCGGTCGACGGCATGGGTGAGATCGATGCCGTCACCGGCGAGATCGAGGCCATCCTGGCCGGGCTCTGAAGCCCGGCAGATCCAAGAATCTTCGCGGAGCCGGTTGCTTTTGTCGACCGATTCCGTTAAAGACCGCGCCAACTCGCGACATGACTGCGATCGGCGCGTTCTTCCAAAACGTTGGAAGACCGGGTTCGGTCGTTTTGGTTTGTTGAGAACCCGATTTGTAATTGCGGTCTGTTCGGGCCGTGTAACGAGACACCACTTGCCGGATGGCAACTGGAAGCAAGGAGAATAGGCGTGGCACGTATCGCTGGCGTCAACATCCCGACTGCGAAGCGCGTTGTTATCGCGCTGACCTATATTCACGGGATTGGACCGAAGTTCGCATCGGAAATCATGGAGAAGGTCGGTCTTCCGGCTGAAAAGCGCGTTCACCAGCTGACCGACGCAGAAGTCCTCCAGATCCGCGAAACCATCGACCGCGATTACCAGGTTGAAGGCGACCTGCGTCGCGATACCGCGATGAACATCAAGCGTCTGATGGACCTCGGCTGCTACCGTGGCCTGCGCCATCGTCGTGGTCTGCCGGTTCGCGGTCAGCGCACGCACACCAACGCCCGCACCCGCAAGGGTCCGGCGAAGGCGATCGCTGGTAAGAAGAAGTAATTTTTCGCGGCATTGGGAAAAGGCAGTGGGCAGCAGGGTGACCTGGTGCCCACTGCCTTCATCCTGTTGCCTCGATTGGTGTAGCCGCTGGCATTACGGCGGTGTTTAGATCAACTGAAAGGAAGACTATGGCCAAGGAAGCCACACGCGTCCGCCGTCGCGAACGCAAGAATATCTCGTCGGGCGTTGCCCACGTCAACTCGACCTTCAACAACACGATGATCACCATCACCGACGCACAGGGCAACGCAATTGCCTGGTCGTCTGCTGGTGCGAAGGGCTTCAAGGGTTCGCGTAAGTCGACCCCGTTTGCTGCCCAGATCGCTGCTGAAGACTGCGCCAAGAAGGCCCAGGAACACGGCATGAAGTCTCTCGAAGTGGAAGTCTGCGGTCCGGGTTCGGGTCGTGAATCCGCTCTGCGCGCCCTCCAGGCTGCCGGCTTCATGATCACGTCGATCCGCGACGTGACCCCGATCCCGCACAATGGCTGCCGTCCGCGCAAGAAGCGTCGCGTCTAATCATTCTTCGTCTTGCCGGGCAGGCGGTTCGCCTTCCCGGTGCTTCTCATATTCGGCCGTCACGATTGAATGGTGATGGCGAACGGAAGGTAAAATCATGATTCAGAAGAATTGGCAGGAACTGATCAAGCCGAACAAGGTGGAATTTTCCTCCTCCGGCCGCACCAAGGCGACCCTCGTCGCCGAGCCGCTCGAGCGTGGCTTCGGCCTGACGCTCGGCAACGCTCTGCGTCGCGTTCTCCTGTCGTCGCTTCGTGGTGCAGCCGTCACGGCTGTCCAGATCGACGGCGTTCTGCACGAGTTCTCGTCTATCCCGGGCGTTCGCGAAGATGTCACCGACATCGTCCTGAACATCAAGGAAATCGCCATCAAGATGGACGGCGACGATGCCAAGCGCATGGTTGTCCGCAAGCAGGGTCCGGGCGTTGTAACCGCCGGTGACATCCAGACGGTCGGCGACATTGAGATCCTGAACCCCAACCATGTCATCTGCACCCTCGATGAAGGCGCAGAAATCCGCATGGAGTTCACGGTCAACAACGGCAAGGGTTACGTCCCGGCCGAGCGCAACCGTGCGGAAGATGCACCGATCGGCCTCATCCCGGTCGACAGCCTCTATTCGCCGGTCAAGAAGGTGTCCTACAAGGTCGAAAACACCCGCGAGGGCCAGGTTCTCGACTATGACAAGCTGCTGATGACCATCGAGACCGATGGCTCCGTCACCGGTGAGGACGCTGTTGCATTCGCTGCCCGCATCCTCCAGGACCAGCTCGGCGTCTTCGTAAACTTCGACGAACCGCAGAAGGAAGCCGAAGAGGAAGCCGTCACCGAGCTCGCCTTCAACCCGGCGCTGCTCAAGAAGGTCGACGAGCTGGAGCTTTCGGTCCGCTCGGCAAACTGCCTGAAGAACGACAACATCGTTTACATCGGCGATCTGATCCAGAAGACCGAGGCAGAGATGCTGCGCACGCCGAACTTCGGCCGCAAGTCGCTGAACGAAATCAAGGAAGTTCTCGCTTCCATGGGCCTGCACCTCGGCATGGAAGTGCCGGCATGGCCGCCCGAGAACATCGAAGATCTCGCGAAGCGTTACGAAGACCAATATTAATAACAGTGAAGGCAGCCTCTAAGCCTGCCTTTCCCCGTCAAACTGCGGGCGAATGCCCGTATGTGTCAGGAAACGGCAGCCTCTGAGACAGAGCCTGCACTTAAAGGAGAATAGCAATGCGCCACCAGAAAGCCGGCCGCAAGCTGAACCGTACCGCCAGCCACCGTAAGGCGATGTTCGCCAACATGGCTGCTTCGCTCATCCTGCATGAGCAGATCGTGACCACCCTGCCGAAGGCGAAGGAAATTCGCCCGATCGTTGAAAAGCTCGTGACGCTCGGCAAGCGCGGCGACCTGCATGCTCGCCGTCAGGCGATCTCGCAGATCCGTGACGTGTCCGTCGTCGCCAAGCTGTTCGACGCCATCGCAACGCGCTACGCCACCCGCAACGGCGGCTACCTGCGCATCATGAAGGCCGGTTTCCGCCAGGGCGACAACGCCGCCATGGCTGTCATCGAGTTCGTTGAACGCGACGTCGACGCCAAGGGCGCAGCCGACAAGGCCCGCGTCGCCGCTGAAGCCGAAGCTGAAGCAGCGTAAGTTACTTCTCGTAAGGGAAGGATAAAAAGGCCGGGTGAGAGATCACCCGGCTTTTTTGCGTTGTCGTGAATTCAGTCTGCTAAATTAGGGGTTGAGAGATTTTTGTTGTACGTCAATTCAATTGATCTGCGTCAAGTGAGATCCGGCAGACAGCGCTAACTTGGGGGCATCGAATTATCGATGTAGTGAGGTTTCCCCAATGGTTGACGCATCCATTTTCAGCAACGACAAAGACAAGCTCATCATTCCGCCGCTCTCGACCTTTTATGACAAGGTTGCCCAGCCCATGGCCTGGACGATCTTCCGCCTTGCCGTCGGCGGCATGCTGGTGATCGAAGGCTGGCCAAAGATCATGGCGCCCTTCGCCCAGGTCGGCTTCGTCGAAAAGCTCGGCTTCTATCCCGGTTGGCTCTGGTCCCCGACACTCGCCGTCATGCAGGTCTTTGGCGGCCTGCTGATCGCGCTCGGTCTTTTCACCCGCCCGGCAGCCCTCGCCAATGGCGTCATGCTGGCAATCACCCTCTACTTTCACATGGCCAACCCTTACGGCGACGCTTTCCTCACCCAGGCCGGCATCGACGCGCTGAAGGCCGGCAGCGAATTCTTCACCCCGCAGGCGATGGCACGGCTAGCCGATGGCGGTCACACCTTCCTGCATCAGGTTCAGTCGAAGGCCGAACTCGCCTCGCTCTTCTGGACCGGCGGCGCCTTCCTGTTCGCAGCCTTCGGCGGTGGCTATTTGTCACTCGACCGGTTGCTGTTCAGGAAGCAGTTCTGATCGGTCGCTGCCCGACAAAAAACACCCGGCCGCCACGGTCGGGTGTTTTGCTGTCTGGATATGGGCGCCGCCTCAGACAGTCTACGCCTTGACCGCCAAACCCTCAGACAAAATCCTCCATCTCATAGAAACTGCGGATCTCGATTTCGCTGGGCCCCGGCATCGGGTTCGGGCAGCGTTTGACCCATTCGACCGCCTCGTCCATGTCCTTGACCTCCCAGATCCAGAACCCGGCCACCAGTTCCCGCGTCTCGGTGAAGGGCCCGTCGATCACCCGTCGGCTGTCGCCATCGAAGGCGACACGCTTGCCGAGCTTGGACGGCTTCAAGCCATCGCCCGACAGCATCACGCCGGCCGCCGCCAGTTCTTCGTTGAATTTGCCCATGGCTTCCAGAAGCTCCGCCGAAGGCATCACGCCCGCCTCGCTGTCTTCGGTCGCTTTGACCATCACCATAACACGCATGTCTCATCTCCTCTCGTTCAGGGACCGCTCCTGCGATCCTGCCTCCTAACGAACGAGCTAAGCCGATTTCGACACGACATGCGAAATAAATCTGAGCGCAGCGGCAATGATCACTTCGGAATATGGATCGTCGCCCGGATATGTTTCAGCGAGGCAACGATCGTAAACGTCATCATCACCAGCAGCGTCCAGGAACTCCACTTACCCAGATGCACCGTCGACCAGGCGCCGAGCTGGTTGGGATAGTGCCAGATCGCAAAGAAGGTCGAGATATTCTCCGCCACCCAGATGAAGAAGCCGATCAGGATGAAGGCAAGCAGCATCGGCATCTGCCGGTCCCGGTCGAAGGGCCGGAAGAGGACGGTCGTCCGGGCATAGAGCCCGATCGCGAGTGCTGCCAGATACCAGCGGTAATCGCCGATATAGTGATGGGTGAAGAAGTTGAGATAGATGGCGAGTGCAACGAGGATCGCCATCCAGTAGGGCGGATGATGGCGGATCCGGAGATCGAAAAGCCGCCAGGCCTGGATAATGTAGCTGCCGACGGCGGCATACATGAAGCCGGAGAACAGCGGCACGCCCAGGACTTTGCTATATGCGAAGTCCGGATAGGACCAGGACTGGATGGCGCCCGACGTCTTGAACACCTCAAGCGCAAAACCGACGATGTGGAACAGGCAGATTGCCTTCAGCTCATCCACGGTCTCGAGTTTTCCCCAGACCATCCAGATCTGGATCGCAAGTGCGATGATCAGCAACACGTCATAACGCGGAATGCCAATGAGGCCGGTGCGCGGCACGAGAAAGATGGAGACGAAAAACAGCCCGGCAAACAGGCAGGCGCGTGCCTCCTTGATGCCGAACAGCAGGAACTCGACAACGAAGCGGCGAAGCCCGGTGAGCTCGGGATGCGGTTCGTGATGGATCAGCCTCCGGTCGAGAGCATTCACGAGGTCGTCAGGCCGTTCCGTCACCACTGCCATCGCCACCGCCTTCGCTCTTGTGTTCCGCTGCAACCTCACTACTAAGCGGCCATGGACGAAATCAAGGCATCGACGTCACTTCGCTTGCAACGGCTGGGGATGGCTGTGGGCATCATCGCCTGCGGTCTGGCGCTCAGGCTCGGCGGTTATGAGATCGGCCTGCCATATGTTCTGGTGAAATATGGCGGCTCTGTCCTCTGGGGCACCATGGTCTTCTTCCTGCTGGCTGTCCTCCTGCCGCGGCAGCCGCTCGCGCGCCTGGCACTCCTCGCCTTCGTCGTCGCAGCCCTCACCGAGTTCAGCCGGCTTTACCACACGCCCTGGCTCGACGATTTCCGTCTGACATTGGCTGGCGCCCTGCTCCTGGGACGGATCTTCTCCTGGTGGAACATTCTGGCTTACGGCCTTGGCATCGCACTCGCAGCACTGGTCGAATCCCGACGTGTTGCCCGATCCCAGGCAGTAAAAGGCTAGCGGGCTGCCCCCGACATTCGCTTCGCCCTGCGTCGTTCCATGATCTTCGGCCGGACCAGCCGATAGCCGAGCAGCACGATCGTCACGACGATATAGAAGGCCGCCTCCGCATCGATGACCTTTAGCGACAGTGCAAAGTGCAGCACGGCCACCAGCAGAATCGGGTAGGTGAGCTTGTGCAGCCTGTTCCACTTTGGCCCGAGCCTTCGGATCGACCACTGGTTCGATGTCAGCGCCAGGGGTATCAGCATCACAAGCCCCGCCATACCGAGCATGATATAGGGCCGCTTTAGGATGTCGCCGGCGATCGACGACAGGATCAGCCCCCGGTCGAGCGTCAGATAGACGGCAAAATGCGCCAGCACATAATAGAAGGCGATCAGCCCGAGCGCACGTCGATAGGCAATGAGATTGATGCCGAAGAGATCGCGCAGCGGCGTCACGGCAAGCCCGAGGCAAAGAAACCGGAGCGCCCAGAGCCCCAGCAAGTGCTCGAAGGCGCGAACCGGATCGGCGCCCAGGCCGCCGAAGATGCCCAGATAGAAGGCATACAGCCCTGGCATCAATCCCAGCGCGTAAAGCGCCCAGATCGACGCCGGCTTGTAGCGGGCGGGCAGGGTGGGCAAGGCGAGCGATACCATCAGTAGAACTTCGTCAGGTCCATGCCGGCATAGAGGCTGGCGACTTCGTCGGCATAACCGTTGAACGGCAGCGTATTGATCCGCGCGCCGCCGAACAGCCCCTCAGCCTCGCCAATGCGCCGCTCCGTTGCCTGGCTCCAGCGCGGATGGTCGACCTCAGGATTGACGTTGGCGTAGAAGCCATACTCTGATGGCTGCAGCTTGTTCCAGGTCGACACCGGCTCCTCTTCCGTCAGCGTGATCTTGACGATCGACTTGATACCCTTGAAGCCGTATTTCCACGGCACGACGAGCCGGATCGGGGCTCCGTTTTGGTTGGGCAGCGTCTCGCCGTAAAGGCCGGTCGCGAGGATGGCCAGCGGATGGCGTGCCTCATCGAGGCGCAGGCCCTCGCGATAGGGCCATTCCAGCGCCTGGAAGATGCCGGACTGCCCCTGCATCTCTTCAGGTCGCACCAGCGTCTCGAAAGCGACATACTTCGCCGAACCCAGAGGTTCGACCTTGTCGAGCAAGGCCGAGATCGGAAAGCCGATCCAGGGGATCACCATCGACCAGGCCTCGACGCAGCGCATCCGGTAGACGCGCTCCTCCATCTCGAAGTCTTTCATGACGGTCTCGATGTCGATCACCTGCGGCTTGGCCACCAGCCCGCCGACTTCGATCGTCCAGGGGCGCGTCGTCAACGAGCCGGCATTGCGGGCTGGATCCTCCTTGCCGGTGCCGAACTCATAGAAGTTGTTGTAGGTGGTCACGTCCTGTTTCGACGTCAGCTTTTCATCGAGCTTGTAGATGCTCGGCTTGGCGGCAAGCGGTGCCGCGCGTGCCTGCGATCCAAGGCTGACGGCGGCAACCCCGCCCGCCGCGACACCCATGAACTCCCGTCGCCGCATGTACAGCGACTTCGGCGTGATCTCGGAACTGGCGATCTTCGGCGGATGGTAGTGGGGCATGGCAGACCTCGTCGGGCTTTCTCTGTCTCTCTAGATAGAAGACGCTATGAAAGAGAACAGAGTTTCACCGCTTCGAAAAGAAGCAAGGCAGGAACAATTTTGTGTAGGGCAATGTCGGTCGGAGGCTGTAAGAAAAGGCTTGGTTTTCCGACAAGCTTCAACCACACCAATCGAGCTTTTGCCCTTCCCAGCGGTGTGCGAGCCCGCGTGCGATCAGATTGTCGCCGACGGAGTGCCCGTCCTGGAGGACGACCCTGAGCTTGCGGCCATACTGGTCGATATCGCGCCGCTCCCGCCGCTCCATGATCAGCCCGCCGCCGTTCAGGGCATCGAGCAGCGCCACCTGCGCCTCAAGCCCGAGTTGCCGCTCTCTCTCGCAGGCCGGACGCCCGATTTCGGGCGTGTTGATATCGGAGATCCGGTATTTCACCGCCCGGTACCAGAAGGTATCGCCATCGACCACGCAATTGGTCCTCTTTGACCCCGCACAGGTGATGAAGTGGCCCTCGATCGGCTCCGGACGCGGAGCAACGGCACCCGTGATGGCGTAGTCGATCAGCTTGTTCGATGTCGGGACAACCAGGTAGGAATAGGGAAGTTTGTCGAAATGAATGACGGCCAGCACGCCGAGGCTGGCATAAACCACGATCCGCCGCATCCTGTAGAGCGCGGCAAACGGGCGCCAGCGCGGCGCAGGCGGCGGATTGAGCTTCTGACGGGCATCTTTCAGCAGGATCACGCGGGCAGGTTTCCGGGTCATCATGACGCC
>CALSAF010000083.1:0-20160 GCA_943372805.1 Rhizobium sp. Q54
CTTCGACCTCGTGCGCAACGCAGCCGTTGCCGGTGACGCGATCACGCTCGTTCTCGACCGCCAGGTGGATGTGGCGCGCGGCGACATGATCGTTTCGCTCGATGCCCAGCCGCAGACGGGGCTTTCCTTCGACGCGCAGCTTGTTGCGCTTCAGCCTGACGGCATCGTGCAGGGCAAGCGCTACTGGCTGAAGGCCGGTTCGCGCCGGCAGCGTGTCCAGGTGGAGCCTGTCCAGCAGCTGGAACTGAAGACCGGCAAATGGCTGCCCGCCGAGATGCTGCAGATGAACGCGATCGGCAAGGTGCATCTTTCCTTCGACGAGACCGCGATCTTCGACCCTTATGAGCAGAACCGCGGCACCGGCGCCTTCATCCTGATCGATCCCGACACCAACAACACGGTGGCCGGCGGCATGATCACCGCAAGGCGCAGTGAGCTTGGCGGCCTGAACGCTCATGAAGGCCGCGTGATCCTGTCGCTGCCATCAGATCTTGCCGAGCAGCTGCTGGCGACTGAGCTTCTGGCCAACCGCCGCGACGAAGTCGAGACGCGCCGGCTGACAACGGCTGCCGCCCGGCAGTTGCTGGATGACATCGACGGCTGAGGTCGGCGAAACCCGTCTCCGATCCAACGGCCCGCTTCGCGCGGGCCGTTTGTCGTTTGCCTGCAAGACACGGTGCAGTGGGTTTTCTTCTGAAAACCTTACGCTAATATGGCGATGTATCTGTGCTGGGGTTCGCATGCGTCTAGACGAGAACGGGAATGGCGAGACCCTGATTTCTCTCGCTGACACATTGGCCGAAAGCGGGGTGTCGAAACTTGTGCTGCATGCCTGGGAGCGGCGTTACGGCTTCAAGCCGGCCAATCGCAGTGCAAGCGGGCGACGTTTCTATACAGCCAGTCAGGTGCAGCGGCTGCGACAGCTGAAGACCTGCAGCGATGCCGGTTACCGGATCGGAGCGCTGATGACGCTGACGCCCGAGGCCCTGTTGCGGCTCGATGAGCAGGTGACCGCGACGCAGGGGATGGCGGAAATCGTCGAGGCCGCAGAGGCCCTGGACAACGACACCCTGCAGCACATGCTGCAGGCGCGGGCCGAGGCTCAGGACCCGGAAACCTTCATCCGTCGCACCGCCCTGCCGCTCATGCACGAGGTCGGTGCCCGCTGGGCAGCCGGCCGCCTCTCGATCGCGGCGGAACACATGGCCACGGCACAGATCAAGCGGATCCTAGGCAGCATGTTCGATCGATGCGTGCCGCCCCCGCGGGATGCGCCACGCCTGATCGCCACCACGCCCGAGCGGGAGGAACACGACGTCGGCGCGCTGATCGTGACGCTTATCGCGCGGCTGCACGGGTGGAACGCCCTGTTTCTCGGCGCCAGCCTGCCCGCCGAGGAGGTGGCAGAGGCGGCTCATCGCCGGCAGGCGCGCGTGGTCTGCCTCAGTGCGCTGACAGGACGGGGCAAGGCGCTGGAACGGCATCTGCTCGATCTCAGGACAAAGCTGACGGCAACCATCGGCATCTGGATCGGTGGCTATGCCTATAGCTCGATCCAACCGATTGCGGGCACAACTTTCCTCGCAGATCTCGACGCCTTCACCGCAGCGCTCTCCGAGGAAGCGAGCATGCTGCCTCTGGCGGTCTGAGGGTCACACCGCACCTTACCAGACATCACATCAATCGGAGAGGCATCACGCTTGCCTGGCGGTGGAGCCGCGCTGAACAAGCTGGTAGCCAAGGTCGACCAGCTTCGGCGGCGGTGCACCACTGCCGGCCGCACGGATGATCATATCGACGGCACGGTAGCCAATCTCGTAGCGCGGCACCCGTATGGAGGTGATCGCAGGGAAGGCGAAACCGGCATAGTCGAGATCGTTGAAGCCGCAGATACCGAAGTCCACCGGAACGGCCATGCCGCGACGCTGACATTCGAACAGCGCGCCGAGCGCAATATCGTCATTGTGGCAGAAGGCGGCATCGGCATCCGGAAACTCAGCCTTCAGGCGACCGAGCAGATGGCAGCCAAGGCCGACGCTGCTCTGGCTGTCGATCGACAGCACCAGCGCGGGATCGAAGAGCCCGGCCTCCTCAAGCACGGCCTGATAGCCTTCGAGACGTCGACGAGCGCGGAAATCCCAGGCACCGCCCAGGAGGGCGATCCGGCGATAGCCGCGCTCAAGCAGATGCCGCGTGGCTGTTTCGGCGGCGAGCCGGTGATCAATGCCGACGGCCATATCGGAGGGTTGACGGCTGACATCCATGATCTCGACGACCGGACAGGGCGCCCGCCGCAACAATTCGTCGATGGCGAGATCACCGATCTGGCCGACATGGATGAGACCCGCAGGGTTCTGGGAGAGAAAGAAGCGCAACAGCCGGAGTTGATCCTCGGCATTGGTATCGGAACTTGCATATTGGATGCGCAGATCTGACGGGCGTACGCGGTCCTCGATGCCGCGGATCACGGCCATGAAGGAGTGGCTTGTGAGCACAGGTGAAACTACACCGATGAGGCCGCTGTTCTTGCTGGCAAGGGCCCTTGCCGCAAGATCCGGCACGTACCCCATATCCTCAACCACCTTCAGGATGGCTTCCCGAAGCGGAGGCGAGACCTTTTCCGGATCGCGTAGCGCCCGTGAGACGGTGATCGCGCTGACACCTGCATTCTGCGCAACGTCCGACAGCGTGACCTTGTCCTGACGCTGCCGACGCCTTCTCGTTCCTGGTATCATGCCCACCGAGCCCGCCGACTACAATCCATGGTAGAATATCACAAATCAGACAAATGTAACCCGCAACACTCCCACGCAATTAAAGATAGCCTAATCTTTTTTTGTAAGCAACGATTTGCGGCGAATTTTAACGGTTTGCCACAGGAGGCGGCAATGACTATTCACTACCATTGTTTGCAATCAATACAACTTGAGGCTTGAGATGCGGGTAGATCTGGCAAATCCCACGGGTGGGGGAACGCCGGGATCCAATGCGCACAGAGCCGCCGAGCCCAAACATCATTGTGAGGAATTTCAGGAATTTTTCGGGAATTTCGGGAGACTAGACTGGTCGGAGTGGAGTGATTCGAACACTCGACCCCCACGTCCCGAACGTGGTGCGCTACCAGACTGCGCTACACTCCGTGACCAGCGGCGCCTCTATAGACCAGCGATTTTCGTTGCACAAGCGTGGAAACGCAAATTCGCGGAAGAAAGTTGAAGTTTTCGTGACGGACCGCCGCATGCTACTGATTTCACTGGTGGAATGGCCGAAGCCTGATGTCGGGCCGCAATCAATCTGCAACGATCGCGGCAAGCGGAACAAGGAACAGAAGTCGGCGGCGCTCGTTGCGCAGATGTCACCCACAACAATTTTGCACGCGGATGCGCACCGGTACGTTTCTTGCATCGCGATTTCGCAGTAAAGCAGTCGCGGGACAGAGACCGCCAGGGCTGCAGACAAACGGATGCTGGCACTTCCCATTCATGGGGTTCAGGGACAATGACAATGAATTTGCGGACAAGCACCACAACGGGACTGATCGCGGCGCTTTGCCTGGCAGTTGCCGGCTGCACCACGACGGGCACACCGAAAAACGAGATCGAGACGCGCTGGAACGGCCAACAGGCAGGCGCCTTCTTCGCCAAGTTCGGCCCGCCGGTCTCGGATGCCGCCTCGGGCGCTTCGACGCTCTACACCTGGCGCGGTGGCTTCAACACCCGCGTCGTACCCGCGACCTACGAGGACCTCGGCGACGGTAAGAAGGGCAAGCTTCTGACCCGGGCACGGACGGAGTATCTGCGCTGCGAGGTACAGCTTACCGTATCGTCCGACTATATCATCCGTGGGGTGCGCACGGTGGTCGATCGCCCAGGTACGAACGGTGGCAAGAGCTATTGCGCGGAATTCCTGACGGCCAGCTGAAACCCTCCGTCAGCAAGATCAGAGCCTCCGGCCGAAAGGTACGGGGGCTTTTTCATGTCTGCAGACGGAAGATAGTCACATTAATGGCGCTCTGGGGACTGCTGTCCCTCGCCGTCCGGGCCTCATGCCCCCGGGACGCCCGGTCGAAGGCGAATACGGGAGAGCGCCGTGGATGACGCCCTCCCCGATACGCAATACAGAAACCGAGCGCTTCGCGACGCATTACCTTGGTGGAAGCGAGTTCTATATACAGAGATCAAGGTTAACAGTTGGCTTACAGCGCGAAGAATTTATGGTTAACTTTCAGTGACCTAGCCGGAGACGTCCGAATCGGTCACCCGCCCTCCACCAAAGCTCGAAAAGCCTTGAAAACCAGCGCACGCAGCGTTTCGTGATCATCTCAGCACTTGACGATGTTCTTGTTTTGTTCAAGATCGTCGCCATGACCCGGACAATCGACACACTCGGAAAAGCGCTGCGCCATAACATGCTGGTGGTCGCCACCTGTCGCGACTGCCAACGCCAGGCGCGGTTCACGGCATCCGATCTCGCCAAGTTCTACGGCCAGGGCCGCGACCCCCATTCGCTGAAGTTCCGCTGCACCCATTGCGACAACAGGAACTGCAAGGTGACGATCATGGACAATCCCTATGATCGCACGCCAGAGACGGTGGTCTGGCGACCGGTGAAGATCAGGCTGTGATACGCCCGAGGGGCCGGCAGCGAAGCCTGAGGAGCATGACCTGCCGATCAACGCAGGACCGGATAGCCGGCAGCAATCGCGACCTGCTCATGCTCAAGCAGGATGTCATAGGCCCCTTCCTCCAGCACGAGCACGTCCGTCAGCCCAAGGATCGCGCGCGCATCGGCAAGCTCCGGGGCGGTGATTGCGGCGCGCAAGGCGGCGCGGAGGCTGGCAAGCTCTCCATCCGTGGCGGAGAGCCGGGTAATGAAGGGAAGATTGGGGCCGGACGGCGTCTCTGCGAGGATCGCGAGCCCCTCCAGACGCTCCGGGGCGTGGCGGTGCAGGAGATCGTAAGTGATGCAGTCGATGGCCGCGAGATCGGCATCGCCGCAGCGCACGGCCGCCATGCTGGCCAGGTGGCCGCCGGTCTCGAGCAGACCTGAGAAAAACGGCCGCCCACCGGCATGGGGGGCGACGGCGGCGCGCAGGAGATTGTAGCCGGAATTGCTGCCCTGCTCGTTGAGCGCGACCCTGAGACCGGCGCAGGCGGCAAGGCTCGCCGGAGCATCCTTCGCCCGCGTGACGATGACGCTGCGCATGGTTGGCCCGTCGCAGCCGGGTGCAACATAGACAGGGGTGGCAACGAGACGCACCCTGCCCCTCAGGTGCTTGACGAAGGGAAAGCCGCAGGTCTGGGCGATGAGCAGGCGCGGATCGAGCCAGGCCTCATGATGGGGCATTTCTTCATCGAGGTTCTCGGGCACGCCGGAAAGGCCCTGATCGCGCAGATGGTCGCGCAGGAAGACCCAGACTGCCCGTTGCGCCTGGAGCACCACTGATGGTGCGACATACATCGCAAGGCTTGCGAGCCTCGTCTCTGCCGCGCCGCTCAGGAGTGCCTCGGATGGGTGGGGCGGTCATGCTGGCGGAACAGAAATCGGCGGGCGACATCGAGATAGCCGCGATAGACCAGCCCGCCGTTCAGGCGCACGAGGAAATCGCGATGCCGCTCGTAGATGCCGGGCAGCATGTACCAAGGCAGTGCCGGCACACGGTGATGCAGCACATGCAGGTTGTTGTAGAGGAACAGCAGACCGAAGAGCGGGCTCCTCTCGACGATGGCCGTCCGCTCCTCGTGGTTGTCGGCAAACCGGTGCTCCGCATAGGAGCGCAGGCGCGAGAGCGCCGTGCCGCAATAGACGAAGCCGAAGAAGAAAAGCAGGAAAGGCATGTCGCAGACGACGAGCACCCACCAGAGGACTGCGGCGACGCCGAGCACGTGCCAGACCCAGAGACGACGGCTATCGCCCTCGCCGCGGATCACCTTGACGGCCTCATGCCAGAGGAAAGAGCCGAGGATGATGGCGGGTCCGACCGTCAGGCGACCGATCAGCGTCAGGTTGAATTCGCGCAGCGTGCGGCCGAACCAGCCGAAGCGATCCCAGTCCTGGCTGGTGAAATAATAGGATTCCGGATCCTCGATCGGATCGGTCAGGTGCTCGTCGCGGTGATGGGCGAGATGGCTCTGCTTGTACACATGATAGGGCAGCCAGAGCGAAATCGGCGGGACGCCGATTGCATCGTTGATCCAGACATGGCGGGTCGGATGATTGTGGATAACCTCGTGCTGCAGCGAACCGTGCCAGGCAATCAACCATGCGCCTGCTGGCACCAGGATCAGAAGCGGGATGTCGCGCCAGAAATATGTGACGGCAAGAAAGCCCCCGTAGATCAGAACGGCCAATGCGACGGTCGGCCATTCGATGCGCGCGATGCGCGGTATTGCGATCTCACCCTCGGCAAGATGTGCCATGCAGTCCCCGTAAACGAATCCTCATGGAAGGACAGATTAGCTGATTTGTGCGCGATGCGATGGAGTAAAAGCGGCGCGGGACGGCGCGAAAACAGCAGAAAACGGCGCATATCTGCAAAAAAGCCAGTCCTCTGGCCGGAAGGGCCGCGAGGCGGCATGCAAAGGGAGCGGGCCAGACACGCCGATCGCGGCGATTGCCACTGTCGGGCTAATCGGCTAGAGCGAAAGCTTCCTCTGTCCGTCAAATTTAAACCGGTGATGTCGAACGCCCCATGGTTGCAGATACCAAGAGCCATCTTGAGGTTTTCCTCGAGAACAGAGCGGCCCTGGTGGATTATGCTGCCCGGCTGCTGGGCTCGCGCGACCAGGCGGAAGACATCGTTCAGGACGCGTTTCTGCGGCTGAAACCGGTGGACAGCGAGGACTACACCCCGCGCCAGGTGCTCGCCTATCTCTACAGCATCGTGCGCAACCTCGTCTTCGACGCGATGAAGCGGCGCACGATCGAAGCCCGCGGGCGCGAGGTCGATCCGCCCTTCTGGATCTTGCCGCAGGATCCCGGCTCGCCGGAAGAGTCGGTTCTCTTCGCTGACCAGGCACGGGTCGCCTCCCGGGCACTGGACGCGCTGCCGCCCGAGACCCGCCGCGCGATCGAGCTTTACCGGATGGAAGGATGGACACTGGAGGCAATCGCTGCCGAGTTGAAGATCTCGGTGGCGACGGCCCACCGGATGATCCGCGGCGGCATGGTGAAGATCGCGCTGTCGCTGGACAGGGCCACGCACTGAATTCATGACGGGCAAAAATACCGGGGGACGCATGAAAAAAAGCAGCGGGTCAATCGTATATCCAGCAGCCACAGATGAGTTTGCCGCCAAGGCGGACACGTCTTGCGGCCACGCCGGGTGCTGCCCCGACGCGGCTGCACAACAACGAAGCAATCAGGGAACAGCCGGCCGGTGAGCGTCACGGATCAGCCACAACAGCAGGACGAATTGCTTCTCGAAGAGGCGATGGACTGGCTCATGCGCCTGCGCGATGCACCGACCGATCCTGAACTCATCGCCGAATGGGAGAGCTGGCAGCAGGCCTCCGATGCCCATGCGGCCGCCTGGACACGGATCTGTCGCACCTGGGCGGCGCTCGGCGAAGGACCGACAGCATCGCCGGCCCCGGACGCACGCAGCCCAAAGCATCGGGCAACGCATCAGGAAATGGATGCGGCGCGGCACCAAAGGTCGCATTTCCCCCGCCGCAGGTTCGGGCTCGCAGCCGCGGCCCTGCTCTCCATCGCGATCGTCGCCTCAGTCTTCGGCCCCGCGCTGCGGATCCGCATGGAGGCGGATTTCCGCACCGGTACCGGCGAGACCGAGATGGTGACGCTCGCCGATGGATCGCGGGTGACGCTGGCACCTCAAACGGCGCTTGCCGACGATTTCGACGGCCTGTCCCGCCAGGTGCGGCTGCTGTCGGGCGAAGCCTATTTCGAAGTCGAACGCGATGCGGAGCGGCCGTTTGTGGTCGAGGCCAGGGATGCTTCGGTGCGCGTGCTCGGCACCGCCTTCAGCGTGCGTGACACAGGCCAGGGAACACGCGTCGAACTCGCCCATGGCGCCATCGCACTCAGGGTCCAGGGCACCACCAACGGCGACGAGATCGCGCTTGCCCCCGGCGATGTCGTAACCGTCGATCGCCGGCAGGGCAAGGCGGAACGCAGTCATGTCGATCCCGGCGAAATCGCACTCTGGCGGGAGGGGCGCCTGTCGGTCACCGATCAGGCATTCGCCGATGTAGTGGGCCTCATCCAGCGCCAACACGGCGCCTGGATCGTCGTGGCCGAGAGCAGCGTGGCGTCGCTGCGGGTAACAGGCCTGTACGACCTCGACGATCCCGACAAGGCGCTCTCGGCGCTGGCCGCGCCCTTCGGATTGAAGGTCCGGACCGTTTCACCCTATCTGCGCGTGATCTCTCAGTACTAAAATTATCGTTTACTTTCAAATAATTGGCCACTTTTTCGCGAATTGATCGCAAAAAGATGAATGTTGTCTGAAAAACTTGTCTTTTTCACTCGTATTTACCCTTGAACGCGGCCATGAGCCGGTTTCTGTATGGGGACGAGTATGACTGCTACGAGACTTTCCACGGATCGCGACGCTTTGATCAGAGCTGCGTCGCGCCGCCTTCTGACCACAACAGCCTGCGCCCTGGCGCTTCTGGCGGGGCCCTCCAGCCTGCCCGTCCTGGCGCAGACGGCGGTCGAGACCGCCGCGACGCGGACCTATGACATCCCGGCACAGCCGCTCGCCAATGCGCTGAAGGCCTTCGGCCGGCAGTCGGGTCTGCAGGTGTCGCTGGCGGCAGAGGCTGCCCGTGGTGCGAACTCGGCCGCCGTTTCCGGCAGCCTGACGGCAGATGCAGCCCTGGCAGGCCTGCTTGCCGGCACCGGCCTCACCTATCGCATCAGCAACGGCATTGTCGTGGTCGGCGACCAGTCGTCTGCCGCCACCGGTGGCGCACCGGCCGCTGACGGATCGACCACGATCGGCGAGATCACAGTGACAGGCCAGGGCGCCGCGACGAGCGTCAGTTCGGTGAACATCGGCGCCGAACAGCTCGAAGCCCGCAATCCGGCGAGCATCGCCGATGTCTTCCGCGATGAGGCAGGTGTGAGCGTCGGAAGTTCCATTCCGACCTCGCAGAAGGTCTATGTCAACGGTCTGGAAGAGACGACGCTGGCGGTGACCATCGACGGCAGCCGGCAGAACAACCGCGTCTTCCACCACAACGCCACCAACCTGATCGACCCGTCGCTGCTGAAGGCGGTTGATGTCGACGCGGGTATCGCACCCGCCGATGTCGGGCCGGGCGCCTTGGCCGGTTCGATCGCCTATGAGACGAAGGACGTGAAGGACCTGCTCACCGAGGACGGCTTCGGCGGCATGGTGTCGGAAACCTACAATTCGAACAGTCAGACCTTCACCACCGGCCTCGGCGGCTGGGCGATGCAGGACGGCTTCGAATTCCTCGGTTTTGTGAACTACGGCAAGGGCGACAACTACGAGGCCGGCAATGGCGAGGAGGTCCGCGGGACCGAAACGAACCTGCTGAGCGGGCTCGGCAAATTCGCCTATGAGGCCGAAAGCGGCGACCGGTTCGAATTCAGCCATGAGCGGGTGCGCGACGATGCGGAGCGGCCGTTTAGGGCGAATGCGAGTGTGGTCACCACCGGCAAAGCTTTCGAGCCGGATTATCGCAACTACAAGCTCGACCGCGACAACACGGTCTTCACCTATACGGACACCACACCGGAAGGCTGGTGGAACCCTACCATTCGTCTCGCTTACAGCCACAGCTCAGTCAACACGCCGATTTTCTACGACGACGGTAATGCCAGTACCGATTACACCTCCTATGACGGACAGGGCGAGAGCGGCAGCCTGAACGGCAAATTCGAGAACAAGTTTGCGCTGGAAAACGGCAACATCGTCGCCGGTCTGGACTTTTACAGCGACAAGATCGAACTCGAGACCGCCAGCGAGCCGCTCGGATATACGGAGGACGCCTCCGAACGCGCCCGGAACGTCGGCATCTATACCCAGGTGCGGATCGAACCTGTTGATGCCATGCGGCTCTCCTTTGGCGGACGCGCCGACAAGCAGTGGTTCGAAGGCACGACCGGCGAGAAATGGGACCACTCCGGTCTCAGCGGCAACGCCTCGGTGGAATACGACCTGACGAGCTTCCTGACGGCCAAGGCCGGCGCGAGCCATGTCTGGGCGGGTATTCCGCTTGCGGAAGCCTTCATCATGAACCCGAACTGGAACTATGGCGTAGAGGGGCCGGAGGTCACGACCGCCAACAATGCCACCGCCGGTCTGGAGTTCCACCATCAGGGCTTCACAGCCGAGGGCAGCCTCTTCCGCAGCATGATCCAGGATGCGCGCGTCGCGAAATGGGCCGCTGCTCGGTCCAACCTGAACTACGACGTCGAGACCTGGGGCTTCGAAGTGGGGGCAGGCTATGACTGGACCGACGGCTTCATCAAGGTGAAGTATGCCAGGATCAACGCCGAAATCGATGGCAAGCCGGCCGATTCCGATACCGGCAACTATCTGACCACGCCGGTTGGCGACATCATTACGGTATCGGCCGCCCACACCTTCAGCGATTGGGGCCTGACTGTCGGGACAGACATGGAATTCGCGCCGGAATACAAGGACGGCACGATCACCTATGCCTCGTACGAAGTGGTCAATCTCTACACCGAGTGGAAGCCGGAACAGCTTTCGCACATGACCTTCCGCGCAGAGGTGCAGAACCTCCTGAACGAGACCTATGCGAGCCGCGCCACTTACGGCCAGGAGTTCGGCAACGTAACCCCGCTCTACGAGCAGGGCCGGACCTTCCTGCTGTCGGTCAAGGCGACCTTCTGATCAGACACGACAGCCCTTCGCCGGGAGATCGGCGGAGGGCTTTTCTGTATCGAGTGACGAGGACAACCTCGATGAGCGAGTTGGAACCCAAGCGGGATTTCCGCCACGGGCTTCGCGGACCGGATATTCGGCCGACGGGAGCGTGGTCATGATGGCGCGCGCCCAGACCCAAGCCCAAGCCCAAGCCCAGGCCCAAGCACGGCCAGATCCGCATGCGATCGCAGCCGCTGCCACATTCCAGAGCTTTGCCAATTGCTATATCCGCGAGATCGATGCCGGATGTGCCGCCTGCATGGCGCTCGATGGCTGCGAGCGGCGCTGCCTCGACTGGTATCTCACAGCACAGCGGCTGCATCTGCGCGCGGTTCTTCAGGCCGAAAGCCAGGTAGGCCCGAAGGCCTTCGGGCCACTGTTCAGCCGCCAGCAGGGCGAAACGGGCTGGCAGCCGATTGATCCGCTCTGGGCCGTGCAATGCCTGGTGCAGGATCTCACCGAAAAGACCAAAAGTGAAAGCCGCCCGGGCGCTGGCCTCGAGCTGATGCTCAGGACTCTGCAGAGCTGCGCGCGGATCGCGACGCTGGCAGACGCGGCGCAGGGTCGACGCGACAACCAGCCGGAAGGTTTCCTCGAAAGCGAGCAATCGCTCACCTTCGGGCACTGGATGCACCCGACGCCGAAGAGCCTCACCGGCATGAGCGACTGGCAATCGGCCGTCTACGCTCCCGAGGGTGGCGGGCGGTTTGCGCTCAGCTATTTCGCCGCACCGCGCGATAGGGTGCGGGCCTGCTCGGTCGCGGGCGATCTCAATGCGATCGTGGGCGCAATGGCGGGCGATCTGCTAGATGAGAACTCGCTCGGCGACGACGAGATGCTCTTGCCGATGCATCCGCTGCAGGCCGAGGCGCTGTTGCTTCAGCCGCGCATCCAGGCGCTGATCGAGGCAAGTCTCCTGCGTCCGCTCGGCAGTGGCGGAGTTCTTTTTACCGCGACCTCTTCGGTGCGCACTATCGCCTCCGACGACTGCGACTGGATGCTGAAATTCTCGCTGCCGGTGAAAATCACCAATTCGCTGAGACTCAACCGGGCCCATGAGCTGGAGGCCGGCGTCGTCATGGCGCGGCTGGTCGAGTTGCTCGACCTTGAGACCCGGCTGCCGAAGCTCGGTTTCCTCAAGGATCCTGCCTACCTCACCCTCGACCTGGCCGGTGAAACGGAAAGCGGCTTCGAGGTGATCCTGCGGGAAAACCCCTATCGCGGCGAAAAGGGCGAAGGCGTGGTCAGCCTTGCGGCGCTGACCGCACCGGCGCTTCCCGGGCGGCGCCAGCGGCTTGCAGCGCTCATCGAGCGTCTGGCCAATGAGGCCGGGATTTCCCGAAGCGAGGCCGCGCATCAGTGGTTCGACCGCTATCTCGACTGCGCCGTGATGGCCCTTGTCCGGCTTTATGACGAGACGGGCATTGCGCTCGAAGCGCATCAGCAGAATATGCTGGTCGATGTGTCCGAGGGCTGGCCGTCGAGGGTGATCTATCGCGACAGCCAGGGCTTCTATCTCTCGGAGCGGCACAGGCCAGCGCTGACCTCTGCCCTGCCCGATCTGGCCGAGGTCTGCGACCTCTTCTATCCCGACGCCGAGATCCGTCGGCGCTTCGGCTACTACCTTGTCGTCAACCAGGTCTTTGCCGTGATCCACCGGATGGGCGCCGAAGGGCTCGCCGACGAAGCCTGCCTGCTGGCCCGGCTGCGCGGCCATCTGACGGTGCTAACCAGGACTTTGCGCGGCAGCGGGCTCGATTTCGTCCGGCATCTTCTCGACGACAGGACGATCATTACCAAGGCCAATCTCGGTGTCCGCATCGCCGGCATCGACGAGCTGGAAGGCGGGGCGGGAGCCTCGCTCTATCGCGAAATGCCGAACCCCCTTCATCCCGCCAACCTCAAGACCGCGAGGCTCGACGATGCCCTTGCCTCTTGACCTGCCCGGCCAATCGGAGGAGCGCGTGCTCCGTCAGCTCGTTTCGGCGCTGCTCTTCGAAGGCGTAGCACGGATCGATGATCCCGGTTCGAACGACGGTACGACGCGCCTGACGATCGGCACCGGCGAGGCCCGTGCACGGCTACATCAGGGGCCATTCGGGCGCCCCCGCATGGCGCCCGGCTCGCTGCAACTCCGTTGCCCGCAAACGCGCGCTTGGACCGCTGGCGCGCTCGACCGGCTGGTCGATCTCGTGTCGGCGCCTGAGGCGGCACGGCTGACGCTGCTGAAGGAATTGCAAAGCACGATCGTCTTTCTGGAACAGGACAGCACCCTGCCGCAACCCGGTGACCGCCGGTCGCTCTCCTTCGACCGGCTGGATTGTGCGCTTTCCGAGGCGCATCCCTATCATCCCTGCTTCAAGTCGCGCACCGGCTTCACGCTGGAGGATAACGCCCTTTTCGGCCCGGAGGCCGCCCGGCCCTTCCGGCTGCATTGGCTGGCGGTCGGACGCACGCATGTGCGCGAGGCGCTGCCGGCTGATCCTGAGGGCTTCTGGAGGAAGGAATTGGGTGAGGCACATGCGGAGCGTCTCCTGTCACGGATGAAGCGCAAGGGCGTCTCGCACGACAGCCATGCGCTCGTGCCCCTGCATCCCTGGCAGTGGCGGCATCTGAAGGACGGGTTGCTGGCCGGCTGGATCGCCGACGGACGGGTGGCCTCGCTTGGCGAAAACGGCGATCCCTACCGGGCAACGCAATCGATCCGGACGCTCATCAACCATGTCGATCCGGCCCGCGCGCATGTGAAGCTGCCGCTCGACATCGTCAACACGTCCTCCATGCGGGTGCTGGAGCCGCATTCGATCGTCACGGCACCGCATCTCAGCCGGTGGCTGGCCGGGCTCGTTGCAGGCGACCTGGATTTCCGCAGCCGCTATCCGCTCGACATCCTGCAGGAATATGCCGGCATCCGCGTCGATGCGCATGGCGCGCTCGATGGCAAGCTCGGGCTGATGCTGCGCGAAAGCCCGAAACTCCTGCCCGGAGAACAGGCGGTGCCGTTCAATGCGCTGATGATGCTGGAGGCGGATGGCAAGCCGTTCATCGCACCCTTTATCGCGCGGCACGGCCTCCTGCCCTGGCTGCACCGCATGCTGGAGGTCGCGGTTCTGCCGGTCTGGCATCTGATGGTGCATCACGGCGTGGCACTCGAGGCGCATGGGCAGAACATGATCCTCGTCCTGCGCAACGGCTGGCCGGAGCGGCTGATCCTGCGCGATTTCCACGAGAGCGTCGAATTCTGCCCGGCACTTTTGAGACGCCCGCAAGACCTGCCGGATTTCGCCGCCATCGATCCCGTTTATGACGGGGCGCCATCGGATGCCTATTACTGGACCGACCATGCCAACGAGCTGCGCGAGCTGGTGATGGACTGCCTGTTCATCTACTGCCTGACGGAGGTCTCACTGTTGATCGAGACGGCCTATGGCCTTTCCGAACAGGCCTTCTGGGACCTCGTGAGCGAACTGCTCGACAGTTACGGCGCACAATATCCCGACAAGACGCGGCTTGCGCTCTTTGCCCATGACAGCACGGAAATTTCGACGGAATCGCTGCTGTCGCGCAAGCTTTTCCGCGACCGCAGCCTCTATCGCCACCGGGTGCCCAATCCGCTTGGGCTCAGAGAAAGGAGCGACCAGCCATGATCCTGATCGACGGAACCTTCCATAGCCAAGCCGAAATAGATGCTGGGGGCGAAGCCTTCCTTGCCGCAACCGGCATCGCGGACCCGCGCCTCAGCGTCGCCGTCTGCCTCCCCGAAACCATCGACTGGCTATCGGCCTTCTTTGCCATCAAGCGGCTCGGAGCAAGCATTCTGCCGCTTCTGCCCGGCACGCCGCTGGCGACCGCCCGCAAGCTTGCCAAGGAGGCCGGCTGCCACCGGCTTTATCATGGTGGAACCACTGCCGAATGGCTGGGCGAACCCGACGACGAAAGCCCGCGCGGGCGGCTGTTGCAGATGAGCTCGGGCACCACGGGGGCGGCGAAATGCGTGGCGCGCGGATGGGACGATATCGAGCGGGAGCTGGAAGACTATGTCGGCTTCTTCCGCGAGCCCCAGGACATGACGCCCGTCGTCGCCTGCCCGACCACCCATTCCTACGGGCTGATCTGCGGGCTTCTGGTCGGCTTGAAGCGGGGACGCGTGCCGCATGTGGTGAACACCGCCAATCCCAAGCATCTGATCAAACTGCTGCGCGAAACCGAGCGGCCGATCCTCTATTCCTCGCCGGCCATGCTGCACACGCTGGCGCGGCTTTTGCCGTCTGGCGAAAAGATACATGCGATCATGACCTCGGGCACGCTGTTGCCGGAGAGCTGGTTTTCCACCATCCGTGCCAAGGCCGAGCGCTTCTATCAGCAATATGGGTGCTCGGAAGCCGGCTGCGTGGCGATCAACAGCGACCTGACACATCCCGCCGACATGGGCCGCATCCTGCCGCGTTTCTCGCTGGCTGACGGCGGCACCGCGGATGCGCCGGTCGAGATCGTGCTGGATGGGATCACCAGGATCGAGACCAAGGATCTCGGCTATGTCAGAGCCGACGGCATGCTGGTCTTCATCTCGCGGCTCGATGACACGGTAAATGTCTCGGGCCTGAACGTCTATCCCCGCGATGTCGAAGACCAGGCGATTGCCGTGGACGATGTCACCGATGCGGTTGCCTTCCGCGTGCCGGACAGTTTTGCCGGTGAGCGGGTGGCGCTGGTCTATTCGGCGAACCGGATGATGCCACCATCTGAGCTGCGCGAGCGGCTGATCGCCGTTTTGCAGCCGCATCAGGTGCCGATGCATCTGGTGCAGGTGGCCGAGGTGCCGCGCCAGGCGAATGGCAAGATCAGCCGACGCGAGATCGCAAGGCGCTTTTTGGACGGAGACTTCAACGATCAGAAGGAGCGCGCCTCGTGACCCGAAGCGACATCATCGACGCCATCGCCCAGGTGCTGGCCGGCCCCATGCGGCATCGGCATATGGAGGCGTTTTCGCCGACAGCACGGCTCAACCAGGACCTCTATCTCGATTCCGTCCTGATCCTGCAGATCTTCCTCAATCTCGAGCTCGAACACGGGCTGATGGTCGATGATGCCGTGATCAGCCGAAAGGACGTGGTGACGGTCGCCGATCTCGCTGATCTCTTCCTTCCCGAGGACGACGCGGCACCCGCCGAACCGGAGCCTGCCGCAGAGCCGATGGCGGAATTCGAAGGCGGGGTGCATGGCGAGGACTATTACGACATCAAGGTGCACTGCTTCGTCAGCTGCCTTTGCGATGGCTTGAAGCGGCGCGGCATCGACCACCGGCCCTTCTATTTCGGCATCTGGGATGCGCCCTTCGGGATCAGCCCGCGCCACGAGCTGCTCTATCACGACGCAACCGTCAGCCATGAGCCCTTCCGCCTCTGGTTCGAGCGGCTCTACCGCGCGCCCGTGACGCCCTGGTACGACCACTCCCGCTCGAAGGACGAGAATATCGCGACCTTCCTCGATCTGCTCGAAAAGCGGCGGGAAACCGAGGGCGTGATGGTGATGCTCGACCTCTTCCACCTGCCGGAGCGGGAGAACAAGTTCAACCAGAACCCCTTCCCGCATTACCTGATGCCGGAAATGACCGAAGACCCCGATATCTGGTTCATCCGCGACCCCGACTATCGCTGGGAGGGGCCGATCGAACGCGAAAAGGTGCTGAATGCGATTGCCCAGCCGTCCGTCGCGGGCGGCTATCATTTCGATCGCGCCGACTTCCAGCCGGCTGCCGATGCCGATGTCGCGGCCTATCTGAATACCTGCCTTATCCGCGACCACAATCCGCTGATCGACGCGCTCCGATCGATCCTCGCCGCCCATGCCGAGGGGCGCGACGGGCTGACGCTCCAAGACCTGACCTCCGGGCTTCGCGAACTGCCGGTGCTCGCCATCCGCAAATATGCCTATGAGCATGGCTTTGCCTTCATCTGGCGGGCGGCAAAGCTTGCCAACAGCGAGTTCGAGCACTGGTGCACCGAGATCGAGGCGCTGCATCAGGAGCTGAAGAACATCCATTTCGCCGCAATGAAGCTCGCCCAGACCGGCGACCGGCGGCTGATCGAGGACGTGACGCGCCGGCTCGACCGCGCCGACCGCTTCGAAACCTCCATCAAGACCCGGCTGGGCAGCGCCTTCGACGCCTGGAGTGCCGGCTTTCAGGACACAGCGGCTCCGCGCCTGAAGGCGCTGGGCTGAACCATCACCATCTGACATCTGGGAGAAACGACCATGACCATCCGCCCCTTTACCCGACCCCTCATCCGATGGGCGCTGCTTGCCGCCGGCCTCACCCTTGCCGCCCTGCCGGCGCTGGCACTCGATGTCGAGACCTATGCCGGCAAGGTCACCGTCGAGGGCACGCCGTCGAAGGTTGCCGTCTTCGACATTGCCGCCCTTGATACACTGCTGGCCATCGGCGTGATGCCGGCGGGCATTCCGGAAAACCTCTATCTCGCCGAACTCTCGGATCTGAAGGGCAAGGCCGAGGTGGTGGGCGATATCTTCGAGCCCAATCTCGAAGCCTTGAGCGCGCTTGCGCCTGACCTGATCATCGTTGGCGGTCGCTCCTCCGGCAAGGAAAAGGAAACGGGCAAGGTCGCCCCCTCGCTCGACATGACCATGGACGGCGTCGACGTGGTCGATCAGGCGCGCGAGCGGGCCTTCACCTATGGCGCGATCCTCGGAAAGCAGGCAGAGGCCGAGAAGGCGGTTGCCGAATTCGACGCGGCGCTCGCCCGCGCCAAGGCCGCCGTTCAGGGCAAGGGCAAGGGCCTGATCCTGATGACCAACGGGCCGAAGATCACCGCTTACGGGATCAATTCCCGCTTCGGCTGGGTGCACAAGGCGCTCGACCTGCCGCCGGCAGTGGAAAATGTCGAGGCCGCCACCCATGGCGAGCCGGTCTCCTTTGAATTCATCGCCAAGGCCAATCCCGACTGGCTGCTGGTGCTCGACCGGGCCGCCGCCATCGGCGCCAATGACCAGAATGCCAAGGCAACGCTCGACAATGCGCTGGTCGTCGAGACCAAGGCCTGGAAGAGCGGTCAGGTGATCTATCTGCCGTCGGCGGATTTCTACATCGCAGCCGGCGGATTGAAGGCCACCGAACGGGTGCTGGCGACGATCGAGGCCGGTTTCTCCGCCAGCCAGTGATGTCTGCCATCGCTGATACACACCATCGTCGCGTGATGATTGGCGCCGGGCTCTGCCTGGCGCTTCTCGTCATGTTGAGCCTTGCGATCGGCGTGCAGGAGCTGTCGCTTTCCGGCACGGAGGGGGCGATGCCCTTTGCCGATCTCATGGCCATCAGCCGGCTGCCGCGCACGCTTGCCGCCGTGCTCTGCGGTGCGGGGCTCGCCGTTGCCGGCCAGATCATGCAGACGCTGACGCGCAACCGCTTCGTCGAGCCTTCGACGGCTGGCACCGCCCAGAGTGCAGCACTCGGCATCCTGATCGTGACGCTCTTTCTGCCGGCCGCAGGTCTGGGCCTGAAGGCATTGGTCGCCAGCGGCTGTGCGCTCGCCGGCACGGCACTCTTTCTCGCCACCGCCCATCGCCTGCCGCCGGAACAGCCGCATCTCGTGCCGCTTTTCGGCCTTGTCTATGGCGGCGTGGTCGGGGCGGCCGTCACCTATGTCGCTTGGCAGACCGATCTCCTGCAGTATTTGGACATCTGGACCAATGGCGAATTCTCCGGCGTGCTGAAGGGTCGTTACGAACTGCTCTTCGTCGCCGTGGTCATCGTCGGTGCTGCGATCGTGATTGCCGACCGGCTGACGATCATGGCGCTTGGCGAGGATCAGGCGACCAGCCTCGGCATCGATTACCGCCGGATGACCCAGATCGGGCTGGTGCTGGTCTCCGTCATGTCGGCGCTCTCGGTCGTTGTCGTCGGGCTGATCCCGTTCGTCGGCCTTGTCGTGCCCAATCTCGTCTCGCGTATCTTAGGCGACAATCTGCGCGGCACGCTGCCGCTCGTGGCGCTCGGCGGGGCGATCCTGGTTCTCGCCTCCGATATCGCGGGGCGCCTCATGCGCTTTCCTTACGAGATCCCCGTCGGCACGGTTATGGGCGTGATCGGGCCGGCGGTCTTCCTCTGGTTCATCCTTCGGGAGCGCCGCGATGCGTGACCGGATCGTCATCGGCCTTCTCCTCTGTCTTGCGCTCTCAGCCATCATCGCCTTCATGACGGTCAACATGCGCGGCAATATCGCTTTTGCGCTGGAGCTGCGCGGCATCCGGCTTGCGGCGCTGGTGACCGTCGCGGTTGCCATCGCGCTCTCGACCGTCACCTTCCAGACGATCACCGGCAACCGCATTCTCACACCCTCGATCATGGGCCTCGATGCGCTCTACCAGTTCGGTCAGGCGGCGCTCGTCTTTGCGCTGGGCGGGCTGGGTTATGTCTCGCTCTCACCGCATCTGAAGTTCGGCATGGAAGCATCCGCCCTGATGCTGCTCGCCATGCTCATCCTCTGGCCGGCGCTGAAAAGCCGGATGGACCTCACGCTGATGCTGCTCGCCGGCGTCGTCATCGGCGGGCTCTTCCGCAGCCTGACCAATCTCCTGGCACGGCTGATCGACCCGCAGGAATTCGCCGTGGCGCAGCGGGCGATGTATGCGAATCTCTCCGCGCCGAACACCGACCTGCTCGCCATCGCAGCGCTCGTCACGATCCTGGCTGGCGGCTTCCTCTTCTCGCGCCGCCATCTGCTCGACATCGCCGCACTTGGACGCGACACGGCGATCGGCCTCGGTCTCGACTGGAACCGGTTGGTGCTGGTGCAGCTCATCACCGTGTCACTGCTGGTCGCCGTCTCCACAGCACTCGTCGGCCCCGTCACCTTTTTCGGCCTGTTGATCGCAGCGCTTGCCGAACGGCTCACATCGTCGCGCCGGCATGCCTCCGTCTTCGTGGTTGCCATGTTGCTCGGCGTCATCGTGCTCGTCGGCGGGCAGACGCTGTTGCAGCACGGGCTTGGCCAGGCCGGCACGCTCTCTGTCGTCGTCGATTTCCTCGGCGGCCTTGTCTTCATCCTGCTTCTGTTTGCGAGGCGCACCCGATGATCGAAATCACTTCCGTCAGCCTCACTCGCGAGGGACAGCGCGTGCTCGAGGGCATCGACCTCACCCTGCCCCGAGGTGGCCTTACCGCCCTCGTCGGCCCGAACGGGGCGGGCAAATCCACCCTGCTCTCGCTTGCCGCCCGGCTGTTGCCGCTGCAGCAGGGGGCCATCAGCATCGACGGG
>CALSAF010000084.1:0-20147 GCA_943372805.1 Rhizobium sp. Q54
GTCAGCGGGATTGGCGAGCTTCAGCTTGAAGAACCAGGCGGCACCTTCCGGATCGGAATTGACCAGCGACGGATCATCGACGATCGCCTGATTGATTTCGACCACTTCGCCATCGAGCGGGCAGTAGACGTCGGAGGCCGCCTTGACGCTCTCGACGGTCGCAGCGCTGGCGTCCTTCTTGAAGCTTGCGCCTTCTTCCGGCAGCTCGACGAAGACGAGATCGCCGAGCTGGCCTGCGGCATGGGTGGTGATGCCAACGGTCGCAATGCCGTCTTCAATCTTCAGCCATTCGTGTTCAGCGGTGAATTTCAACATGGTTCTCTCCGGAGATTTTTTTAGCGTTTGTAGGTGGGGGTGACGAAAGGAAGGGCGGTGACGGTGAGGGGCAACAGCTTGCCGCGCACCTCAGCGAAAACCTGGGTTCCAGCCTCGGCCATTTCCGTCGGTACGTAACCCATGGCGATCGGGCCTTCGGCGCTCGGGCCGAATCCGCCGGATGAGACGTGACCGATCTCGGTCTTGCCCCCGGCATCAGCGAACAGCTTTGCCGGTGGGCGCACCGGCGCCTTGCCCTCAGGCTTCAGACCGACGCGGCGGCGGGAAACGCCATTCTCAAGTTCGCCGAGGATGCGCTGAGCACCGGGAAAGCCGCCTTCGCGGGCGCCACCTAAGCGGCGGACCTTCTGGATGCCCCATTCGATCGAGGCTTCGACCGGCGAGGTCGTCGTGTCGATGTCGTTGCCATAGAGGCAGAGGCCGGCCTCGAGGCGCAGCGAATCACGCGCGCCGAGACCAATCGGCTGACAGTCCGGCTGATCGAGCAGCGCCTTGGCGAGGTCGGTTGCCCGGTCGGCCGATACCGAAATCTCGAAGCCGTCTTCGCCGGAATAGCCGGTGCGAGAGACGAGGGCAGGGATGTCGCCCAAGGCAAGCTCGCGAACATCCATGAACTTCATGGCGCTTACATCGGCATTGAGCGTCGCGAGAACGGCTTCCGCCTTTGGCCCCTGCAGGGCGAGAAGCGCGCGGTCGTCATGCACGAGAACCTGAACACCATCAGGAAGCTTTGCCCTGAGATGGGCGATATCGGCATCCTTGCAGCCGGCATTGACCACGACCAGCAACCGTTCGCCAAGCCGCGAGATCATCAGGTCGTCGAGAATGCCGCCGTTGTCGTCGGTGAAGAAGCCGTAGCGCTGGCGTCCGTCCTTGAGGCCGAGGATATCGACGGGGACGAGCGTTTCCAGGGCCTTGGCCGCGTCCTCATAAGCACCTGAGGTGGCGACGAGTTCGACCTGGCCCATATGGGACACGTCGAAGAGGCCGGCGGCGGCGCGGGTGTGGAGGTGTTCTTTCAACACGCCGGCCGGATACTGCACCGGCATGTCGTAGCCGGCAAAGGGAACCATCTTGGCGCCAAGAGACACGTGGAAATCGTAAAGGGGGGTGCGTTTCAGTTGGGTCTGATCGTCCAAGACGTCGCCTCCGGGTTCGCGCTCGCGCGCTTGCTCAAGTTTGGGCACGGGTGTGCCGGTTCATGAGCCCCCTCTGTCCTTGTGCCTGAGATTGTTATCCCTTCGGCTTGGCCCGCTTTGGAAACGGGCCTCTCTCCAGAGTGCAGTCGACGCCTTGTGGTCCTTTTGCCTGAGAGTTTCCGGGGCGGTTGCTCCTTCGGCTCCGGATTGAACCGGTATCTCCCAACAAGGTGATGAAGGCATTATCCGGCAGAGTGGCCGCTTGGCAAGGGGTGGCGTCGCTTGTGGGCAAATAATTGTCGCTCGGACGTCCTGTCTTTGCCCTCCAGAGCAAGCGGCGCCAGGTCCACCGGCGCGGCATCTCGCCGCTTGGCTTGGAGCGAACATCGCGTTAAAGCAGTGATCGGAACGGGGACGATGATGAAGTCGAAGGTCAACAGAGCGACGATGTGCCTGCGCATTTTCTGCGCCATGGTGTTCATGTCGATTGGCTTCGGTCATCATATGCCGGCCGCAATTGCAGCTGAAACACAGTCGGTTGCCTATGCGCTGCCGGATGGCACCTTTGCCGATCTCTGCATTGCCGATCGGGACCAGAGGCACGCAACGCCGATTTCGGATTGTGAAGCCTGCCGTCTTGCCGGTTCGGTGCTTCTGCCGACGCCTTCGGATCAATCCTGGCTCATCAGCCAGTTTGCGAGCCTTGATGCAACTAGACCGCCCGAATCGCCAGATCGCCCCCGCTACCTCCTCGATCGCCCGCGCTTGCGCGGCCCCCCGCTCTCCGTCTGATCACGTTCAACCGTAGACCAAGACAGACGAATGCCGACGGCCGAGAAGGACCGCGGCCAGGAGAGACACCCATGAATACCAAACTTATTCTTGCGACCACGATCGCCACGCTCGCGTCGACCACTGCCGTGTTCGCCCACGCCACCTTCGCCAACCAGCCGGCCAAGATCGGTTCTTACGTGGCCGCCACTCTGCAGGTTCCGCATGGCTGCGACGGCAAGGCGACCAACGAGGTCCAGATCAAGCTGCCGGAAGGCTTCATCGCGGCCAAGCCCATGCCGAAGCCCGGCTGGGAAGTCGAAGTGATCACCGGTGACTATCAGACGAGCTACGACAACCATGGCAAGGAAGTGAAGTCCGGCCCGGTCGAGATCCGTTTCAAGAATGGCGAGCTCCCTGACAATTTCTACGACACTTTTACCGTCTACGGAAAGATTGCCGCTGGCGACCCTGCAACGGGCCTCGCCTTCCCGACCGTTCAGCTCTGCGGAACGGATGGCAAGGTCGCCTGGGATCAGATCGCAGCCCCCGGTCAGGACCCGCATGATCTCGACGGTCCCGCACCCGTCCTGAAACTGGTCGCTGCCGAGCAGGATCCGCATGCCGGTCATGGCGCGCATGGTGCGCATGCCGGCGCTGCCGCACCCGCCGATCAGGCCGCTGCAGGCGGCCACGGGGCCGATGGCGATCATTCGGGCCATGGTGACCACATGGCAGCCGCCAATCCCGGTGGTTTTCAGGCGGTGGCCGCCGGCGACCTCGAACTGACCGCAGGCTTCACCAGAGCAATGTTGCCCGGTCAGCCGGTCGGCGGCGGTTTCATCACCATCACCAACAACGGTGGCGAGGACGACAGGCTCGTCTCGGCCATCTCTGCCCAGGCCGGTGAAGTCCAGCTTCACGAGATGGCGATGGAAGGTGACGTCATGAAGATGCGTCAGCTGAATGATGGCATCGCCATCCCGGCCGGTGAGACGGTCGAACTGAAGCCCGGCGGCCTCCACCTGATGTTCTTCAAGGTGGCTGAACCCTTCAAGGAGGGCGCGGTTGTCAACGTCACGCTGACATTCGATAAGGCCGGTGCCGTGGATGTTGTCCTTCCGGTCGGCCCCGCCCGCGGCAACTGATCGTCAAAGCTCTGCAAGCAATAAAGAAGCCGCAGCCGTTCACCGGCTGCGGCTTCTTGCATCGTCTTGGGAAGATCTCAGGCGACGGAGTTCTTGTAGGCCTCGATGGTTTCCTTCAGCGTTGCCTGTTCCAGGCGTTGCTGGGTCGACGTCAGAAAGTAGAGGGCGAGTGCCGGAGGCTGGACAACATTGACCAAGGCTCGCAGCCTGAGGTCCTCGCTCTGGGCTGCCTGTTCTGCCAGGACACGGGTATGCTCTTCCACATAGGTCGCGCGAGAGACGCGCTGTGGCGGCTTCACCGGTTCCATCGCATAGGCTGCGGTATGTGCAGAGACTGTGACAACCTGTGTCATCGGCGTTTCCCAGATATTACATAACGACATTAGCATAAACTACGGTTATCTATGCATCTTTAAGTCGAATGATGATAATTGAATAAAATTCTATGGGTTGTGTGTCGCGCCAAATCGACCCTGCGATTGCCTGTTTTGCGCCAGATCAAGGCGCCGTCCGAGGCCCGGATGAATATCGACACATCACAAGGAGAGGAGCGAAGACATGATCATTCTTGTCGGTTATGCGACGATCGAGGGACAGACGCGGAAGATTGCCGAAGCGGTGGCCGCATCGATCGAGGCGGCTGGGGACCGGGCGCTTCTCTTCGACATCACGTCGGGCGGGGAATATGCGATCGGCCATCCCGAAGCTGCCATTCTCTGCGCTCCGGTCCACGCGGCCCGTTATCCCGCCGCCTTCGTCAACTTTGTGCGCCAAGAGGAGCCCTGGTTGCGTGGTGTTCCGACAGCATTCGTCTCGGTTTCGCTGCTGATCCGCAGTGAGTTCGATGAGGAGCGTGACGAAGCCAGACATTTCCCCGAGGGGCTCTTCGATGAAACCGGCTGGAAGCCGCAGCATGTGCACCATGCGGCCGGCGCCTTGCGCTACACCGAATATGATTTCTTCAAGCGCTGGATCATTCGCCGCATGGCCGAATACGAGAAGGCGCCAACCGATGTCAGCCGTGACCATGAATTCACCGACTGGCAGGCGCTTGCGGACTTTGTCGGCGCGTTCCTGACGTCGGCCAAGGGTTGACGCGACGGTCTGGACCGGCTTGAACGGGTTTGATCACAGCAGTTTGAGCCGGAGGCCCCATGTTCCATATTCTACTGGTGGCGGTCGGCGGCGCCACCGGATCCGTTGCCCGTTATCTGACCGGGATCGCGATGACGCGGCTGCTTGGGCCAGCCTTTCCCTGGGGCACCATCACCGTCAATATCGTGGGTTCCTTTGCCATCGGTCTCCTCGCCGAACTCGTGGCGCGCAAGCTTTCGGCACCGGTGGAGATGCGGCTGCTGCTGGTTGTCGGGTTCCTCGGTGGTTTCACCACTTTCTCTTCGTTCTCGCTGGACACTCTGTCCCTGTTCGAGAAGGGGGAGGGGCTCATGGCTTTCGTCTATGTCGGTGCAAGCGTACTGCTCTCGCTCGGCGCAGCCTTCGGTGGCCTTGCACTTGGTCGCAGCCTGTTCTGAAACATCGCCCTTGCATTTCCGCTTTCCCTTTCGGGCCGAAATCTACTAAAGGCACGGGATAAGAGGGTGGAGAACCCGAGCAAGAAAGAATTCCTGATGGCAGGCATCGAACACATCACCGTGGAAGCCGACGAGGCTGGCATGCGGCTCGACCGCTGGTTCAAAGTCCATTATCCGGGCCTGGGCTTCGGCGCGTTGCAGAAGCTGCTGCGCTCTGGCCAGGTGCGCGTCGATGGCGGTCGTGTCAAGACGGACGCCCGCGTTCAGCCCGGCCAGGTCGTGCGTGTGCCGCCGATGGATGTTGACGCCAAGAAGACCGGACCGATCGCCAGTCATGACCTGAAGCATGGGGACGACCACGAACTCCTGTCGCGCATGCTGCTGCATGAAGACGAGAAGGTCTTCGTGCTCAACAAGCCGGCGGGCCTTGCCGTCCAGGGCGGCTCAGGTCTCAACCGACATATCGACAAGATGCTCGAAGCCTGGACGAGCCGAAAGGGCGAAAAGCCGCGCCTCGTCCACCGCCTCGACCGCGATACCTCGGGCGTGCTCGTTGTCGCCCGCACACGTGGCGCCGCCCAGAAGCTGACGGCTGCGTTCCGCGAGCGCGACACCAAGAAGATTTATTGGTCGCTGGTGAAGGGCGTGCCGCGCAAGCATGAGGACAAGATCTCGACCTGGCTCACCAAGGACCAGACCGATGAAGGCGACCGCATGCGCGTTTGCAAGCATGGCGAGGATGGGGCAGATCACGCGATCACCTATTACCGCGTCATCGACACCGCGGCACAAAACCTCGCATGGCTGGAGATGGAACCCTATACGGGGCGTACCCACCAGCTGCGCGTCCATGCGCTCCATATTGGCCACCCGATCATCGGGGACCCGAAATACTTCATCGACGACCACAACTGGGACTTCCCCGGCGGCGTCCAGAAGCGCCTGCACCTGCATGCACGCTACATCGACCTGCCGCATCCCAATGGCGGGCGCCTGAAGGTGACCGCACCGTTGCCGCCGCACATGGTCCAGACCTGGAACCTGCTCGGCCTCGACCAGCGCGATGGCGACAGGGACGGCGAATGAAGCTTGTTCTCTTCGATTGCGACGGCACGCTGGTCGACAGTGCCGGTCTGATCCATGAAGTCATGCGCCACACCTTCATCGCCTTCGGCAAGCCGGAGCCTTCGCTGGAAACGACAAAATCGATCATCGGCTTGACGCTCGACATTGCGATCGCTCGAATGGACGGCAAGCCGCATGCCGATGACGAGGCGGTCGCCATGGCTGTCCATTACAAGAAGATCTTCGCTGATGTCCGACGCGACTCCGGCTTCGGCGAGATCATGTTCGACGGCATCCGCGGCGTGCTCGATGCGCTGATCGCCCGCGAAGACATCTGGCTGGGCGCCGTCACCGGCAAGTCGCGCCGTGGCCTGGAAATGATCCTTGAAGGCCATGGGCTGAAACCCCATTTCCTGTTCTGCCGGACGGCCGACGACTGCCCCTCCAAGCCGCACCCGGCCATGGTGACCGAATGCTGCGACGAATCCGGGATCCCCGCTCGCGAGACAATCGTGATCGGTGACGCGATCTATGACATGCAGATGGCCAAGGCCGCTGGTGCCACGGCCATCGGGGTCGCCTGGGGTTATGCCAAGGCGGATGACCTCTGGAAGGCCGGCGCCGATGCCGTGGTCGAGAATCCAGCCGACATTCTGGCCTATATCCACTAGGAGCCCATCATGCGCGATGACCTCAGCCAGGACATTTTCGGGACATTCATCCCGGAGCCGAGCCACGAGGACCCTGTGCGTCGGGCACAGATCCAGATGAAGCGGCCGCTGCCGAAGCGGTTTTACGAGAGCGTGGGCATCAATGAGCGCGACGGCGGCTTCGCGATCACGCTCGACGGCAAGCCGGTGAAGACCCCGGCCAAGAACCTGCTGACACTTCCGACGCGCGAGGCCGCCGAGCTGGTTGTGGCGGAATGGGCGAGGCAGGGCGAGTTTATCGATCCCGCCACCATGCCGATCACAAAGCTTGCCAATACCGCGATTGATGCCGTCTCCAACAGCCTTGCGGACGTGTTCGAGGAGATCGTGCGTTTCGCGGGAACCGATCTTCTCTGCTACCGTGCGGATGGGCCGAAGGAACTGATCGATCGCCAGTCGACCTGCTGGGATCCTGTCCTCGCCTGGGCTGCGACGGCCCATGCAGCCCGTTTCATTCTCGTCGAAGGTGTGATGCACCAAGAACAGCCAGGCGAGGCAGTTTCTGCCTTTGCCCGGGCGCTTGAGCGCTATCGCGATCCTTTTCGAATCTCCTGCCTCAACGTGGTGACGACGCTGACCGGTTCGGCGGTCCTGGCGCTCGCTTTCGCCGAAGGCGCTTTTGAGCTCGACGAGATCTGGTCACTCGCCCATCTCGATGAAGACTGGACGTTGGAGCATTGGGGTGCCGATGCAGAGGCGGAAGCGCGTCGCGAGGCCCGTTATGCTGAATGCGCCTCGGCGGCATCGCTCTTCGCGGCCCTTAGTTCCGTAAATTAACGGTCCGCTAACCATAAGTGGCGAATTCTCGGGCTGGTCCAGAATCACAGCCCGGGGTCGTCATGTCCGTTCGCAGTCTCCGCATCGCCGCTGCCCTCGGTCTGGTCATGCTTCTGGCTTCCTGCTCGATTCTCCAGGGGCGCAACATCGATCGCCCACTGGTCTATTTCGTCCGTAACGTCACGGTGATGGCCGATGCCCGCATCCCGCTCGACCTGATTGAAGGTGTCGATCGGCGAGTGTCGGCCGCCATCGCGGCCACCCGTGCGCCGCAGGGGGCGGAGCGGGTCGTCCTGCTCGTCAAGATCGACCGACTGGGCTTTGGGGAAGGTGCCCGCCGCCGCCTCGCCCAGGCGAAATTCACCGTAACGGCGACCTCGGTCGAGACGGGCGAACCCGTGGCGCAAGGATCATTCACGGTCAACAGCCCAACCGACGATCCGAAATGGGCACGCCAGGCGCTTGTCGAGGAGATCGCGGCTCGTATCCGCTTCGCCTTTTCGCTTACCACGCCGCGCATCCGCAAGCCGATGCCGCCGCGTATGATTTCGACTCGTCTGACGACAGACCCTCCGCCGGTCATCGTGCCGGATGCGCCGCCGGCCGCCCCGCGCGCGGCTGCAGTTGCGCCGCAGGCGCCGACCAAGCCGCAGAATTCGCCTGCGGCGACCACACCGGTTGTCTCGGTTACGCCGCCGCCGACGGAAATGGCTGCGCCCCCTGTTGCCGAAGTTGCTCAGCCCCCAAGTTCCACTGCGCCTGCTCAGCCGGCCCGTCGGGCGGCGGATGTCCGCTCCGGCACGCCTGTCGAGAACGGCGCGAGCGGGACGATCCGCCTGCGTGCCGACTGCGACCCGGCTGTGACGCCGGATTGCCCCGGGACACCGTGATCGCCTTCCGGCGCAATGACGCATGCCGGCGCCGCAGCCATGATTGACTTGCGCCCGGCCTCGGCCTAATCCTCGTGGCGGATGGTTTCCGGACGGCAGACAGGCCGCCTGGAGAGCAAAAGGGAATGCGAAGGCCTGGACCTCTATCAGGCAGGCCGAACGCAGCCGACCCCGCGACTGTATTGCAGCGAGGGTCTTCCATCCCGCATGGTGAAAGCGAGGGCGACGGATCGCATGGTGTGATCGGCCGGAGTTTTGCGAGGCGGGAAAAGCCACTGGGGTGGCGCCATGATCAGCCGGGGCAGGACGCCTCTATATCTACGAATCGTCCGCTCATTCATGTCGCAAACGCTCTGGGAAGGTGAGGAAGACCCGCTGGCACCCGTGCCACGACCTGCGAGCCAGGAGACCTGCCGTCCGTGACGGGCATCAAGCCCAATTGGGGAGCAATCCCCGTTGCCAACACGGAGGTTGTCTTGGCGACGCGTGAAAGATGCGGACCCCTGGGGGCTCGCAGCGGGCCGATGGCATGCGTGCCTGAGCCCTATGAACACTTGGTCCGCGCCGCGCGCACGCGCGGTCGCAGACATGATCGTTGGTACGGAGGCCTCGGCACTCCATGACCACACCTTACTCCCGATCCGTGCTTGTTCTCGGTGGTGCCCGGTCTGGCAAGTCGCGCTTTGCCGAGACAATGGCACGCGAGACTGGTCTTGAGCGTGTCTATCTGGCCACCGGCCGCGCCTGGGACGACGAGATGCGCGTGCGCATTGCCACCCACAAGGCGGACCGTGCCGATGACGGCTGGATTACCCATGAAGAACCGCTGGATCTGATCGGTGCCCTGAAGACACTCGACCAGCCAGGACGGGTCATCCTCGTGGATTGCCTGACGCTCTGGGTCACCAATCTGATGATGGAGGAGGGGCGCGACGTCTATGCCGAAGGCGATTCCCTCGCAGCCGCGCTCCGCGACCTCCAGTCCACCATCATCTTCGTTTCCAATGAAGTCGGCCTTGGCATCGTGCCTGACAATAAGATGGCCCGCGCCTTCCGCGACCATGCCGGTCGTCTCCACCAATCGATCGCCGCTCAAGCGGCTGAAGTCTATTTTATCGCGGCAGGCCTGCCGTTGAAAATGAAGGGTTGAACCATGTTGCAGCAGAAGATCCCCGCCACCGTCATCACCGGCTTTCTCGGCGCCGGCAAGACCACCATCATCCGCAACATGCTGATGAATGCCGGCGGCAAGAAGATCGCGCTTGTTATCAACGAATTCGGCGATCTCGGCGTGGATGGCGACGTGCTGAAGGGCTGCGGCGCCGACAACTGCACCGAGGACGACATCATCGAACTCACCAATGGCTGTATCTGCTGCACGGTGGCGGACGACTTCGTGCCGACCATGCTGAAGCTGCTCGAGCGTGACGTGAAGCCCGACCACATCGTCATCGAAACTTCTGGCCTGGCCCTGCCGCAGCCGCTGGTCGCCGCCTTCAACTGGCCTGACATCCGCACCCGCGTGACCGTCGATGGCGTCGTGACCGTGGTCGACAGCGCTGCCGTCGCTGCCGGTCGCTTTGCCGACGACCATGACGCGGTTGCCGCCCAGCGTGCCCAAGACGACAATCTCGACCACGAGAGCCCGATCGAGGAACTGTTTGAGGACCAGCTCACCTGCGCCGACCTCATCGTCCTCAACAAGACCGATCTGCTCGACGCTGCCGGCATCGCCGCCGTGCGCGCCGAGGTGACCGGCCGCACCAGCCGCAAGCCGTCGATGATCGAGGCAAAGAACGGCGAAGTGCCTTCGCTCGTCCTGCTCGGGATCGGCGCCAGCACCGAAGACGACATCGAAAACCGCAAGTCGCATCACGAGCTGGAACACGAGGCGCTGCATGCCTCGGGCGAAGACCACGACCATCACCACGACCACGACGAGTTCGAAAGCTTCGTCCTGAAGCTCGGCGCGATCAAGGACCCGGCGGAGTTCATCGACCGACTGAAGCCGGTTATCGAGAAGCACGACATCCTGCGCCTGAAGGGCTTCATCGACGTGCCCGGAAAGCCGATGCGCCTCGTCATCCAGGCCGTCGGCACCCGCATCGACACCTATTTCGACCGTCCCTGGACATCAGCCGAGAAGCGCGAGACGCGCATTGTCGTCATCGGCCTGCATGAATGGGATTTCGGCACCGTGGTCGAGGACGTCCAGGCGGCGGCTGGCTGATCCATGCATCTCCTGCTTGCCCAGAAGGGATCGATCAGCGACGGCGACGAGGCGATCGATCTCGGCCAGACGCCGGGGGACGTGCTGTTCCTCTCGGCGGCCGATACGGAACTGGCTGCGATCGCAGCCGCCGTGCAGGCGAGGGGCGAGCAGGCGGTTCGCTGGCGGCTCGCCAGCCTGATGACGCTCAAGCATCCGATGTCGGTCGATACCTATATCGAGCGCACGGCACGCCCTGCGCGGCTGATCGTCGTCAGGGCGCTGGGAGGGGCAAGCTACTTCCACTATGCGCTGGAGGCGCTGCACGCCTCGGCCCGCCGCAGCGGTGCTGTCATCGTCGTGCTACCAGGCGACGACAAGCCGGACGAGGGGCTTTTCCCATTCCAGGCATGCGCTGACGAAGACCGCCAGGCACTCTGGACTTATCTGACCGAAGGCGGGGCTGGGAATGCCTCGGCTTTCGTCGCCTATGCCGAGGCCTTGCTCGATGACGCCGACCGACCGGAGCCTGCACGTCCACTGCTGAAAGCCGGAATCTGGTGGCCGGGCAGGGGCGTGATCGGGGTCGAAGAGTGGGAGGCGCTGGCGTTTACGGTTCCCCACTCCGGCCTGACGGCCATCGCCCCCCTCTGCTTCTACCGCGCCCTCGTCCAGAGCGGCGAAACGGCACCCGTCGAGGCCATGGTTGAAGCCTTGAAGGCTCAGGGCCTGATCCCGCTGCCGGTCTTTGTCTCCAGCCTCAAAGATCAGGTCTCGGTCGATACGCTCCGCGCCATCTTCACCCGCTTCCCGCCCTCGGTGGTCATCAACACGACAGGCTTTGCCGTCTCCACCCCGGGCGCCGAAAAGCCGTCGACGGTGCTTGACGAGACCGGTGCTGTCGTCCTGCAGGCGATCTTCTCGTCCTCGCCACGCACGACCTGGGAGAATTCGAGCCAGGGCCTCAGCGCCCGCGATCTTGCGATGAGCGTCGCTTTGCCGGAGGTCGATGGCCGCGTATTGACGCGCGCCGTCTCCTTCAAGTCGAAGGCGCGGTTCGATGAGCGGGTCGAGGCCAATCTCGTCAGCCACGAGCCGGATGTCGGTCGCATGCGCTTCGTCGCGGAGCTCGCTGCCAACTGGGCGAAGCTTCGCTCGACCGAGCCCACCGCTCGGCGTGTGGCGCTGATCATGGCCAACTACCCGAACCGCGACGGACGCCTGGGCAATGGCGTCGGTCTCGATACGCCGGCAGGCACGATCGAAATCATGCGCGCCATGCGCGACGCCGGTTACGATGTCACCGATCTGCCCGCTGACGGCGATATGTTGATGCAGGCCTTGATGGCCGGGCCGACCAATGCGGCGAATGACGAACGCGTTGTTCGCGAACGCCTTTCCGTTAGCGATTACATAAAGTTCTTCGGCGATCTTCCCAAAGAAGTTCAGGATCGCGTCGCCGCGCGCTGGGGTGCACCGGAGAACGACCCCTTCCACCTCGACGGTGCTTTCGCACTGCCGCTGATGCGCTTCGGCAAGCTCATGATCGGCATCCAGCCCGCGCGCGGCTACAACATCGATCCCAAGGAAACCTATCATTCCCCGGACCTCGTGCCGCCGCATGGCTATCTCGCCTTCTACGCCTTCCTGAGACGGGAATTCGGCGCTCAAGCGGTGATCCACATGGGCAAACACGGCAATCTCGAATGGCTGCCGGGCAAGGCCCTGGCACTGTCGGAAACCTGCTTCCCGGAGGCCGTCTTTGGACCGCTCCCGCATCTGTATCCCTTCATCGTCAACGACCCCGGCGAGGGCACCCAGGCCAAGCGCCGCACCTCCGCCGTCATCATCGACCACCTGACGCCCCCGCTGACGCGCGCCGAGAGTTATGGACCGCTCAAGGACCTCGAAGCGCTGGTCGATGAGTATTACGAAGCCTCGGGCGGCGATCCGCGCCGTCTGGTGCTTTTGAAGAAGCAGATTCTCGAACTGATCGCCGACATCGGCCTCGACCACGATGCCGGCATTGCGAAGGGCGAGGCGGACGAGACGGCGCTGGAAAAGCTCGACGCCTATCTCTGCGACCTCAAGGAAATGCAGATCCGCGACGGCCTGCACATCTTCGGGCTCGCGCCCGAGGGGCGGTTGCTGACGGATCTTGTCGTCGCGCTTGCCCGGGTTCCACGCGGCCAGGGCGAGGGCGGGGATGCGAGTTTGCAGCGGGCGATTGCCGGGGATCTCTATCTGCTCTCCCCCCTTGAGGGGGAGATGCCCGGCAGGGCAGAGGGGGGTACCCCAGGCACGGCGCCAAAATCATTCGATCCCCTCGACTGCGTGATGTCCCCCCACTGGACCGGACCTAAACCCGCGATCCTATCGCATATCACCGATGCCCCCTGGCGCACGACCGGCGACACGGTCGAGCGGATCGAACTTGTCGCCGCCAAACTCGTCTCCGGTGACATTCCTTGCCCAGACGACTGGCCACGCACCCGCGCCGTGCTCGCCGAGATCGAAACCCGCCTGAAACCCGCCGTCGTCTCCTCCGGCCCTGCCGAAATCCAGGGCCTGCTGAAGGGGCTTGCCGGCACCTTCGTGCCCCCCGGTCCCTCCGGCGCGCCGACACGCGGACGCCCGGACGTGTTGCCGACGGGCCGAAACTTCTACTCCGTCGACAGCCGGGCCGTGCCCACACCTGCGGCTTACGAACTCGGCAAAAAATCCGCCGAGCTGCTGATCCAGCGCTACGTCCAGGACCATGGCGAATGGCCGACCTCCTTCGGCATCACCGCCTGGGGCACGTCCAACATGCGCACCGGCGGTGATGATATCGCGCAGGCCTTGGCGCTTGTCGGCGTCAAACCGCTCTGGGATATGGCTTCGCGCCGCGTCACCGGCTTTGAGGTGATCCCGATGGCGATCCTCGGACGCCCGCGAGTCGACGTGACGCTGCGCATCTCCGGCTTCTTCCGCGATGCGTTCCCGGAACAGATCGCGCTGTTCGACAAGGCGGTGCGGGCGGTGGCGGCGCTTGAAGAGGACGAGGGCGACAATCCGATAGCCGCGCGTGTGCGCGCGGAAACCACAAAGTTCAAGGCCGAGGGACTTGACGACAAGCAGGCCGCCCGCCGAGCAGGCTATCGTGTCTTCGGCTCCAAGCCCGGTGCTTATGGCGCTGGCCTGCAGGCCCTGATCGACGAGAAGGGCTGGAATAACCGTGCCGATCTGGCCGAAAGCTATCTCGTTTGGGGCGGTTATGCCTATGGCGCGGCTGAGGAGGGCAAGGCGGAACGCGGTCTCTTCGAGGAGCGCTTGCGCTCGGTCCAGGCCGTCGTGCAGAATCAGGACAACCGCGAGCACGATCTGCTCGACAGCGACGACTACTACCAGTTCGAGGGCGGCATGACGGCGGCCATCGAACTGGTCGCGGGTATCCGGCCCAAGGTCTATCACAACGACCATTCGCGACCGGAAAAGCCAGTCATCCGCAGCCTTGAGGAGGAAATCGGCCGTGTCGTGCGTGCCCGCGTGGTCAACCCGAAATGGATCGAGGGCGTCATGCGGCATGGCTACAAGGGCGCTTTCGAGATCACTGCGACTGTTGACTACATGTTCGCCTTTGCCGCGACGACGGGCGCCGTCCGGGACCACCATTTCGAGGCCGTCTACCAGGCGTTCATCCTCGATGACCGGGTCCGCGATTTCATCGCCGAGAAGAATGCGCCGGCCCAGAAGGAGCTCGCCGAGCGCCTGATCGAGGCGATCGACCGCGGTCTGTGGACGCCGAAGAGCAATTCCGCCAAGTTCGCGCTGAGCGAGATGGTCGAAGGAGGCGTGCATGCCTGACGTTCAGGATGGAAGGCCGTTGGTTTTGAGCGGCCATTGCCTGTGCGGTGGCGTCCGCTTCCGCACAGCTGGCCTCGTCCGCACCTCCGGTCATTGTCACTGTGAAAGCTGCCGCCGTGCCGCATCGTCGCCGGTCACCACTTTTTTCACAGTACCGCGCGAGGGAACGCAGCTCGCGGGTGAAAGCCTCCGCTACTATGCGTCTTCGCCGGGCGTGCGCCGCGGCTTTTGCGGCAATTGCGGGTCGCCGATGTCCTTCGAAACGGAGCGGCGTCCGGCGGATATCGATCTCTATGTCGTAAGCCTCGATGCAGGGCTGTCGGTTCCGATCCGCGAGCACTGGCATTGGGACGAACGGGTCGACTGGTTGCCTGTGGTCGACGACCTGCCGAAGAGCGAGGGCGGCGTGTGATTGAACCGGTGCATATCGAACTGGTGGAGGGTGAGGACGCTCTCTTGACCGGAGCCGTCGATGCCATTCTCGATGAGGCAGCCGCAGCGAAGGGACACCCGTTCGAGGGGCGAAAGGTTCATCTGCGGGCCCTGGACGCCAAGGGGAGCTTCCTCGGCGGGCTAGTTGGAGCTCACCTTCAGCGCTGGTTCTTCGTCAAGCTTCTGGCTGTTTCACCCGAGGCGCGCGGCGGCGGCATCGGTGCACAGCTTCTCGCACGAGCCGAAGCCATGGCGCGCGAGGATGGGCTTGTCGGCATCTATCTCGACACTTTCGAGTTCCAGGCGCCACGCTTCTACCTCCGCGAGGGCTATCGCGAGATCGGCCGCTTGCCGAAGGTGGGAGATGCCCCGCAGCGGATCTGGTTTGCAAAAGAATTCAACGATACCGGGAGTACGACATGACCGAGGAAACCCCTGCGACCGGCGAGGCCGATCTCGCCCGCCACGCGGAAAAAATGGCCAAGAAGAAGGCCGCGCGCGACAAGATCATGGCAACGAAGACCGGTGAAAAGGGCCTGATCATCGTCCATACCGGCAAGGGCAAGGGCAAGTCATCAGCCGCCTTCGGCATGATTTTCCGCCACATCGCCCATGGCAAGAAATGCGCCGTGGTCCAGTTCATCAAGGGCGCCATGTCAACAGGTGAACGGGACATGATCCTCAAGCATTTCTCGGACCTGTGCGACTTCCACACCATGGGCGAAGGCTTCACCTGGGAAACCCAGGACAAGGCGCGCGACATTGAGATGGCGCAGGCCGCCTGGGAGAAGGCCAAGGAATTGATCCGCGATCCCGCCAATTCCATGGTGCTGCTCGATGAGGTGAACATCGCGATCCGCTACGACTACATCGATTTGGCAGACGTGCTGGAGTTCCTCGCGACCGAAAAGCCTCCGATGACTCATGTCGTCTTGACTGGCCGCAACGCCAAGGACGAACTGATCGAGCTTGCCGATCTCGTGACCGAGATGGAATTGGTGAAGCACCCCTTCCGCTCGGGCATCAAGGCCCAGATCGGGGTGGAGTACTGATCAGCGGACTCGATAAGGGGACGGCGGGCCGGCTCGAACTTTCGTTCGCAGTGCTTGCGAAGTTTGGCTCGGCTGGATCAGGCCCCAGGCCTCCAAAGTGCTGATGGCCGTTTCCACGCCAGCTTCGAGCCTCAGCCGTTCGCCGAGCACCTGAGCGGCCTGGCGCATGGCGGGGGTGTAGACGGCGCGCAGGGCCTTTTGCAGCTGCGCTTCGGTGAGCTGGTTTCGCGCGATCGCAGGCGGAGCCGCACCGAGGCGGTGGAGCCGTGACGCCCAGAAAGGCTGATCGCCGAAGACTGGCACGACGATTGAGGGAATGCCCGCACGGGCCGCAGCGATCGTTGTGCCCGCACCGCCATGATGAATCGCGGCTGCCATCAGCGGCAACAGCCAGTCATGCGGCACATGCTGAACGACATGGATGTGCGGGCATTCCGCGATGTCTTCGCTTCGCAGTCCTCCCCAGCCGGTGGCCAGCACGAAGCGACGGCCGGTCCTGCTCGCGACCCTGGCTACGGTTATCGCCAAGGCGCCTGCGTCGATATTGGTCATGCTTCCAAAGCCGACATAGATCGGCTTTGGTCCTGAAAGCAGGAATGTCGCCAGTTCGGGCGACGGTTTGTACTCGGCCGCAGCGGGCAAAACCCAGGGGCCCGTCACCTGCACCGTCTCGGGCCAACTGGGATCTGGCGGTACCAGTATGGGGCTATAGCCGAGCAGCCTGAGATGGCGTGAAGGGATTGCGGACAACGGCCCAGGATCGGGATAGGCATCGAGGCCCAGACCGGGGCGTACGACGTCCTGATAGGCGGGTGCCATCACCTTCCAGACGAGACGACGTGACAGGCGACCGAGAAGCCGGTTTACCGCGCCGGGCAAGCGGTACATCCAGTTTGGCATGGGTGCGAGCGGCGGATTTTGCGATGGCAGCGTGGGGACCAGTTGCGTTTCGACCACAGGCAGGCCGAGCCGTTCAGCGATCGATTCCGCCAGCAGGAACACCATGCCGTTGCCGATCAGCAGATCCGCATCGGCTGCGGCTGCGATCCCCTGCTTCGGCCAGTCTCCAGCCAGGATCCGCAGGCGTTCACGAAACTCGCCGGCCATGGCGGGGGTCGAAAGCCCCCGTTTGTGCAAATTCGGATCCTGCAGCATCCAGCTTCGAAAATCGCCGGACAATGGACGGTGGTTCAAGCCATGCGCGGTGACGAGATCGGCGCAGCTCTCGTCCGTTGCAACCGTAACCAGATGGCCCCTGCGCGCCAGGCCGACACCGAGGGCGACCAGCGGCCGCACGTCGCCCTCCGTGCCGATGGTGAATATGGTGACCCGCATGGGCTTCTTCCCGAGACAAAATCGATGGCTGAAATGCGATGAGGAATGAATTTTCCAGACGATATGGCAGCCGAGATCGTGCGCAGCCGTGAGGCGCGGGTCAATTCTTAGGGATCTAGGGTGTTTGACCGTATCGGCCGATTTTTGTGCGAAGACGGGACGTCTCAGGGGCCCCTGAGGAGATCCGTGCTCAAAACCCCATCCAAACCCGGATCGGGTTGGTCGGGTCGGCCAAGAGGCGGATCGCCAGCGCCACGCAGGTGATCACCAGCAGCGGCTTGATCAGCCGCGCGCCGTTCTTCATCGCGAGCCTTGAACCGGTCTGGGCGCCGAGAAACTGGCCGATGCCCATCAGGAAGCCGATCTTCCACAGCACCACGCCACCCGCGACGAAGACAAGGAAGGCGCCGACATTCGAGCCGAAGTTCAGGAGCTTCGTATGCGCGGTCGCCTTAAGCATGCCGAAACCGGCAAGCGAGACGAAGGCGAGCATATAGAAGGAGCCGGTTCCCGGCCCGAAGACACCGTCGTAAAAGCCGATCATCGGCACGAAGGTGAGGCCGAACATGAAGGGTGTCATGCGCTGGTGGCTGTCGATGTCAGAGAGGTTCGGCTTCAGCGCAAAGTAGAGCGCAATGGCGACCAGCAGGAAAGGCATGAAGGCGCGCAGCACGGCGGCCGGAACAAAGCTCGCGACCACGGCTCCGAGCGCCCCACCGATCACTGCCATGGCCGCCATCGGCAACTGCTTTTTCAGGTCGACATGACCCTTGCGGGCATAGGCGATGGTGGCCGATCCCGCTCCGAACATCGACTGCAGCTTGTTGGTGCCGAGCGTTTCCAGCGGCGGAATGCCCGCAATCAGCATGGCGGGAATGGTGATCAGCCCGCCGCCACCCGCAATCGAATCGATGAAGCCGGCGATGAAGGCGGCAATGAAGAGCAGGAGCAGGGCCTGGAAAGCGAGATCGACCACGGGGAGACTCAACGGTGGGTGTCGACGGGAAGGTGTCGCCCTTGTGAACCAATCGCCGTGGAGTCGCAACCGCGAAGCCTGTCGGAGAGGTCGCACACGGGACATTCTGTGGACTGGCGCTTCCGTCACACAAAGCGCCGCAATCCGGTTTGACCACTGGATAAGCCTTCGATAAAGCTCATGACAATGTGCGACGGCGCCTGTTCGACAGGCTGGAAATAGTCCGGTGCGGCCGACCCAATCCGGGGGCCAATTCCGGAGCTGTCCCAAAGGCCATGGACCGTGCCGAAAGGCGCGATAAGTCCGGCGCTTCGTACAGAAAGAAAAACGAAGCAGGGAGGCCTTTATCGCATGGCGGAAAAACTCGGAATCATGGTATGCGGCCACGGCAGCCGCAATCAGAACGCGGCGAAGGAATTCGCCGTGATTGCAGAGGCGCTGCGCGCCCGCAATCCCGATATGCCGGTCGAATATGGCTATCTCGAATTCTGCAATCCGGTGATTTCGGCCGGCCTCGACAGCCTGCGCGAACAGGGCGTGACCCGCGTATTGGCCGTCCCCGGCATGCTCTTTGCCGCCGGCCACGCCAAGAACGACATCCCGTCGGTGCTCAACACCTATCAGGCGCAGCACAAGGATTTCGTCATCAATTACGGCCGTGAACTCGGCATTGACCTGAAGATGATCCGCGCCGCCGGCGACCGCATCCAGACGGCTGTCGACGAGGCAAACGAGACACTCGGTTTCGTCGACAAGCACGAGACGCTGTTGATGGTGGTCGGTCGCGGCTCGTCCGATCCGGACGCCAATTCCAACGCCACCAAGGTCATGCGCATGCTCTGGGAAGGCATGGGCTTCGGATGGGGCGAGACCTGCTATTCGGGCGTGACCTTCCCGCTGGTCGAGCCGGGCCTGACCCATGCCGCCAAGCTCGGCTACAAGCGCATCGTCGTCTTCCCCTATTTCCTGTTCACCGGCGTGCTGGTGAAGCGCATTTACAGCTATACCGACGAGGTGGCGGCGCGGCATCCGGAGATCCAGTTCGTCAAGGCGAGCTATTTGAACGACCACCCGCTGGTGCTCGATGCCTTCCAGGATCGCGTCAAGGAAATCCTCGAAGGTGCGGCAGTGATGAACTGCCAGATGTGCAAGTATCGCGAACAGGTACTCGGCTTCGAGGCCGATGTCGGCCAGCCCCAGGAGAGTCATCACCACCATGTCGAGGGCATCGGCGGTGGGCTGGAAAACTGTCCCTGCAAGGGTGATTGCGATGCCTCCTGTCGCGATCAGGATTTCTGTCGTGAGCATGGTCTGCCCTGGACGCCGGTGCACAGCCATGCCGAACCGGCCCCGCTGAAGCCGGCCTTCGACTACGCGCCGCAGACAACACTCGGCGGCAAATATGGCCATCTGCTGAACGCCGCCCCCGATGCGTCCCTGCAGGCCGTGATGGACGCACCGTCCTCCGGGAAGCCGGCGAGCCACGAGCATGGACCCAATTGTGGCTGTGGCCATCATGACCACGATCATGCTCACCACGGCCATGACCATGACCATGACCATAGCCACGGACACGACCATGGTGACGCCCATTCGCATGGTCACGACCACAGCCATGATCATGGCCACGGTCACAGCCATGGCCACGACCATCACCATGCGCCTTATCCCCATGCGGACCATCCGCTGGGGCCAAAGTCGATGCAGAAGAAAAAATGATGCCGGTTTTCGATCGCATCCTGATCGTCGACTGGTCCGGCGCCGGGCAACCGGTCTCTGGAAAGAACTCGCTCTGGGCTTGCTTTGCCCGGTGCGACGGCGATCGGACTGTCATCGACTGGGTGGAGAACTTTCCTACGCGCCATGTCTTCATGGAGCGCCTCGATACCATTGTGCGGGCGGCAATCGGTGAGGGCGAACGTCTCCTGT
>CALSAF010000085.1:0-20137 GCA_943372805.1 Rhizobium sp. Q54
GCCTTCGTAGGGACCGGCGGTGTCGCAGTGGGCGTCGATGTGGATCATGCCGACAGGTTCCCGCGCGCCGACCGCCTTCAGGATCGACGAGGTGATCGAATGGTCACCACCGACGCTCAGTGGCTTCACACCGGCTGTAACCAGGGTGCGGTAGAAGGCTTCGATATCGGCATGGCATTGCGCGAGATCGTAACGGCTGCGCATCGGCACGTCACCGATATCGGCAACCTTCATTTCGCTCATCGGCGAAACCCGGAGCACATGGTCATAGGGGCCTACGCGCTCGACGCTTCGCAAGGCCCGCGGTCCGAAGCGGCTGCCGTTGCGGTTGGTGACGGCGAGGTCCATGGGAACGCCGATCAGGGCAACATCGATACCGCCAAAGTCCGGGAGGTTGATGATATCCGGGTTGTAAGGGGCATCGAGCAGCGTCGGCACGCCCGCGAACGGCCATTTCCGCTTGTCGCCACCGGTAAACTGGGCCTCTGCCACCTTCTTGAAATGTGGATCAAAGATATCGCCGCCCGAAGCGTTCTCATACTTCTCACGGAGCATCCTGATATGCGTCTGGTCATCCATTCTTCAAATCTCTCAATTTGTTTTGCCAACAATAGACACAGGCCGGCTTGGATATAGTTTGGAATTAACCGAAGTGAGTGAGGGTCATATCCTGATGTAATCGCGATCCTGGATCGGCAAACCTCTCTGGAAGCGAGTTACGCTGCCAAAAAAAGGGGAATTCAATGGAAAAGACTCAGTCCGGACTGTCGCGCATCAATCGCCGCCAGGTGCTTGCTGGTATCTCGGCTCTGGGCGTTGCGCCGCTCGTCACCGGTTTCCCAAACATTGTTCGGGCGCAGGACAAGAAGCTGCGGATCGGTGTGTATGGTGGCTATTTCAAGGATACCTTCGACGCTGAAGTATTCCCGGAGTTCACCGCTGCGACCGGCATAGCTGTGGAGAGTGTCGCCGAACCGACGGGAGAAGCATGGCTCATCCAGCTGCAGCAGGCAGAGAAGGCCGGCAAGTCGCCGGTCGACATCTCGATGATGGCCCAAGTCGGCGTTATCCGCGGGATGAATTCCGGCCTCTGGGCCCCGCTCGACCCGAAGAAAATGCCGAATATGGCCAATGTGAAGCAGGACCTCGTGCGTTCCAACCCCGCCGGCGAGGTCATGGCCGTCGCGGCGACAAGCTGGTACATCACGCTGGTTTCAAACACCGACGTATTTCCCGAAGCGCCGACGTCCTGGAAGGACATGTGGGATCCGAAGTACAAGGACACGCTCGGCCTGCTTGCCAATGTCGGCAACTCCTATCTCCTCGAAATCGTTGCCAAGGTCTATTTCGGAGGCTTGAACTACCTCGACACCGACGAAGGTATTCGCGCTTGCGCCGCCAAGGTGGCCGAACTCAAGCCGAATGTTCGTCTCTGGTATCGCGACGAGGCTCAATTCGAGCAGGCGCTGAAGTCGGGTGAAATCCCGATGGGTCAGTACTACCATGACGTCACCGGACTCGCGATCCTGGATGGTTTCCCGGTTCGCTCGACCATGCCAAGCGAAGGCGGCCTGCTCGATTATGGCTCGTGGGCCATCACCAAGTCTGCGGCTCCGTCCCTTGACCTTGCCCATGTGTATATCGACTATATGTCGCAGCCCGCCATACAGGCCAAGCTGGCTCGCAAGCTGGGCAGCGCGCCGGTTGTCGATCGTTCGCTGCTCGATCTGACCGATGAAGAGTTCAATGCGGTTTCGTCGAATATCGAGCCCATCACGCCTCATTACGAAATGCAGGCGATGAAGACCGACTTCATCAACCAGGTTTGGGCAGAGATGCAGCAGGGCTGAACAGCACCGTCGATCCCATTTGATGAACGTTTAGCGAAATGGGTGCCATGCGCCCATTCGCATTCTATTGAGGTGCCCGAATGTCCGGACTGGCTATCCACCAACTCAACAAGGCCTATGGCCCCGTCAACGCCCTGAGCAACATCTCGTTGAGCGTGGCCAATGGACAGTTCGTCTGTCTGCTCGGGCCTTCCGGCTGCGGGAAGTCGACTTTGCTGCGCATCATCGCTGGCCTCGAAGCGACCACCAGCGGCAAGGTCTTGCTGGACGGCAAGGATATCACCGAAGTGCCAGCGCATCTGCGCGACTTCGGTATGGTGTTCCAGTCGCTTGCCCTTTTTCCGCATCTCACGGTCGGGGAAAACATCGCCTATCCCCTGCGCATCCGGGGGGCGTCAAAGGAGGTCCAGGATCGCGAGGTTCAGCGGCTTCTCGATCTCGTGCACCTTCCGGGTGTCGCGGATCGTGCAATTACGCAGCTGTCCGGCGGTCAGAGACAGCGCATCGCGATCGCCAGGGCGCTCGCACTGAAGCCGAAGCTGTTCCTTCTCGACGAGCCGATGTCAGCTCTCGACGCGAAGCTGCGCGAGGCCATGCAAGTTGAGGTGAAGCGGCTGCAGCAGGAGCTTGGCATCACCACCTTCCTCGTCACACATGACCAGCGGGAAGCCATGACCACGGCGGACCTGGTTGTCGTGATGTCCGGTGGGGTTATCCAACAGATCGCACCGCCGGTCGAAATCTATCGCTCGCCGGCCAATGCCTTCGTGGCAGACTTTATCGGGGTGGCGAACCTCATCGAGGGGGATGCGAAAGTCGGTGGCCGTGTCGTGGTTCCGGGTGGACAGGTGCTGATCGACGGCGTTGCAGCGGGCGGCAAAGTGAATTTCTCCGTTCGTCCCGAGGACCTGACCTTGCGGTCCGCTGCCGGTGACAGCAGTCTCGCTGGCACGGTTGCCTTCATCCGCCATCTAGGCTCGAGCCTGGAAGTGAATGTCTCCGTGCCGGGCCTCGCCAAGGACCTGATCGTCGTGATGTCGCCGCGAGAGCACTTGCCTTTTGATCTGGGCGACACAGTGCATGTTCATGTTCCAGGCTCGGCCTGTGTCGTGTTGAGGTAAGTCATGAACACGACCAGACCTCAGAATCTGACCGGATATGTCCCGCTGATCTTGCCGGCGGTCGTGCTGGTGATGTTCTTCGTTGTGCCTTTTGGCTCGATGATCCTGATTTCCTTTTACAAGAACCTCGGTGGCGGTCTCTATGAAGAGATCCTCAATCTCGACAACTATCGCCGGCTGGCCAGCCCGTTCTTCGTGGGGCTCCTGGTCGCGTCGTTCGGACTGGCGCTGGCGGTTGCGGCAATCTCCATCGTGATTGCCTTTCCCTTTTCGTATCTGCTGGTCAATTCGCCCCGGTCAACCCAGGTCGTGTGGCTGATCTTCATGCTCTCTATTCTGTCGCTGTCGGAGTCGATCATCGGCTTCGCCTGGACGACGATCCTTTCGCGCACTGCGGGCATCAGTAATCTGTTCGTCTTTCTCGGGCTTCTCGATCGGCCGGCCTCTTATGCGCCAGGGCTCGGCGCCTTGATCGCTGGCGTGGTCTATACCGCAATTCCCTATGCCGTTCTGGTTCTCTACCCGATCCTGTCGCGGGTGGATCCGCATATCGAAGAGGCTGCGCGCACGCTCGGGACTTCCCCATTGCGGACGTTCTTCATCGTTGTGTTGCCGATGCAGCGGAACACCATCGTCACGACTTTCCTGATGATCCTGGTCTTCACACTCGGCACCTATCTCATGCCGCAGATCCTCGGGCGTCCGCAGCATTGGACCTTGTCGGTTGCAATCAGCGACCAGGCCCTGATGCAGTCGAACATCCCCTTTGCAGCGGCGCTTGCGGTGTTCCTCGTCATCGTCACCCTGCTGATCGTTGGCACCGTTGTCCTGTTTGGCCGCAAGGAGAATGCATCGTGAGCCAGGTCGCTGTTCGCCGGATCTTCTTTTCCGTTTTCGCACTGCTGATGAGTGCGCCGCTGCTTGTCGTTCTCGGCGTGTCGGTGAACGAGCGGAAGTCTTTGACCTTCCCGCCTCAGGGCTTCAATCTGTCCTGGTATCTGGACCTCTTCCGGCTGCCGGACTGGTCGGGGGCGCTGCTCAACAGCGTGATCGTTGCCTTCCTCTCAGCTGCCCTTGCAGTGGCCATCGCCTTTCCGCTTGCCTGGTTCAACTGGCGCTATCGCATCGGCTGGGTGAAGGGTATTCTTGCCATCGGCCTGATGCCCTTCCTGCTACCTCCCGTGATAACCGCGCTCGGCTTCCTTTCCTTCTGGACGCAGGTAGGACTGTACGGCCAGACATGGACTGTCGTGATCAGTCACGGGATCTTTCTGGTTTCCTTGCCGCTGGTGTCCCTGTCACTGGGCTTCGGCTCGCTTGACGACAGTCTTCCGGAGGCGGCAGCAACCATGGGAGCCGACAACACGGTGATCCTCAAGACGATCGTCTTTCCGCTTGTTCGCCCCTACGTCATTTCAGGCTTTGCCTTCGCCTTCGTCGTCTCGCTCAACGAGTATCTCGTTGCCTACATGACCGTCGGCGCCGTCATCGAAACACTGCCGATGAAGATCTTCAACTCGCTGCGCTACGGCTACACACCGGTCATGGCTTCTGCATCCGTGTTCTTTGTCGCGCTCACCGTCATCATCTTCTCGCTGGTCGCCCGCTTTGGTGATCTCCCGAAACTGCTCGGAGCACATTCAAAATGATCGCAATTCGCAGAGCTCTGGCCGATGCCACGCTCTACCCCTTCTGGCTGGACAACAAGCTGGCGCCAGGTTCGGAAATGCACCTGGTCGGCGCGACAGATGCTGACCTGGCGATCGTCGGGGGTGGGTTTACAGGTCTCTGGGCCGCTATTCTGGCAAAGCAGGAAAACTCTGGCCGCGACGTGGTCATCATCGAAGCCGGTAAGGTTGGGCATGGCGCGTCCGGTCGTCCGGGCGGTATCGTGTCGACCTCGGTCATGCATGGTCTCTACAATGCCAACCGGATCTTCCCGAATGACCTTGCCGCGCTGGAACGCCTTGGCAAGGCCAACCTGGACGGATGGCAGAAGACGATCGATGATTATGGCATCGATGCCGACCTGGAATGGTCGGGGGAGATGACCGTGGCCGTGGCCAAGTCGCATCTTCAGGAGCTGCAGGACGAATATGAGCTCGCCAAGCGGCATGGCCACAATGTTGTGCTTCTGGACCGCGAACAGGCACAGGCCGAACTGGCATCTCCGATTTTCGAGGGGGCCATGTGGTCGCGCGAGCGCAGCGGTATCGTGCATCCGGCCAAGCTGGCCTGGGGCCTGAAGCGCGTCGCCTTGAGCCTGGGTGTGCGGATCTATGAACACACGCCGATGACCGGCGTCGAGGACAATGGATCGACCCTGACGATCATCACGCATGATGGTCGGGTCAAGGCACCCAAGGTGCTGTTTGCCACGAATGCCTGGAATGCGGGTCACAAGAAGATCAAGAGCCGCATCGTCGCCGTTCGCGACCGGGTGATCGCGACCGAGCCTCTGACCGAAGAGCAGCTTGCGCGGCTTGGCTGGAAGAACAGACAGGGCGTCTACGACACGCGGACACAGCTGAACTACACGCGCCTGACTTCGGACAACCGTATCATCTTTGGCGGCCGGGTCGGCTACTTCTTCAACAACAATACGGATCCGGCCCAGGATCGTCAGATCGAGACCTATGAGCGGCTCGCCGGCTATTTCTTCAATACCTTCCCGCAGCTGCATGACGTGAAGTTCACCCATGCCTGGTCCGGTCCGATCGATCTGACCATGCGCCTGGCGGTGCACTTCCAGCGCTACTACGGCGGCAAGGGCATCTATGCGGGTGGCTATTCCGGTTTCGGTGTGACCACCACCCGCTTTGGCGCCAATATCGGTCTCGATATCCTCGATGGGAAGACGGGCCCCGATCTCGATCTGGATTTTGCCCGGACCCTGCCGAACTGGATCCCGCCGGAACCCTTCCGGTGGATCGGAGCCAAGCTCACCATGTATGCGCTCGATGAAGTCGACCAGAAGGGCGGCTGGCGCAAGCTCTGGATCAAGATGGTGCACCGGATGGGTTTTCCGCTATGATGACCTCTTTCGCACATGTGGCCGGTGGACCCGACCTGTCTGCCCTGATCGCTCGGTCTCAGACTGTCTTTATCAATGGCGCTTGGCATGCAGGGCGTTCCGGCTCTGCCTTGCCTGCGATCGATCCGACGAGTGGTCGGGTGTTTGCCGAATTCCTGGCTTCCTCTGCTGACCAGGTTTCAGACGCCGCGCAGGCCTCTCAGGATGCCTTTGACGGCTGGCGACGCCTGGGCGGTTCCAAGCGTGCCGACTTCTTGCGTCTCTTTGCAGCCGGGCTTCGTGCCCGTAAGGACGAACTGATCGCTCTCCAGCGCCTCAACAACGGCAAGCCGCGCTTCGAAGCGGAAATCGATGTCGAGGATGCCGCCGCGACCTTCGACTATTACGCCGATCTGGCGTGTGAACTGGATGGTCGCCAGGGCTCCGCCGTGGCGCTGGCTCAGGACGGTCTTTCAGGGCGAACACATTTCGAGCCGCTGGGGCCCGTCGCTCTGATCGTGCCGTGGAACTTTCCCATGGTCACGACGGCCTGGAAGCTGGCGCCTGCGCTGGCGGCCGGTTGCACGGCGGTGCTGAAGCCGTCGGAATTCACGACGCTAGCTGAGCTCGTCTACGGCGACCTCGCGCTGGAAGCCGGTTTGCCGGCAGGTGTTTTGAACATCGTGCCCGGTGGTGGCGATGTCGGGGCGGCCCTGTGTTCTGATCGTCGCTTTCGCAAGATCTCCTTCACCGGCTCCAATGCGACCGGTTCGCGGGTCATGGCGGCGGCTGCACGGCGCTCGGTGCCGGTCTCGCTGGAGCTTGGCGGCAAGTCGCCGATCGTCGTCCTTGACGATGCCGATATCTCCCAGGCCGCCGATATCGCCGCTGCCGGCATCTTCTTCAATTGCGGTCAGATGTGTTCCGCCACATCAAGGCTGCTTGTGGCCGACCGTATCGCCATCGACTTTACCGAGGCGCTCGTCGCCAAGGCAAAGGCCCTTGTGGTGGCCGGACATGACCGGGACGATGGCGAAATGGGCCCTCTGACGACAGCGGCGCAATGGTCCAAGGTCGGTGAGTTTCTCGCCCAGGCCAAGGCAGACGGGCTCCAGTGTCTGACCGGCGGCAGCATCGAACAGGATCGTCCCGGTTTCTTCGTCCAGCCGACAATCTTCCGCGACGTACCGATGGACCATGCGATCTGGCGGGATGAGATCTTCGGCCCCGTACTCGCCATCCGCAGCTTCAGCACGGATGACGAGGCCGTCTTCCTGGCGAACGATACCGATTTCGGCCTGGCGGCCACGGTTGTGGGGGGCGATGGCGACCGCGCGGCCAAGATCGCAGACCGGATTGATGCGGGTCACATCTGGATCAATACGCCGCAGATCATCTTCCCGAACACCGCCTGGGGCGGTTTCAAGGCCAGCGGTATCGGTCGCGAGCTCGGTCCGTGGGGCCTGTCGGCCTACTGCGCGGTTAAGCACATCACCATCCAAAACTGATCCATCGCTAGAATTCAGGACTGAACGTATGTCGAAGATTATCGCCCTGACACCAGATGGCCCGAACGGTCTGGAGAGCTGCCAGGTTGTTCCCGCCGAAAGCCTGCTGACGCCTGCCCCGACCGAGCAGGGCACCGTCATCTTGTCCGAGGGTAGCCAGACCTGTGGTATCTGGGAGGCAACACCCTATGCCGAACGCATGGACGATTACCCCTTCAACGAGCTGGCCCATATCATCTCTGGCAAGGTTTGCATCACGCCGGATGGCGGCGCAGCACAGGTCTTCGGTGCCGGCGACACCTATGCCATGCAGAAGGGTTTCAACGGCCGGTTCGAGGTGCTTGAAACCTGCCGGAAATACTACCTGACAGTCGAGTAATCAAAACCGGAAGGCGGTTCGACCGCACTTCCACGCCGTATCTCTGGAGGAAAACCCATGGCCACTACTGCCGACCTGATCATTACGAACGGCCGCGTCATCACCATGAATGCACACCAGCCGCAGGCCGATGCCATTGCGGTGGCCGACGGCCGCATCCTGGCTGTTGGCAGCTATGACGATGTCTCCGCCTACCGTGGTCCCGAAACGAAATTGATCGATGCCCAGGGCAAGACGGTCACGCCCGGCATCAACGAAAGCCATATCCATATCTTCGGCGGTTCGGCCGAACTCGACCAGCTGTCGCTTTACAACGTCAAGGGCTACGAAGCTCTGAAGGCTGCCGTCCAGGCCTATGCCGCCTCGAAGCCGAATGATCCGCTGTTGATTGCGAATACGGCCGACTACACCATTCTCGGCGATGATCGCGGTCTCGATCGACACATTATGGATTCCATCCTTGCCGACCGGCCACTGGCGCTGATGTCGCCGGATCATCACACGGTTTGGGCGAACACGATCGCCCTGACCAAGGCCGGGATTCTGGAAGGCCGCCAGCTGCCGTCAGGCAACGAGATCGTCATGGGCGATGACGGTCTGGCAAATGGTGAGTTGCGTGAACATTACGCATTCGACGACGTCATGGCGCTCAGTGCAAGCGCCGGCCGTGATCGCCTCGGCCTCAGCACGGGCGATGAGCCTGAAATTGCACCGACCGCTGCCGATCGCGCCTTTGATCGGGAGCTGATCAAGCGGGGTCTTCATCATCTGGCCAGCCACGGTATCACCAGCTTTCAGAACATGGATGGCAATCGCTATCAGCTCGAACTGCTGTCCGAAATCCAGGCAGAGGGCAATCTGATTTGCCGCGGGCGTGTGCCCTTGCATTACGTCAGCGGCGACATCGTCGAGCAGATGGACAAGGCCGCCCAGATGCGCGCCGATTTCAACGGCGAGTGGCTGAACTCGGGTACCGTCAAGGTGTTCATGGACGGTGTTCTCGATTCCCATACGGCGCTGATGTATGACGATTATGCTGATCGTCCCGGCTGGAAAGGCGAGCCGCGCTTCGATCAGGAAACCTTCAATCGCATCTGCACCGAGGCCGACAAGCGTGGCCTGCAGATTGCCGTCCATTCGATCGGTGATGGAGCTGTGGCCAGCGTCATCGATGGCTATGTTGCGGCGAGGATCGCCAATGGTGCCCGCGACAGCCGTCACCGCATCGAGCACATTGAAGTCGTTCGCGATGTCGATATCCAGCGCATGGCGGACATGCGGATCATCGCATCCATGCAGCCTCCGCATCCACCAGGCCAGATGGGGCTGCCCCTGGAGCCGACGCTCACGCGCATTGGCCGCAGCAACTGGAAGCGCGCCTATGCCTGGCGTGCGATCAGGACTGCGGGCGTTGATCTCATCTTCTCGTCGGACTGGCCGGTATCCCCCGTCTCGCCGATGCGATCGATCCATTCCGCGATGACCCGTCAGCGCTGGGCAGACGATCTGCCGGATAACCGCCAGACACTCATGGAAGCGCTCGACGCCTACACGACGAAGGCTGCCTTCACCGAGTTTGCCGAAGACTGGAAAGGGCAGTTGAAGCCGGGCTTCGCGGCTGACATCGTGGTCTGGGACACCGTCCTGGACGCCATCGATCCGGAGGCGATCGAGACAGTCGCGGCCGCCTACACGATCTGCGCCGGTCGCATCACCTACCAGGCTTGAGTGAGACATGGTTGACGCAATCAATTCGGAATTTGCCTTCGAAATCCGCGCGAAGGTCTCCAAGCCTCTGGAACTCGGCGCCGGTCGAAACGGCTCGAGGATGGTATTCCGGATTATTGACGGCTCCGTTTCCGGCCCGAAGTTTGAGGGCCGGATCCTCCCCGGCGGCGCGGACTATGCCTTGGTCCGCGCCGACGGCGTCACGGTCATAGAGGCGCATTATGTGATTCAGAACGTCGATGGAACCTGTGTCTACGTCAAGAACAAGGGCCTCTTCATCGCGAACAAGGATGCGATAAACCGGATGGATCGAGGAGAGCCTGTCGATGACCACGAGGTCTACTTTCGAGCCGCTCCGGTCTTCGATGCTCCTGATGGCCCGCACAGCTGGCTTTCAGACAGGCTTTTCATTTCGACCTGCCGGTTTTCCCTGGATGAAGTGACCATCCGCGTCTATACCGTTTTGTGATGAATTCCTAAAGCATGAGCTCGATTTCCGATGGCGCGGACAAGCTCGATGCGCGGCGCGGAGACCACAATTTGCGGAAATTTGACGGCAATCCTCGTCAGTCCTTCTCCGTAGATAACGTTGATATCCGTTTGATGCGGATATTCATGCGGGTGGTGGAGGCCGGTGGCCTCTCGGCTGCACAATCCGATCTGAACCTGTCCCTGTCGACCATTTCGGAGAAGATCACCGCCCTTGAGCAGCGGCTGGGTGTCAGCCTCTGCAAACGGGGACGCAGGGGCTTTGTGCTCACGGAGCATGGGCGCCTCGTCTTCGAGGAATGTCAGCGCCTATTCGGGTCTCTCGATCAATTCGGCCGGAAGGTCTCCGGTCTGCGATCCAATCTCGCCGGAACGCTGACGGTCGGTATGGTGGACAACATCATCTCCGATCCCCGTTCAGCACTGGCCGATGCGGTTGGCAAGCTCGTCGATGCCGCGCCTTCCGTCAGCCTCGTGCTCGAAACCCGGCCGCCGGGGGAGCTGCTTCGTGATATCGTGGCGCGCAAACTCGATCTGGGCATCGGCAGCTTTCCGAGGATGGCCCTCGGATTGAGTTATATCGACCTTTATGACGAGTTGCAGAACTTCTATTGCGGGCGAGGGCACCCTCTCTTTGATGTTCCCGACGATGAAATCACGATCGACGTGGTCAGGGTCCACCGCATCATCGGCCGCAGTTACTGGGCTGCGCGCGATATCAAGATCTTTGCGATCTCCAATCCCCATGCCACAGTCTCGAATATGGAAGCAGAGGCATTCCTGATCCTCTCCGGCAACTATCTCGGCTACCTGCCCGACCATTACGCAGACAGCTTTCAGAAAGCCGGGCGAATTCGGCCAATCAGACCTGATCTTTTTTCCTACAAGGCCAAGTTTCAGATTGCCACGTCCGAGGACTGGATGGATCGTCCGCTGACCAAGACGTTTGTGCAAATCCTGGAGAGTTGTTCCCTCAAGGTTTGATGCAGGTCCGTCAAAGTTGGAGGCGAAGCCCGGGATGCCTCATGGTCGAGAGGCCGTCGATCTGATTGCCGCTGTCGCGGGGCTATGCCGAGATCCGAGAGCTCGCAAAAACCTTGGCCGATTCTGACGGCAGTCGGTGCAGCAAGGCATCCGCGTCGCTCGGCTTGTGCCAAAGATAACCTTGTCCCAGTTCGCAGCCCATTTGCCGTAGCCTTCGCGCTATGGCTTTCGTTTCGACACCTTCTGCAACAGTCTTCATGCCCAGGCCTTGTGCCATCTTGATGATTGTCCGGATGAGCACTTCCTGCTGCGGATCCTCCAGCATGTTGCGAACAAAGGACTGATCGATCTTCAGGCAGGAGATCGGGAAACGGCATAGGTAGCTCAAGGCTGAATAGCCGGTCCCGAAGTCATCGATGGCGATCTCGATACCCAGTGCTGATATCGAATTGAGTGTATCAATCACCATACCGGAGTCTGTGAGCAACAGGCTTTCGGTAATCTCCAGACTGATCCATTCCGGCCGGCAGCTGGTCTCTTGCAGGCTCTGAAGCAGTGTGGCGAGAAAATTTCCGTACATCAGCTGCCGTGCCGAAATGTTGACGGCGACCACGAATTGCTTTCCACTCCTCTGATTGCATTCGACGGCAAAGGTGCAAGCGGATCGCAGAATGACCTCGCCGATATGGACGATCTGGCCAGTTTCTTCGGCAATCGGGATAAAGGTCGATGGGGCGATGAAACCGTTATCGCCGTTGCGCCATCTGCAAAGCGCTTCGGCCCCGATGATTTCTCCCGATGAAAGATCTACCTTCGCCTGATAGTAGGCGACAAATTCGCCTTTCTGGAGAGCATCATTGATCATTGCCTCGGTTCGAAACCGTGCGGCGATGTCCTCGCTCATTTCAGGGGCGTAGTCCCTGGCGAGGTTCCCGCCTGCCTCCTTTGCCACATGAAGGGCCGTGTCGGCAAAGCGAAGCAAATCCTTGGCGCATGTCGTATCCTTGGGCAAGGATGCCATGCCGATACTCGCGGTCACACTGATTGTTTCACCACCGACGGATATCGGTTCTGCGATATGAGATTGTATGATTTCGATCAGTTGCGGCAGGCCGCCTGCGGCTTCCACGTCCGGCACGATGATGTAGAATTCATCTGCCGCCAATCGACCAACCGAGCCTTGGGTCCCAACGGCGCGTTCCAGACGGCTCGCGATATCGAGAAGCACCGCGTCTCCGGCATTGTGGCCGAGGATCTCGTTGATTGTCTTGAAACGATCCACATCAACAATCAGAAGCGAGCACTGATTGTTCTTCGACATTGCTTCTTCGACAGCGCGTGGAAGCTGGTCATTCAATGCTGTTCGGTTTTGTAACCCGGTCAGACGGTCCGTGAAGGCGAGCTGCCTTAGTTCGATTTGCAATTCATGCCGTTCCCGTTCGTAGTGGGTCAAGACCTTCATTGCGCGGGCCATGTCACCAATCGAGTCCCGCCGATCCTGGTCGGTTACCTCGAAGTTCGGATCGCCATCGGCCAATCGCATCATTTTCTGCGTTAACCGATCAATCGGCTCTCTCAGATCGCGAATTATCCGTCGAACCGCAAAAGTGACGACGGAAGCAGCGATGAGAAATGCGACTGTGACTGTGGCCAGCCGTTTCAGAAATGCAGTCTGCACATCTTCGGTGTAGGCCGCCGAGGCAATCACCCAGCCCCATGGCGCAAAATGTTCCGACCACGCGGCCTTCGGGTTCTGTGTGGTGACCACGCCGTTGAGTGTCCGAGCTCCCCGATAGTAAGTGATACCGCCTCCGGCCAGCGCCTGCTGGATCATCGACTGCGTATGCGGGGATTTCCAGGCGCTGGTACCCTCGTTTTCCTCTGTGTCACTGACAATCCGGATACCCTGTTCGTCAAATGCAAACACCCGAGACCCGCCATCGAATTCCATGGCCCGGATAGCGTCTCGGGTCCGCTCCTGAGCCTCTGCCAGGGTCAGCTTCCCGTCGAGTACCAATGCATGATTGACGACGGCGATATTCTTTGCCGCGTCCACCATGGCATGGACCTTGTCGATGGAGTTCTTGATCAGCGCATCCCTCAGGCTCATAAGCGTGAAGACCGCCATCACCATCGCAAAGGCGCCGACAATCAACACCGGCAGCATGAGCTTGCTGCGAAGGCTTAAGCCTTTCATGGGCATCAGGCATTTCCTGTAAGTTGTGCTTGGTCAGCGCAGACTTCGCCAAAGCGCATGAAATCGACGAAAGCAAGGGGTTTGGGTGGGCGCCAGTTGATCTGATAGGGCCCTCTCGCGTCGGTGTAGCGAGCCGTTTGATCCGAGTTCAGGAGATTAACAGACAAGATCGGAAAACTACCTCGCGATGCAGATGGCCAACTCCGTGGCTGGTCGTTAGACTTCGCCCGTTTCTAATGGTTGGAAGCATATTAGCTCGGTCAGTCTTAAGACTACTCTAACTGACAGTTCGAAGGCGGCTGTTTATATGGGAGGACGTGTGCTGCATGGCCTACCGTTGCTGAACACCGCGTTCTCCGGACGACGTGGGCGTTCTGGGCCGATGAGGCGTGTATTTGGGGCGTGGAGGCTATCCGTTGGTCACGACATTTCCGAAACCCGGATAACGGCTGCATAGCGCGTCACGTGTTTCAGACCAGCGGCTTTCACCGCCTGAAGCAAGAACGAGGTCTCGGCAGTATCAGTTGCGCTCACATCACAGCGATTTCGATGTACGGCGAAAGGCGCTGCTTCCTGTCGAAGCTCGCGCCAGCGCTTTATCCAATGGAGTTCCGGATTGATGTCGTCTTGCTCCGTTGCAAATACTGCAGGCGAAAGCATGTCTGCGATTTATATCTGAAAGAAGTCGCGTGAAACGCGAATTGATCGGGCGATCTTGCAGGCGGGCCCCGCTATGTCGAGGCCCGCCTTCAGTTCTGCTTAGAACGTCATGCCCACTCGGAGAGCCACGTTGTAGCCTTCCGGTCGGTTGCGTGCGCCAAACTCCTTGTAAGCGTGAAAACCGATCAAGGGCATGCCGGGCTGGAAGTAGGTGATTGCCGGTCCAAGGGCGAAGACGCGGCCCTTGTTCGGGCTGGTTGCACTGCCGGAGTCGTCGGTGACGTTGGCGTAGCCGTAGCCGCCGAGCCCGATGGTAAACGGCCCGAAGTGCTGACCGACAGCGAATTCCTGCTTGTAGCCGACACCGCTCACATAATCGTTGGCGATATTCTTCGTGTTGAAGTTCAGCTCGACTCGTGTCGAAAACTCCAGCCCGGTTTCGGTAATGTAGGTTGCTGCGACGACCGGTGCGATTGCCCAGTGATTGACGCCAACCGTGAAGGCGTCGGTCGTGTTGTATTCCCCTGTCGGAGCCTGGACCTGCAGCGACGCATTCATCTGGAACTGTTCGCTGACATTCCATTGCAGGATGATCGGAACAAACTGCACGTCGCCGATGCCAGACATGCCGTTGCTCAGCGTCGTGCCGGCGCCAACCGGACTGATGGAGCCCTTGATGTCAATGAAGGGGACCACAATACCGAAGCCGTAATTGGCATTGAGGAATTCTGATTCCGTCATCTGGATATAGGCGAGCGCAACCGACTTCACGTCGTTTCGATAGTTGTCACCTGCGTCGTCGCCGTTTCCGTTCTTGTTCACTCTGGCAGAGTAGTAGGACGTGGAGATGGCAACGGTCCCGACCGGTGTCGGCGGCGGAAGCTGTCCCGCTCCGAAGTCACCGACGCCGAACGGCGTGATCGTGATTCCGAGTTCGTCGGCGGATGCCGAATTTGAAACAAGTAGGAGAGAGCAGCAAGCAGCCGCAGCACGTCTGAGAATACTCAGGTTTTTCATCGAGTTTGTCCCCCTAAACGATGAGTTCGGGGGGATCGTAGTGAAGCCGTCCGCTAGCCGTTATCCGATTTCGGCACGGCCTTGACCCTCGTCACCTGCCGAGGCGCAATCTTCATCAGTGTTTGGGACGGGAGTTCGCCAAAGTGTTTCGCATACTCGCCCGCAAAACGGCTCAGGTGCCAGAAGCCATGGTCGGATGCGATGTCTCCGATTGTACAGGAAGGGTCTTGCCGGGCCAAGCTGATGATGCTCTTGCGCACACGGTTCAGACGGATGGCCTTTGCGAACTGGATCGCGCTTTGGCCATATGAACGCTGAAAACAGTTTTGCAGATGCCGCCGGCTAACGCGCAGAACCTTGCAGATCTCTTCGATATCCATCTGTTCGGTTTGAGACGACAGAATAAGACTGCGGGCCGAGTCTGCCGTCGCCTTGTGTGGAGTGTCGCGCATCGGTTCGACTGTTTTCGCGCTCTGAAACGCCTCGATCAAGGCGCAGGTAATCTCGTGTTCGATTTGCGTGCGAACATTGCCATCGTCGAGAATGCCGGGGGCGGTTCCGATCGTGCAGAAGGATCGTTTGAAGATGTGTTGAAGCTTCAGGAGTGGCGCGGGTGCCAGCACCATGCTCTCGTGCCGCCATATCCGTTGACTGAGTTCGTGGTGTCCGGCCATCAGGGCGCTATGGGCGAACCAGTGTTGGTCGAAGACAACAGATACGAGATCAAGGGCGGTCGGCGTGATGATTTCCGGCAGGTTGGCCCCGCTCGACAGCAAGCCGCAGGGTGCGTCAATCCTGTGACCACCCGTCCAGGCATTTCCAGAGGCCTGCAAGGGTAGGCTCAGCACCACGGAGCCCGGCCAGCAAGACCCGCTTTTGATCAGGGATTGGTTCGTGACTTCCCTTATCAGCAGCAGGTTGTCCAGACTGATAGTTTCACACTCTCCGATGAAGAGACCGGAAGAGAGCTGGGTATGCTCCTGCGGCCATTCGGGCACAGATGCTCCAAACTCACAGGCGCCCCGCAGCCTCGTGTGCGTGTAACGCGTCGCCGCTGCTCTGAAGGGTGCTGATAGCAAAGGGAGCATACCGGTCACTCACGCCAATCAACCGTGGGAACGCTGTTTGGAATTGGTACTTGCGAAGGCCCGGATGCGTTCCGGGCCCTCCCTTTTTCTGTCCTTGCATTTCATCCGGCTTGGGTCTCGCGCACCTCAATAGCCAAATGCAATCCCATCCTTCCGCGATTCAGATGCGCCCGCAAGCGTGCCGTTTTCCCAGTCAATGCGGATCACCTGCGCGCCGCCGATCGGATCTTCGGCGGGGACGATTTCGAAGCCCCGGCGGGTCAGTTCGGCCACCGTCTCCGGCGGAACAGTGTGTTCGGCTTCAACGCGCGGGACCTTGCCGCCGACGGGGATCAGGCGCGGCAGATCGATCGCATCCTGCATGTCCATGTCGTAGTCGACGACCTTGGAGATGAGATGCGCATGGCCCATGGCCTGGTAATAGCCGCCCATCACGCCGAAGGACATTTCCGTGCGGCCGTTGCGGGTGACCATGCCGGGGATGATGGTGTGCAGCGGGCGCTTTTCAGGCGCTATCATGTTGGGGTGCCCACGCTTGAGCGAGAAACTCTGGCCGCGATTGTGCAGGATCACGCCCGAGTTCGGTGCGACCAGACCGGTGCCGAAGCTGTCGAAGATCGAGTTGATGAAGCTGACCGCATTGCGATCTTCGTCGACGATCGAGATGTAGACGGTGTCGCGATGCAGCGGCATCTCGAAATCCGGCAGCTCGGTCATTGCGTGGGTCAGGTCGATCTTCTCGGCCAGTCCCCGCGCGAAGTCGGCTGAAAGGAGTTCATCGATCGGCACGTTCGCCTTGGCGGGATCGGCAACCCAGGCGTCGCGCGCGGCATAGGCGAGGCGGGTGGCCTCGATCTCCAGATGCAGGCGATCGGGAGACTGCGGTTCCAGCTTATTGTCGAAGCAGGAGAGGATGTTGAGGATCAGCAGCGCGATGATGCCCTGGCCGTTGGGGGGGCACTCGTGCACGGTGTAGCCGCGGAAGTCGGTGGTCACCGGGGTCACGTATTCGCCCTTGGCTGTCGCGAAATCCTCAAGCGTATGCACACCGCCATGGGCGTTGAGATGCGCCACCATGTCTTCGGCGACGGACCCCTTGTAGAAGCCATCGCGACCTTCGGCGGCGATCTTTCGGAGCGTTGCGGCAAGCTTCGGCTGGCGGTGTGTTTCGCCAATGCGCGGTGCGCGACCGCCCGGCAGGAAGATCTCCGCTGCCGCCTTGTCTGCGGCCAAAAGCTCCTCTTCCTTTTTCCAGTCGCGGTGGACGCGCGGCGTGATCGCGTAGCCTTCTTCGGCGTAGCGAATGGCGGGTGCGAGAACCTCTGCAAAGGATAGGCGTCCGTGGTCGGCATGCAGGCGGGTCCAGGCATCGATGGCGCCGGGAATGGTGACGGCCGATGGTGACTGACGCGGAACCTCTGTCAGGCCGCGCTCTTCGAACCAGTCGATCGTCAGCGCTTTCGGCGTGCGGCCGGAGCCGTTGTAGGCGATGACCTCTGCGCCGCCTTTCGGAGCGTACAACGCAAAACAATCGCCACCGATGCCGGTGGAGCCCGGTTCGACCACGCATTGCACGGCGCAGGCGGCAATCGCTGCATCCATGGCATTGCCACCTGCCTGCAGGATATTGATCGCCGTCAGAGTGGCATAGGGGTGGGAGGTCGCAGCCATGGCCTTGGCCGAAACGGCCACCGACCGCGTTGGCTTCTCAAAATTGCGCATCCTTGTCAGTCTCCTCGTATTCTCTTGTGCCACGGCTTCAGCCGCGGGATCTGTAAGGTGTCATGCGGATCTCCAGGAAGGCTAGTGCCCGGACGATCAGGAAGTTCATGAAAAGATAGATCGTTCCTGCCGCGATGAAGACCTCGATCGCACGATAGCTCTGGGAAATCAGCCCCTGGGCAATGCCGGTCACCTCCATCAGCGTGATGATCGAGGCAAGCGAAGTGCCCTTCACCATCAGGATGATTTCGTTGCCATAGGCAGGGATCGCCTGACGCAGCGCGATCGGCAGGATCACGAGACGCAGGGTCAGAAGGCGAGACATGCCGAGCGCCTGGGCTGCTTCGCCGAGGCCACGCGGGACGTTCTTGATGGCGCCGCGCAGGATCTCGCTGCCATAGGCGGCCGTGTTCAGCGTCAGTGCGAGGATCGCACACCAGTAGGGTTCGCGAAACAGCCCCCACAGCCCGATCGCCTGCAGGGAGGGGCGGAACTGGCCGAGGCCGTAATAGATCAGGAAGATCTGGACGAGCAGCGGCGTGCCGCGGAAGACGGCAACGAAAGTTCTGATGGGCCAGACGACCAGCCTGTGCTCTCCCTGCTGTGCGAGCGCCAGCAGAAGCGCCAGGACGAAGCCGAGCAGGATCGAAGTGCCGGCCAATTGCAGCGTCAAGGGCACGCCGGAGAGCAGCTTCGGAATGATTTCGAGGAAGAAGCCGATGTCGATCATCGATGCATGATCCCCCGGGATGTGCGTGTCTCGGGAACGCGGAAGACCTGTCCGGTGATGCCGGCGATGACGAAGTACAGGCCAGCGGCGGCGAGATAGAACAGGAAGGGTTCCCGCGTGGAGCCGGCACCGATTTGAGCCTGGCGCATCAGTTCGACGAGGCCGATGACGGAGATCAGGGCGGAATCCTTGAGCACCAACTGCCAGACATTGCTGAGGCCCGGGATCGCGTGGCGCAAGAGTTGGGGAATGATGACGAGGCGCAGCATCTGCAGGCGCGACAGGGCCAAGGCTTTCGCCGCGTCGAACTGTCCGCGTTCGACCGCTAGATAGGCGCCGCGATAGACCTCGGCCTGATAGGCGCCCGAGATGATGCCGATCGCGATGACGCCTGTTGCCAGCGATGGCAGGCCGACGAAACCCTCCGAACCAAAGCTCTTGGAGATGGCGGTAAGGGCGACGGAGCCGCCATAGTAGAAGAGGTAAATGGTCAGGAGATCCGGCACGCCACGAAAGACGGTGCCATAGGCCGAGGCCAGCGACCTGGGGAAACGTTTCGACGACAAGGCGCCGCTTGCGCCCAGGGCACCGAAGACGGCGCCGAGCAGAAAGCCCAGGACAGAGAGCAGTAAAGTCATGGCTGCTGCGCCGAGAAGGGCCATACCCCAACCGCCTTCGGCAAAACCCAGCAGATGCAGTTTTTCAAGCATGCGGGCGAACCCCTTTATGGCACTGCCGCAGCCGGAATTGCGACAATCCCGGCTGCAGATGGTTCGCCGATGTTACTTGACCGGGGTGACGTCAGTGCCGACCCATTTTTCGGAGATACGCTTGATCGTGCCATCCGCGATGGCGGAGTCGATCGCTGCGTTCAGCATGTCCTTGAGCTTGGTATCTTCCTTGCGCAGACCAGCGCCGGTGCCGAGACCGAAGACGCCACCGACGAAGCCCGGGCCGGCGATCGTGTAGTCGGCGAATTCCGGCTTGGCGAGCGTGGCGGCAAGGGCCGTCTGCTGGGCAAAGAGCGCGTCGATGCGGCCGGCAGCAAGGTCGAGGTCGTGCTGTTCGGTGGTCTTGTATTCGCGGATCTCGACGATGTCGCCGAAGTACTTCTTGACGAAGTCGAGGTTGGTGGTGGCAGCCTGTACGCCGACGATCTTGCCCTGAAGCAGCGGCTTCAACTTGTCGATCGCCGCAGCTGCGGCCGCTTCATCCTCCAGCTTGAACTTCTCGGCGGACATGCCGAGCTTGCCGAGCTCGCTGTCCTTGGCGACCGCGAAGCCTGAGGGGTCTACGGCGTAAGGCTGGGTGAAGTCGATGGTTTCCAGGCGCTTCGGGGTGATGAACATGCTCGCCATGATGACGTCGAACTTGCCGACGGTGAGCGAGGGGATCAGGCCGTCCCAATCCTGGGATACAATTTCGCAGGTGACCTTCATGCGGGCGCAGAGATCGTTCGCCAGCTCGATTTCGAGGCCGTCGAGCTTGCCATCCGCCGTGGTGAAATTCCAGGGCGCATAGGCGCCTTCAGTCGCGATCTTGATCGGTTTCGGCGCATCCTGGGCCAGAACCGGCTGGGTGAATGCAAGTGTGGTGAAGACAGCCGTAAGCGCTGCCATGCGATGTATCGTCATGACTTTTCCTCTTCGTT
>CALSAF010000086.1:0-20055 GCA_943372805.1 Rhizobium sp. Q54
CGGGCCCGTGGGTGTGCACAGCCAGCACGTGATAGTCGGAAAGCTCGTCCTTCAGGTGCTTCTCGTAATAGTCCTGGAAGGCAAGCGAGGTCGCTTCGGCTGTCGTCACCATGAATGGCAGCTCAAAGGCTTCCGACTTCGGGAAGCGCCCCGGCGTATAGCCGATAACCGTCCATGTGAGGTCGACCACGCCGTCCTTGACCTGATCGACCAGGTCGGCCGGCTTGCCGCCCAGCTGCATCGCCGGATAGAGCTCTACGGCAATACGGCCGCCGGACTCGGCCTGGATCTTCTCCGCCCAGGGCTGCAGCACTTTGGACGGGATGGTTGCCTGCGGCGGCAGCATCTGGTGCAGCTTGAGGGTGACGTCTGCGGCGAAGGCCGCAGTCCCGGTCATTGACAGGGCAATTCCGGACAGGCCGGCAATAAGAAACTGACGCAACATGATCTCCTCCCGTTTCGTTAAACTCTGGAACTTCCGCCGGCTCGAGGCATCGATGCGACCATCAAACATGACCTCCCGAGTCATGTAAATGGCGCAACGCCGTACTCCTCACTCCCTGCCGACGAACTCTCCCTTGTCGGTTATGTTTGCAGATGGTCTGCCTGCATGCAAATAATAATGTAGGCTCATATCATAACCAAACGAATATGGATTAGCCTGTGTAAACCGTCCCAGAGCCGGGTTCACTTGGACCCTCCCAGATCCTGGTCTTGGCGAACGACATACCAATCGTTATAGGTCCGGAGTTGATACCCGTCATGACGACGGAAGTGTTGCGCTTGTCGCCTCGCGAGGATTGGTCTGCCATGATGCTTGCTCCCCTTGGTTCCGGCCGTCGGTCCCGTCACGCAGTCTTCGCCCTTTGCCTTGTCGCCATCGCCGGTCTGTCCGGTTGCGCTGGCCGTCCCGGACCGGAAACGCTGGATCCGGTTGCCCTCGGTGACTTCAGGCCCGAGCGGGTCGAGACGCTTTATACCGTCACCACCCGCGACCGCCTGCAGGCAGGCGGCAACGCTTTCTCTTATGAAAAGGCGCGTGAGCCCAATTACGCCCGCTTCGAAATATCTATTCCGCCGACCCATGTCTCGTCCAACATCGAGTGGCCGAAGCCCGGACGCAAGCCGGATCCGAAGACCGACTTCGCCGTGCTGGCGCAGAATGACCTGGGCCGTGCCGCGTTGTTGCAGGTGGTGCGCCAGAGCGGTCCGGCTGCGCCCGTCGTCTTCGTCCACGGCTACAACTACAACTTCCAGGAATCGCTTTATCGTCTCGCGCAGCTGAAGACCGACAGCAACATCGGCGGAACCCCCATCCTCTTCGCCTGGCCCTCCCATGCGGCGCTGGCCGCCTATGTGGCCGACAAGGAGTCTGCCACCTACTCGCGCGATGCGCTTGCAAAGCTGCTGATCGACCTGGTCGAGACGCGGCGCGGCGAAGTCCATGTCTTCGCCCATTCGATGGGCGGCTGGCTGACCGTGGAGGTGTTGCGTCAGCTGAAGCTAGAAGGACGTGACGATGTGCTCTCCAGGCTTCGGGTGATCATGGCGGCGCCCGACATCGACGAGGACGTGTTCCGCGCCCAGCTCGACGTGATCGGTCGCATGCGCACGCCCATCACGATCCTGGTCGCTCCCGATGACCGCGCCCTGCAGGTGTCGAGTTTCCTTGGGGCCGGCACGCAACGCGTCGGCGCGATCGATGCCCGCAATCCGCAGGTGGCAGAGGCCGCCAAGCGCTATGGCATTACGATCATCGACATCTCGTCGCTGGAATCGATCGACGCAACGAATCACAACCGTGCCTTTGATGCCCGGCAGCTTGCCGAAGCGCTGAACAAGCCGGCCGCCACCGCCACACTGGGAGACGCCGGTGCCTTCGTGCTCGATGCCGCCGCGCAGACCGTCTCGAGTCCGTTCTCCCTGGCGGCCACGGTGCTGCGCCAGCGCTGAGGACAGGCCCCTGGCTTGCCATGCCGATCGTTCGCCCCGTGGGCGCCTGCATGGCTGACCTGCATTTCCTCTGCTTGACCGCAGGGGAAAATGCGTGTCTTGCGCAATTTATGCGCAGGCTTACCGACTCTTTTACCCCTTGGTGTCACAAGCTTCAGTCCATGCGCTTGCGCTAATAAGCGCTGGATCCTTCTTGCCGAGTGGTGCCTTGATGGCTTCTTCCATGTCCAATTCCGAACCTGCAGCAATTGCGCCGTCCGCAGGTCGCGGCCAATCGCTGCCCTTTTCCACGCTGTGGCTGCTCTGGCGCCTCGCTCTTCGTGTCCCCCGCACGGGCATTGTCGTAGGGGGGCTGGCCATGCTGGCGCTGCTCGCGCCGATCCTCGCGGAAGAGAGCGTCCTGTCCTTCGGCTGGAGCCTCGTGCTTGCACGCCATGGCATCGATGCGACCGAGGGCACGCTGGGCCTGTCCATGGTGCTTGGCGTCATCGCCTCGCGTGGGCTGGTCCGCATGCCTCGCCGCAGCGATGCGCCGCGTGAGGAGTGCAGCGATGATCTCGCCCGGGCCGCCGCGTTGTTGCCGCGTCAGGCCAATGCCAGCGCCGGTCTCGTGCGGCTCGGCGACAAGCGCATCCTCTTCTCCGATTGCGGTGAAGGTTTCATCATGTATGGCCGTCGGGGGCGGTCGCTGGTCGCGCTCTTCGATCCGGTCGGTCCAAGGCATCTCTGGGCGCCGCTGGTCGAGAAATTCGTCGCCGAGGCCCGCCGAACCCGCAGCCGCCCGGTCTTCTACCAGGTCTCTGCCGACTTCCTGCCGATTGCCGTCGAATTGCGCCTGCAGGCCTTGAAGTTGGGCGAACAGGCCGTCATCGATCTCACGCGTTTCTCGCTGGCCGGTGGAGACTGGCTGAAGCTTCGGCGCTCGATCAACCGCGCAGAGCGTGATGGCCTTGCCTTCGAACTTCTGGCGCCGGAGAGAGTCCGGGAGGTGATGGACGAACTCGCAGCCGTATCCGACACCTGGCTGTCTGCCCACAAGGCGGGTGAAAAGGGCTTTTCGCTGGGCACCTTTGAGCGCGATTACGTCGCCGCCGGTCCTGTTGCCGTGATCCGCCGCGAAGGCCGGATCGTCGCCTTCGCCACCCTGATGACCGGCTCCTCGACGGGCGATGCCTTCATCGACCTGATGCGCCATGTGCCTGGTGTCCATCGTGGCATGATGGACCTCTTGTTCGTGAAGGTCATGGAGACGCTGAAGGCGGACGGATTCCGCAGCCTCAACCTCGGCATGGCCCCGCTGGCAGGGCTGTCCGGGCACCGCCGTGCGCCGGCCTGGAACCATCTCGCCCGGCAGATTTTTGAACACGGGGAGCGCTTCTACAATTTCCGTGGCGTCCGGGCCTTCAAGGAAAAGTTCGACCCCGACTGGCAGCCCCGCTATCTTGTCGTCACCGGCCAGGGCCTTCCGATCCTGTCGCTGGTCGACGTGACGCTGCTGATTGGCGGCGGTCTCAAAGGGCTGATGCGCCGATGATGCGGGCGAGGGGGCACGGCAGGATTGGCGGCCGCTTGGCCGAATGCCTCACCGCATTCATCATGGGCCTGCCGCTGCTGCTGAGCGCCCTGCCGGCCGCCGCCGCTGGCGTCGTCAGCCTGCCGCAGGATCGAATCACGGTGCCCGATAACGGCAGCATGTCCGGTGTGGTGGTGATTGTCTCCGATGCCAATGGCTGGGACATGGTCGAACAGGCGGCGCTGGAGACCGTGGTGCTGGGTGGCGCCGTCGCCGTGGGCGTCGACCTGCGCACCTGGCGCGCGGCACTGTCGCGCGAAACCGCGCGCGACTGCCTCTTTCTGCCCGCCGATATCGAGCGTCTGACCCGCCAGCTGCATCGCAGCCATGACGCGGATTTCTACCGTCCGCCGCGCATCCTCGGCTTCGGCGAGGGCGGTGCACTGGCGCTTGCGATCGCAGCCCAGACACCGAATGGCAGCTTCGCCGAGACGATCGGCGAGACGGTCGCCGTGGATCCGACAGCGGCCATCGCCCTGCCCAAGCCGCTCTGCACGCCGGCGCCACGCCGTGAGACCCCACGGGGGACGGCCTATGGCCTGGCGCCCGGCAAGTTGCCCAATCCTCTTCGCATCGCCTTCTCATCCACCGCCGGTGAGGATGCGCGTCAGCACGCGGCATCGCTACATGCGAGCCATCCGGACGTGCTGATTGCAAACGGCGATGGCGGTCCTGCCCGTGTCCTCTCCGCCGAAGCGAGCGGGCTTGTCGCCCGCCTGAAACCCGATGATGTCGCTCTCGATCTGCCGCTTGTCGAGGATATCGTGACACCGGCCCATGACACCGTCGCCATTTTCTATTCCGGCGATGGCGGCTGGCGCGAGATCGACCAGCGCGTTTCAGCCCGCCTCAACGAACAGGGCGTACCCGTCATCGGTGTCGATGCCCTGCGCTATTTCTGGAGCGAAAAGACCCCGGAAGTGACCGCCGCCGACCTTTCAGCCATCATCGGCCACTATCGCAAGCGCCTCGGCGTCTCCAAAGTCGTGCTGATCGGCTACTCCTTCGGAGCCAATCTTCTGCCCAAGGTCTATAACCTTCTGCCGGATTCAGACCGCAAGGCCGTCACGCTCCTCTCGCTGCTGGCGCTCTCGCACCAGGCCGATTTCGAGATCGTGCTCGGAAGCTGGGTCGGCGTCGCAGGCTCGGCCAAACATGGCGACCCGGTCGACCATCTTGCCACCATAGACGCAGCCAGCGTCCAGTGCGTCTATGGCCTGGAAGAGGAAGACAGCGGCTGCCCGGCACTCGCCGGCCGCGTCAAGGACGGCCTCGAACTCATCGCCCGGCCCGGCGGCCACCATTTCGATGAGAATTACGAGCTGATCGCCGACCGTATCCTGGCGCGGATCACGTCCCCCTGAACCCGATCGCCTTATCAGCGCGCGATTTTCGCGGTATGATCCCGCGAGATCAGGGAGCCAATCCATGAACGAGACCGTCAAGCCATCAGTCCTCGACGACGAGGAGTTCCACGCCGCCGCCGAGAGCGTGCTGCGCGAAGGCGAGACCGTGGCCGATCTGATCGACCGCTCGGCCAGGGCCGAGGTGGACTATCGTCGCGAACAGGCGGAGTTTGTTGCCAGGGGACTGGCAGCTCTGGAGGAGGCCGAACGGACCGGCATCTGGTATGACGCTGACGAAGTCCATGCCGAACTCCGCGCAAAGCTCGACAAGAAGAAGGCAGAGTTGAGCCGATGAGCCGGAAGGTCCGCTACAGTGCCAAAGCGCGGGCGGACCTCAACAGGCTCTACGACTTCCTCCTTGACAGGGACGTCGAAGCCGCAGAGCGCGCGCTGGATGCCATCGTCAGCCGTGTCTCGGGCCTTGTCCATTTTCCAAATACGGGTCGCAGAATAGAACAGGACGGGCAGACGTTCCGGGAGCTTCTGATACCGTTTGGAGGCACAGGTTATCTCGCGCTGTACCAACTGGCAAAGGACGGTGACGTACAGATCCTCGCCATCCGCCACCAGCGCGAAGACGACGACCGCTAAACCCTACCGGTCGCTCGTCTCCCAGCGCGTGTTCACCCACGGCTCCTGATTGCTCCGGGGCAGGGGCTGTTTGCCGAGGATATGATCCGCCGCCTTCTCGCCGGTCATGATTGAGGGACCGTTCAGGTTGCCATAGGTCACATGCGGGAAGATCGATGAATCCGCCACGCGCAGCCCTTCGACGCCGATCACCTTGGTCGTCGGATCGACAACCGCCATTGGGTCGTCCGCACGACCCATCTTGCACGTGCCGCAGGGGTGATAGGCGCCTTCCAGATGTTCGGCGAGATAGGCATCGATCTCCGCGTCCGACTGCACATTCGGCCCCGGCGCCACCTCAACATCTCGGTAGGGATCGAAGGCCTTCTGGGCAAAAATCTCGCGGGTGACTCGCACCGCATGGCGGAATTTTACCCAGTCCTCCGGGTCGCTCATATAGTTGAAGCGCAAGACCGGCGCGTCCTTCACATCGGGAGAGCGCAGCGTCACCGAGCCGCGCGACTTCGACATGTTATAGCCGACATGCGCCTGGAAACCATGGCCGCCGACCGCCGACTTGCCGTCATAGGAGATCGCGATCGGCAGGAAGTGATACTGGATATCGGGCCACTTCACCCCCGCCGCCGAGCGGATGAAGGCTGCCGCCTCGAACTGGTTGGAGGTGCCAAGACCCTTCTTGAAGAACAGCCACTGGGCGCCAACGATCCCCATCCAGAACCAGTTGTTCTTCGAATGCAGCGTGATCGGCAGCTTCGACTTGAACTGGTGGTAATATTCCAGGTGATCCTGCAGGTTCTGCCCGACGCCCGGACGGTCTGCGACAACAGAGATGCCCATCTCCTTGAGGTGTGCGGCAGGCCCGATGCCTGAGAGCATCAGGATCTTCGGCGAGTTGAAGGCCGAAGCCGCAACGATCACCTCGCGGTTCGCCTTCACCACTTCGATCTTGCCGCCGATCTCCACCTCGACGCCGACCGCGCGGGTGCCTTCCATCACGACCTTGCGGGCATAACAGCGGACCAGCGAGACATTCGGCCGTTTCAGAGCGGGCTTCAGATAGGCATTCGCCGTCGACCAGCGCCGCCCCTGCCAGCTCGTCTGCTCCATCAGGCCGAAGCCCTCCTGCTGTCGACCGTTATAGTCTTCCGTCACCGGGAACCCCGCCTGCCGCCCGGCCTCGATAAAGGCGCGGTAAAGCGGGTTCTTCACCTCGCCGCGACGCACATGCAGGGGCCCGTTCGTGCCCCGCCAGCCCTCTTCGCCGCCATGCGAACTTTCCTGCCGCTTGAAATAGGGCAGCACGTCCGCATACGCCCAGCCGGAGGCGCCGAGTTCTTCCCAGCGATTAAAATCCTCGGCATGCCCGCGCACATAAACCATACCGTTGATCGACGAGGACCCGCCCATCACCTTGCCGCGCGGCGCAATCATCCGGCGGTTGTTCAGATGCGGCTCGGGCTCGGTCATATAGCCCCAGTTGTAGCGGTCCATGTTCATCGGATAGGCAAGCGCTGCCGGCATCTGCACGAAGGGCCCGATGTCCGATCCGCCGAATTCGAGCACGATGACGGTGTTCTTGCCGTCCTCCGACAGCCGGTAAGCCATGGCGGCACCCGCCGAGCCGGAACCGATGATGACGTAGTCTGCTTGCTGGGTCATCGAGATAGCTTCCTAAACATTTGCTAGATCTGCACGGGTTGGAGTTGACGATCGACCCCGGGAAGGTGAGAGTTCTGTTGGTCCAATGGAGAGTTGACTATGGGTGATCAGAAAGCGCGCGAAAGCCGCTCTCCCGCGCGTGACAAGGCGGCTTCGTTGAAGCTGGATTGCCGGGACGACTACGGCGAAAACAACAAGTCCCGTCGCAAAACCATTCCGCTTTTTAAGGCGCAGTCGAATAGGCGGGCACGCCATGCTGCGAAAATTGCCGTTGAACAGACGATCGAAAGCAGCGGGGACGTGACTGACGCCAGACTCGCAAATGCCGACAGCATGGCGCTTCATCCGTTCAAGACCAAACATTCCGATCGTCCTTTGGGTGAGTGCCTGGAGTTGCGCAGAAAGCGCTGAAGCCAGATGCCCAGCGCGGCCTGTTCAAGTCGGTTCGTTGATTTTGTGTTCTGAGAGCTGATGCTGGAGCAGGGTCGGCGATGACAGGGGCATCATCGATGAGCGGACAAACCTCGTTACCGTGGTCGACGTCGGCCCAAGAGGCAGTGTCTACAAGGAGTAGATGATGGGTGTTTTCAACAGAACGGTCATCGACGGAAAACCGTTCGTACTCGTTCCCGAGGAAGAGTTCGAGGATATGATGGCTATCATCATGGCCAGGGAGGTCCTGGCTCGGATCGAAGCCGGCGAAGAGACCTGGCCGGCTGAGCTTGTCTACGAACTCTGGGAAACCGACAGCCGTATCCGCACCTACCGCAATTACCGCAAGATGTCCGTCTCCGACCTCGCGGCTGCCACCGGCATCTCCCAGCCCTATCTCTCCGAGATCGAAAGCGGCAAGAAGACCGGCTCCGTCGATGTGCTGAAGCGGATTGCCGCGGCGCTGAAGGTCGATCTCGACGATATCGTGGTGTGATGGGTGAGCGTCGGAGCCGTGGCACCCCCCTCTGCCCTGCCGGGCATCTCCCCCACAAGGGGGGAGAGCGGCGCGCGGCTGACCGCTCGACCGCCTTGCGAAGCTCGCTAATCGCATTCCAGAACGTTTATTGGGCAAAGCGCAAGCGGCCACTCTCCCCCCCTGTGGGGGAGATGTCGGCGAAGCCGACAGAGGGGGGTATCCTCGCGCGACGCCCGATCTCATCTCAATACGGCGCCTCGCACTTGCCCATGCCGACATAAACCGTCTTCAGCTCGGAATAATGCTCCAGTGCCGCTGCCGAATTCTCGCGGCCAAAGCCCGACTGCTTCGAGCCGCCGAAGGGGATTTCCACCGGGCAGAGATTATAGGTGTTGATCCAGAGCGTGCCGGCTTCCAGCTGATCCACCACCCGGTGCGCACGGGAGAAGTCGGCGGTGAACACACCGGCAGACAGGCCGAATTCCGTGGCGTTGGCCCGCGCGATCACCTCTGCCTCGTCCTCGAAATCAAGCACGCACATCACAGGCCCGAAGATCTCTTCGCGCGCGATGGTCATGTCGTCGGTGACATCGGCAAACACGGTCGGCTGGATGTAGAAGCCTTCGCCGGTGACGCTGTTGGGAATGCCGCCGCCGGTCAAAAGCGTCGCGCCCTCCGCCTTGCCCTTGTCGATATAGGACAGGACCTTCTCGCGCTGCGCGAGCGAAACCATCGGCCCCATCTGCGTCGCCTCGTCCTGCGGATCGCCGATCAGGATCGCTTCCGTGCGGGCCTTGAGGCGTGACAGGAACGTCTCCTTGATCGCCTTGTGCACGAAGACGCGGGTGCCGTTCGAACAGACCTGGCCGGTCGAATAGAAATTGCCGAGCATCGCGCCCGAGATCGCGCTGTCGATATCGGCATCGTCGAAGACGACGATCGGTGACTTGCCGCCGAGTTCCATCGTCACATGCTTGAGCTGAGAGGCAGCCGCGCCCGCCACCTTGCGCCCCGTCGGCACGGAGCCGGTCAGCGACACCTTGGCGACATCGGGATGCGACACGAGCAGCGGCCCGGTCTCGCGGTCACCCTGGATGACATTGTAGACACCCTTCGGCGCGCCGGCCTCGATCAGGATCTCGGCGATCTTGAGCGCACCGAGCGGCGTCACTTCCGAGGGTTTGAACACGATCGCATTGCCGGCGGCAAGCGCCGGTGCGCCCTTCCAGCAGGCGATCTGCTGCGGATAGTTCCAGGCACCGATGCCGACGACCACGCCGAGCGGCACGCGCTTGGTATAGGCCCAGTCGCCGCCGAGCGGGATCTGGCTACCGTTCATGGCGGTCGCGATGATGCCGCCGAAGAATTCGAAACTGTCGGCACCGGATGTCGGGTCAGCAACAATGGTTTCCTGGATCGGCTTGCCGGTGTCGAGCGTCTCGAGCTCGGAAAGCTCGCGATTGCGCTCGCGCATGATCTCGGCCGCCTTCTTCAACACGCGGCCGCGTGCCGAAGGGCTCCACGAGGCCCATTCCTTCTGCGCCCGCTTGGCCGATGCGATCGCCTTCTCGACGATGGCAGGTGTGGCGGCATGCAGCCTTGCGATCACCTCGCCGGTCGCGGGATAGATGCTCTCGATAACGGTGCCGGCTGTATCCTCGACATATTCCCCGTCGATGAAGTGGGAGGCTTGCGGTTGGGCTTTCATGTCCTGTCTCCAGACGGGTGGTTTCTCTCCACCTCCCCCTTGAGGGGGGAGGTCGCCGCGAAGCGGCGGGTGGGGGTGATCTTCTATCGTTGCTTTACTGGCTCGCTGGCGCTCATGCTTCACCCCGCCCCGGACCTTTGGTCCGACCCTCCCCCTCAAGGGGAGGGTGGGGGGAAAGCTGCCCCGTCACATAATCCTCGACCAATGCGACAGAGGCATCAAACGAAAGCGGCGCTGCCTTCAGAGATTGCCGGATATAGAGCCCGTCGATCATCGCAGCCGCGCCATCGGCGATCCGGCTAGCGTCGGCTGGACCACACAGCGGCTTCAGCCCCGAGATCAGGTTCGACTGCAGCCGCCGGGCATAGAGCGCCAAGAGCCGGCGCATCTCTTCCGACCGCTGCGCTTCCGAATAGAAGGCGAGCCAGGCGGCGACGACATCAGGCGCGAACTGGTCGGCCTGGAAGGAGATGCGGATGACCGCCGAGATCCGCTCCCGCGGTGTCTCAGCGCTCGCCAGCGCCGCTACCGCATCGGCACGCAGTTGGCGCAGCAGCGAGCGGATGGTTTCGATCAGCAACTGATCCTTCGAGCCGAAATAGTGATGCGCCAGCGCCGCCGACACACCCGCCTCGCGAGCGATCTCCGACATGGTGACCGTCAGAGAGCCATGATGGCCGATCGTCTTCAACGCGGCATCGACAAGCGCCTTGCGGCGCACCGGCTCCATTCCGACCTTCGGCATTCTTCATCCCTTGTTTTGTCACATGATAAGTTTGATTGACTGATCAATCAACAAAAAATCCACATCCCCTCAGGCATTCCGCGATGCTGTTCTGTTAACGGTAAACCGGCGGGCGCGGTCTCGAAGGGTGGTGTGCGATGTGCGGGCCAGTGATGGGCGCAGAGGCCCCGGAGAGGCGGCCCTGCAGATCTTTGCGCACCCCGGCGCAGGTGGCGGTGAAGGCGCCTCTCGATGCCTCTCGTCCGAAAGTTTCATCCCACTGTCATATTGCGGAAAGGCTTTGTTGACGTTTGGGTCTGCAGATTTACCCCTGTAAAAACAAACGCATAGTGGAGTGTTTTCTAATGCACGCGGGGGTCGCAGAAGATTTCGGGGCGCTGCGTCGTTTCGCCAGTGACCAGCTCGTCACGCTCGCCAAGCTCGTTGTCGAGAACGCCTTTCAGCCGATCGTCGAGGTGGGCACAGGCGTGGTCTTCGGTCACGAGAGCCTGATGCGCGGCCAGGACCGCATCGGCTTCGAAAGTCCGCTCGATCTTCTCGATCAGGCGGCGACGAGCGGCCAGCTGTTGCCGCTTGAGCAAATGGTCGCCAGCCGCGCGCTCGCCAAGTTCGCGACCCTTCCCGATTGCGCCAGTGCCACGCTCTTCCTCAATCTCGATGTTCGCCTGATCCCGCAGGGCGATGCGCTGATCGATACGCTGCTCGACCAGCTGCGCAAGGCCCATGTCCCGCCGTCCTCGGTGTGCTTCGAACTCTCCGAGCGCTTCGACAACACCCGCGTCCCCGAATTCGCCGCCCTTGTCGAGCGCCTGCGCCGCTCCGGCTTCAAGCTGGCCATCGACGATTTCGGCGTCGGCCATGGCGAGATGAAGTTGCTCTGCGACTATCCTGTCGACTATGTGAAGATCGATCGCCATTTCATCGCCGGCCTCGACAGCAATCCGCGCAAGCGCCACCTGGTCAAGAACATCGTCAATTTCTGCCATGTGCTGGGTGTGCGCGTGATTGCCGAAGGCATCGAGACCGAGGGCGAGTTCATCGCCTGCCGCGAATTCGGCGTCGATCTCGTCCAGGGTTGGTACATTGCCCGTCCCACAACGCTTGTTTCGGAGCTGAAGGCCGGTTTTCCCCATCTCCAGGATGTCGGCAAGGCCCGCCGCACCACCCAGTCGCTGGACGAGATCCTCATTCGCAAGCAGATCGAGACCCTGCCGACGGTCTATGAACACGAGAGCATCGATCACGTTTTCGATCTCTTCCGTCGCAATCCCGGCCAGTCCTTCTTTCCCGTGCTCAATGCCAATGGCGAGCCGCGCGGCATCATCAATGAGCGGCATCTGAAGGAGTACATCTACCAGCCCTTCGGCCGCGACCTCCTGAAGAACAAGCTCTACGAGCGCTCCATCTCGCATTTCGTCGACCGCGCCCCGATCGTCGGCCTCGATGCCGACGCCGAGCGGCTGATGACGATGTTTGCCAATATGGAAGGCTCGGACTGCGTCATCCTGACGGAGAACATGCGTTATGCCGGCGTCGTTTCCGCCGCCTCGCTGATCCGCATCATGAGCGAGAAACAGCTGAAGACCGCCCAGGACCAGAACCCGCTGACCGGCCTTCCCGGCAACCGGGCCATTCGTGATTTCATGCAGTCCGTCTCCCTCGACGGCGACGAGACCCGCTTCTTCTGCTATTGCGACTTCGACCACTTCAAGCCCTTCAACGACCACTACGGCTTCCACCAGGGCGACCACGCCATCTCGCTCTTCGCAGCGCTTCTGCGCCGCTATTTCTTCTCCGAAGGCGATTTCCTCGGCCATGTCGGCGGCGACGACTTCTTTATCGGCGTAACCGACTGGACGCGCGAGGAGCTGACCGAGATCCTCGACCGCCTGCTCTCGGATTTCCACGACGACGTCGTCACCCTCTATTCCGAGGCTGATCGTCACGCCGGTCATATCCGTGGGCTGGATCGCAACGGCCGGGAACGCGATTTCCCGCTGATGCGCTGCTCCATCGGCGTCCTGGAGGTCCCGGCCGGGCTGATGCTTGACGATGTCAACCGGATCAGTGCAGAGATCGCCGAACTCAAGAAGCTGGCGAAGGAGAACGAGGCCGGCCTCGCCTTCGGTCGGCTCGGAGACTGACCGGGCAGGCGCTCAGCTCGCCAGCCGCGGCGTGTTGACGATCTTGAGAAACGGCGCGCCACCATTCCAGCAGTTCATGTCGACCCGCTCGCTGCCGCAGATTGGCCCTGATGCGCGCGGCTTGCCGGGCAACCCGCCGCGAGTGAGCTTGGCAGCAGTTTCGCCAAAACTGCGCCGCGCCTCGAGGGCTGCCGCAGAGGTACCTTTTCTCCTGGTTAAAGGCGCTTGAGATTCCCGCGAAATAACGATGTGGCGTCTTGAATGCGCGCGGAAGATGCGCAAGATGAACGCGATTTCAACGCGGGACGCTCTTCCATGACCAAGCGATTTGCCATCTTAGGCAGCCTCCTTCTGCTCGCCGGCTGCCAGACCGATGTGCCCCAGTCCGTGGCCGATTCCCAGGTGCCGCCCTCTGCCGGGGTCAAGCGTGAGCTGGTTCGCGTCTTGAAGGAAAGCGACGGCAAGATTGGTGACTTCGTCGATCCGCAGATTTCGAGCGTGGTGTTGCTTGAGCCCTCGACCAAGACCTATGCCTTCTGCATCCGCGCATGGCACACGCAGCGGCAGCACCATCCGGATGTGATCGGCTTCTCCTTCCGCGGCGATCGCCTGCTTGGCGCAACCAACAACGAGCCGCGCTGCCGCGACAGCCGCCTGCGCTACTATCCCTATCCGGAACTGAAGGCGGTGCGCGGCCTGCGCTGAGCGCCGGGGCGTCGCGCGCCATGCGGGAAGGGGACGACCTATCGGTTCAGGTCTCGCTTGAGCCGCCGGATCAGCCCGATATCCAGCGGCTGTTCGATCTTTCCGATGCCGTGGCCGCCCGCCTTTATCCCGGAGCCTTTCGCCAGCCGCTGAAGGCATCCGGTCTGGCGCGCCCCGGTATTGCGCTCTTCGTTGCCCGCGACACGCAGGCGCGCGCACTCGGCTGCGTTGCCCTGTTCGACCTCGGTGACGGAAAGGCCGAACTCAAGCGCATGATCGTTGATCCGGATCATGCCCGTCAGGGCGTCGGCCACAACCTCCTGCAGGCGGTCCTTCAGGAGGCCGCGTCAAGCGGCTTTGGCCAGGTGCTTCTGGAGGTCGGCATCCGCAATGTCGAGGCAAGGCGGCTTTACCAAAGGGTCGGTTTCCGCGATCGGGGTCCATTTGCGGCATACCGGCAGACCCCGATCGCCACCTTCATGCAGATCGACCTCTAGCGGGCGTGTTCTGACGCCCCGATACCATTTGTCGCGTCGGACAAAGGGCCTCCTTTTCATCGCATTTCAGAGGCTCTATGCCTCACCTTGAGCAATCGATCCGAGGAGCCCGCCGATGTCTCTGCCCGCCACCATGCGCCATGTCGACCTGCCCAACCATGGCGGCCCGGAGGTCATGCGCCTCGTCGAGGGACCATTGCCGAGCCCCAGGCCCGGCGAGGTGCTGGTGAAGGTCGAGGCGGCGGGTGTCAACCGGCCGGATGTCGCCCAGCGCCAGGGCGCCTATCCGCCACCAAAGGATGCAAGCCCCATTCTGGGTCTCGAGATCGCAGGCGAAATCGTCGGCCTCGGCACTGGCGTCACCGATTTCCAGATCGGCGATCGCATCTGCGCGCTCGCCAATGGCGGCGGTTATGCCGAATACTGCGCCGTCCCCGCCACCCAGGCCCTGCCATTCCCCAGGGGCTATGACGCGGTCAAGGCCGCAGCCCTGCCGGAAACCTTCTTCACCGTCTGGGCCAATCTCTTCCAGATGGCGGGCCTAACCGAAGGCGAGAGCGTGCTTGTTCATGGCGGCTCGTCGGGCATCGGCACCACCGCCATCCAGCTCGCAAAGGCCTTCGGCGCAACGGTCTACACCACCGCCGGCTCGGCGGAAAAATGCGCCGCCTGCATGGATCTCGGCGCTGTCAGGGCGATCAATTACAAGGCGGAGGATTTCGTCGAAATCGTCAAGGAAGAGACTCAAGGGAGGGGTGTCGATGTCGTCCTCGACATGATCGGTGCCGCCTATTTCGACCGCAATCTGCAGGTCCTCGCCAAGGATGGCTGCCTCTCGATCATTGCCTTCCTCGGCGGCGCGGTGGCCGAAAAAGCCAATCTCGCCCCGATCATGGTCAAACGTCTGACGGTCACCGGCTCCACCATGCGCCCGCGCACGGCCGAAGAGAAGCGCGCCATCCGCGACGATCTGGCAACCGAAGTCTGGCCCCGCCTGGAGCGTGGCGAACTCGCGCCGGTCATCCACACCGTGCTGCCGTTCGAAGAGGTCGTCGAGGCGCACCGGCTGATGGAAAGCTCTGAACATATCGGGAAGATTGTTTTGAGGATGGGGTGAGGGACATCCGCCCCCAAGGCCAAACCGCTCGAGTGTCCGGTATCTGTGCTCGCATCTTGGTACCGGCTTCCGCTTCGTCAGACCTGCCAGACTGGACGGCTGACGCACAACCCTCCTAACGATCGAGCGCACCCTCGATTTGAGCCCTCATTTCGTCTGCCGACAGTGCTCCGGTTATCTGCTTCCCGTTAATGAAGAAGGTCGGGGTACCCTGAACGTGCAAGTCATCCATCGCCTGCGCTTTCAGGCGCTCCAACGCCCCGTAGATCGAGCTGTCTGACACGTGTCGATTGAACTCCTCATCACCGATGCCTGCTGATCTGGCTATCTCGCGAAGGGTAGCCTCGATATCGGGTGATTTGGCTATGTCCGTGTGTTTCGAATAAAACAGATCGACGAGACTTTGATACTCATGCCCCGTTCTGCTTTCGGCCAGCATGAAGATCGCAAGATCAACCGCATTTCGGGCAAGCGGCCTGAAGAGGATACGAACTTTACCCGTTTCGACGAATTCAGCTTCAATGAGAGGCGCGACCTCAGTGCGGTAGGTGACGCAAGAAGGGCAAGTCGGGGACGAGTATTCGACGATTGTCACAGGGGCGGTCTGATCACCTGTCGGCCTGTCATCCCGACCGGCCGGTTGAAGGAGTTCGGCACCATGGGCAAGGCCACTCGTCACGGCAAGAATCGTGATGAAGGCCAATAGTCTGCTTATGAATTCGGAGACGGATGTCAGCTTGGGCACGCAAATCTCTCTCATATGGATCGCCACGGCGCCTGGGTCGTGCGCCGTGGCATTGTGGTTGACGGATAGAGTGGTCTACCGATGAGCCCCTCCGGGCTCAGGCATAGAACGGGGACTGCATGCCGCGACTTGCGGTGGCGACGACGTCACCATCAAAAAGCTTGACCGTGAGGCTGGCATTCGCCGCCTTGGCGAATTCCGACAGCAGACCACGAGCATAGGCATGGGCGTTGTCGACGCTGTCGAAAGAGTAGAAGCCACCAACAGAGTGATTTCCGACGCCGCTGAGCCATGTCTTGGTCAGCAGTCCTGGAACGTCCTTCATCAGGATATTCGCTTCCTTCCAGACCTCTTCGGTAAAGGGGGCGGAATTCTGAAATTCAGCATAGAGATAGACACGCGAGGGGTTCGACATTCTTTGACTCCGGTATTGTTGTTTGCCTGCGACCCCCATATGAAGTTAAGCTTCCCAAACGTAAAGTACGCACCTTTTGGTAATAATTGGACATGTTTATCCCCGCCAACCCCTACGATATGAATTGCCCATCCAGAGACCTGCTCGATCTGATCGGGGACAAGTGGTCGATCCTCATTGTCTGTTGCTTGCAGCAGGGACCTGTCCGAACTGGGGCATTGATGCGTCAGGTTGGAGGCATCTCGCAAAAAATGCTCACTCAGACCTTGAGAGAACTGGAAATGAACGGCTTCGTCGAGCGCATTTCCTACCCGGAAGTCCCGCCACGGGTTGAGTATCGTCTGACGGAACTGGGCATCTCGTTCAGTGAACTCGCCCGGACAATGGAGCAATGGGTGATTGCACATTACGAGCAGATCCTTCAGCACAGGGATCAAGCCTCGAGTGCTCAGGGCTCCGCGACGATCTGAATCACGGACCTGACCTGACTTCCGCCCGGCCGGGGACACACGTCCATGTCCTCAGGACACACTCACCGGCTTCGACCGCATCATGCTCGCCGTTGCCGGGTCGGCGCGGCGGCAGAGGCGGGGCGGCAGTCCCTTCATGATCAGTTCCGCATCGGCAACGGCCATGGATCCCAGCGCATAGAAGGCGTCCCGCGTGCCGCCTGTCCTGTGCGCCGAAAGAAGAATGCCCGACGCTTGGCGCACGGGATCGTCTGCCGCGACTGGTTCCTCCGGAAACACATCCGTTGCCACCTGGATATGGCCGGATTGGGCAGCCTCGATCATCGCCGGGAAGTCGACGACGGCGGCCCGGCTCATCAGCAGGAACGCCGCGCCCGGCTTCATCATCGCGAACTCGCGTTTGCCGATAAAGCCCTCGTTCTCGCTGGTGACGCTCGCGAAGACGAGGACCACCTGGCTTTCGCGGAGCACCTCGTCGAGCGTCGCCGGCTCGCAATCCTGGCGTTCGATGATCTCACGCGGAAGCCACGGGTCGAAAACGCGGACCCTGTTCCTGAACGGGCGGATCAGGTCGCGAAACGCATGACCGAGATCGCCGAAGCCGATGATGCCGACAGGGGAGCCGGCAAAACGGAAGGTCTTGGCATTGCCCTCCAGCCCGTAACGCTCGACACCCTGACGAAACTCCCGATCCGCCGCCGTGATGCCCCGGGCAAGGTCGAGCGCCATGGCAAGCGCTGCCTCCGCAACCGGCGAAGCGAAGGCCGAGGCGGGTGTGATCACCCAGATGCCGCGCTCGACACAGGCCTGATAATCGATGTTCGGCAGGAAATTCGACTCGACATTGATGATCGCCTTCAGCCTCGGCGCCCTGTCCAGCCGCTCTCTCGGCATGTCGGTCTGGCCGAAGATCAGGACAGTGTCGGGAAGATAGCGCTCGACATCCTCGGCAGGCATGGCTCGGTCTTCCGAGACGATCACCTCACCCAGCGCGTCGAGCCGGGCCCGCACGGCGGGTTCCATGATCAGATCGAGCGTCCTCGGCAGTGGATCGACCAGAATGATATCGCGGCGCATTGTTTCCTCCCTCGAGAAGCCCAGCCTGATCGGAGCTTAGCCCGAAAAGCCTCTCGCTGGGCAGGCCTCCGCCATTTCATGCGGCGACAGAGAACTTTCCAAGATCCAGGGTCGGAGGCACTTCGCGGTCGATACCGCCGCCGCTTCGCTTCGCGCGGTAGGAGGCCTTGTCCGCCGAGGCCATCATGTGGTCCAGCTCCGCAGAGCCGGAAAGGGCCATCGTATAGCCCAGGCTGATGCCGATGGTGATCTCCTCGCCGCCAAGACGATAGGGCCGGCCGAGCACATCCAGGATCCGCCGTGCCAGGATCTCCGCCTCGGCGGGGTCGCGAACATCAGGTTGGAGAATGACGAACTCGTCGCCACCGATCCTGACCGCGATTGCAGGCGGCTCCAGGCTCTCTCGCAGCCGCTCGGCGATCCCCGCCAGCAGCGCATCTCCGACCGCGTGACCGAAGCGATCATTGATCTCCTTGAACCCGTCAAGGTCGAAGCAATGCACGCAGGTGAGGATATCGTCTGCCCGGCCGAGGCTGGAATAGGCCTCGCGCAGCGCCGTGCGGTTATAAAGTCCTGTCAGCGCATCGTGGCGTGCCTGATGCTCCATCTCCAGACGCAGGCGGATCTCCCGCGTGGTCGTGCGATAGACATGCAGCACGCTCTGCACCGCAGCGAAGAGGAAGATCGCAGACATCGCAGCCAGGATCCAGTGGACCGTATCGCCATAGAGCATGACCGAGATTGTCGTCGGCAGGGCTGCAATCAAGATGGTCGTCGCGGCGATAAAGGGCCGGACCGATATCCTGACGGTCACCCCGGCGCAGTATCCAAAGGTCAGTGATGCGGCGAGGATGTGGACCGACAGGTCCCTGTATGAGAAGGCGATCGTGGCGATAGTCCCCACACAGGTCGCAATGAGAAAGATAAAAAAGCCCTGCACCTTCTCCCAGCGGGCGGCATCCGCAACTGTTGAGCGCTTCGTGGCGTCAGCGCGTCTATGGGCGAGGGAAACGGCGATCTTGCCAAGCGATGCAATGGCTCCGCCGATCGTCGCAACCAGGATCGGCGTGCTGCCGAGGCTCTCATAGGCGAACAGGCCGACGGCAAGAATGGTGATCCCCATGATCGTCGTCGGGGTCAGCGTCGAGTTCAGCTCCGACACGAGCGTCTTGAACACATCGTCGGCCTCTCTGTAACGCACTCCAAACCCCTCATGCACCGGTTGCGGTCCCGTTGATCGGCCCATCGCTCAGAAGATATTGAGGCGAGGGAGCTTAACATTCAGTCAGGCCGCGCGCCGAATTCTGATACCGCGATGGGATAGCGACTTCTTGAAAGGAGTCTGTTTGCTCCGCATCCCCGTGACGGCGCTTGGCAAGCTTCCGATCTCCGCGTTGAACGCGACGGCGTCTTCCCTGTCATGCTTAAGGGGCTGCCGTGGGGCCGGGAGGGAAATGCCCGAGATCAGGATGTAGAAGGCGATAGCGAACATTAATGGTTCAGGTGCCGTTGCCGGCGTTCGCCCCGAAGCGGCATTTGGCGACAACATGCGCCAAGGTGGAGCTTCGCGCCAAAAGCAGACAGGCCGTCAGTCCCAGGATCGTCAGTTTCACGGCGAGCTCGTTCAACTCGCCGCGCGAGAGGTCAAAGCCCAGCGCGCAGAGCTGAATGACGAACAGGGTGACGGCCGAAACCGTAACAATCCGGTCCGGCAGTCGAACCAGTCCGGGCAGGATCAAGCCGAGGGCCGCAAGACCTTCCACCCCCGCCACGCTGCGAACCAGCCAGAGCGGCGCGTCCGGTATCCACACAAGATCCATGGCGATCAGATCGGCCGGGCTGGAAAGCCCCTCCAGCCAGGCGGCGATCAGGAAGGGAATGGCGACGAGAATGCGCGCAATCCAGAGAGCGATGGCTTTCGCCTTCAGCGTCGTGGTCGATGGAGGGGTGGGGTCGGACATTGGCCGTTACCGTCTCAATCCTGGGATCATCCGCGCCAGGGTCCCGTCCTTGCGCACGAACTGGTTGAACAGCGCGGCGCCGGCATGGAGCAGGATCAGCACGAACATCGTGACGTTGATGAAGAAATGCAGATCACCCAGATTGGCCACGCCGGAACGCGTCACCATGCCGGTGATGCCCATCCCGAGAAGACAGAGATAAAGCGCGTTGTGGACCAGCGCTGCGATGAGCGCCTGCGCAGGCGAGGTGCCCTCGGCATGGCCCGGCACGCCGTAGCGATAGCGTAGCCACAGCCGGACGAGGACGGCCACGAAGACAAGCGTGCCGATCAAGCCGTGCATCATCGCCAGCGTGGCGTCGGCCGGATCAGGGGCAAGG
>CALSAF010000087.1:0-19899 GCA_943372805.1 Rhizobium sp. Q54
CTTGCCCGCGCCATTGATCTGACCATCGTCCAGGGCATGATCGTCACGGTCAGCCAGCCTCGACCGGCTACCTTGATGGGATCCGGCAAGATCGCCGAGGTGAAGGCGCTGCTCGACGAGTTCGACGCAGGCCTCGTCATCGTCGATCATCCGCTCACGCCGGTACAGCAGCGCAATCTCGAAAAGGAATGGGGCGCCAAGGTCATCGACCGCACGGGTCTGATCCTGGAAATCTTCGGTCGCCGCGCCTCCACCAAGGAAGGCACGCTGCAGGTCGACCTCGCGCATCTGAACTACCAGAAGGGCCGCCTGGTCCGTTCGTGGACACACCTTGAGCGCCAGCGCGGCGGTGCAGGCTTCATGGGTGGGCCGGGTGAAACCCAGATCGAAGCCGACCGGCGCATGCTGCAGGACAAGATCATCAAGCTCGAGCGCGAGCTCGAACAGGTGGTCCGCACCCGCCAGCTCCATCGTGCCAAGCGCCGCAAGGTTCCCCATCCGATCGTCGCCCTCGTGGGCTACACCAATGCCGGCAAGTCGACGCTGTTCAACCGCATCACCGGTGCGGGCGTACTTGCAGAAGACATGCTGTTTGCGACGCTCGATCCGACACTCCGCCGCATGAAGCTGCCGCATGGCCGCACCGTGATCATGTCCGACACCGTCGGTTTCATCTCCGACCTGCCGACCCACCTCGTCGCCGCCTTCCGCGCGACGCTGGAAGAGGTGCTCGAAGCCGATCTCATCCTGCATGTCCGTGATATGTCGGATCCTGACAACGGCGCCCAGTCGGCGGATGTGCTGCGTATTCTCGATGATCTCGGAATCCACGAGAAAGAGCGCTCCGAGCGCATCATCGAGATATGGAACAAGATCGATCGGCTTGATCCGGATAACCATGACGGACTGTTGCAGAAGGCGGCAGGCCGCGAGAACGTCCTGCCTGTCTCAGCCATTAGCGGCGAGGGCGTCGACACCCTGCTCGACGTGATCTCGCAACGTCTTTCAGGCGTCCTGACCGAGGCGACAATCACCATTCCCGCCGGCAAGCATGCCGTCATCTCTTGGCTTTACGAGAACGCTGTGGTCAGCGAGCGTGAGGATCACGAGGACGGCTCCGTCAGCCTCGACGTCCGGCTGACCGATCGCCAGGCTCAGGAGCTTGAGCACAAGCTCGGGGGCAAGAAGCCAGCCGATAAGGAAGACTGGGAGCGGTAACTGTTCCGGGCGAGGTTGGCGCGGGCGATTTTCATTTGCCCTTCGCCGCCTGCCAAAGCTCTTCCATCCGCTCAAGCGAAGCACCCTGCAGTGTCTCACCTGATACTTCAAGAGACGTCTCTATATAACTGAATCGATTTCGGAACTTCGTGTTCGTTCCGCGCAAGGCCTGCTCCGGTTCCGCCCCCACATGCCGGCCAATATTGACCAGTGCAAAAATGAGGTCGCCGAGTTCGTCCTTAACCTTGTCCGGCCTGTTCTCGGAAAGCGCCTCCCGCAATTCGCCGATCTCCTCCTCGATCTTGTCGAGGATGGGTGCTGCCTCCGACCAGTCGAAGCCAACCTTGGCTGCGCGCTCCTGCAGCTTCAACGCTTCTGTGAGCGCGGGAAAGGACCGCTGCACCGAGCCGAGATAGCCCGTGTCGGGATCATCAGCCGAACCACGGGCGGCCCGTCGGGCGAGACGTTCGGCCTTCTCCTGCTGCTTGATCGTGTCCCACTGTGCCTTGACCGCGTCCGGCGTATCGGCATCGGATCGCGCAAACACATGCGGATGTCGCCGGATCATCTTGCGCGTGATGCATTCGACGACGTCGCCGAAATTGAAGTGTCCGGCCTCTTCGGCGATACGGGCATGAAAGACCACCTGCAGCAAGAGATCGCCCAACTCCTCGCAGAGATCATCCGGATCCTTGCGCTCGATCGCATCGGCGACCTCATAGGCCTCCTCTATCGTATAGGGCTTGATAGTCTCGAATGTCTGGACGATGTCCCAGGGACAACCCGTCTCGGGCTGGCGAAGCGCCGCCATGATCTCGAGCAGGCGGTTGATATCGGTGGAGGCTTCCATGATGGTCCTATAACCGTCGCTCAGTTGAGCGGAATGTCGTTGTCGCCCTTGAATGACTGATAGTTCTCCGACAACAGGTCATACGCCGCCTTGATCCGGCTCACCTGTTCAAACAGAGCAGGGCGATCGGCGTCGCTGGCAGAGGCCACCATCTCTATCATCGCATGGCTCAGCCAGAAGGTGTTCTGCCGGCGATAGCCGCCCGGCTCAAGGCCAAAAACCTCCTTCAGGATCTTCAGATCATGCGGGATGGCAAAGGCGTCACGGCTGTCTTCGTGGCTGAAGAAATAGTAGAAATTATCGAAGCCCGCCCAGGTGATTGCCGACATGCACATGGTGCAGGGTTCATGTGTCGAGAGAAAAATCAGATCCTTGGTATTTGGCCGCTCGCCCTGTTCGTAGAAGCGCTTGAGCGTATGCACTTCGCCATGCCAGAGCGGGTTTTCGAGCTCGTTGTTCGTCTCGGCCAGCACCAGCGAAAGATCCGATTTGCGCAGGATAGCCGCGCCGAACACCTTGTTGCCGGCGGCAACGCCACGAACGGTCAAAGGCAGGATGTCGTGTTCGATCACGTCGAGAAGTCGGCGGGTGAGTTCTGGTGTGGTCAAGGTGGCGCGCTCCGCAGTCTTGTGCAATGCGATCCTAGCGCTTGCAGAGCGACCGCCGAAAGGGAAATGATGCTCTGTCTCCAACTTTTTGCACGCTTGATGGCTCTGGCCCGGGCGAGTGATCAGTCGGGGCGAAACTCGGTGCATTTTGCTCGCAACGGGGAAGGCACTAGGACAGAAATACCCAAGGTGCAGGGCGAAGGAATTTCTGTTTCTTCAATTGTTAAAGACAAAACGCGATAGTGCAGCACTCTGGCAGCGGATGATTCATGGCTCAGCAGGACAAACAGCTTTCGGTCTTTCCGGCCTTCTTCAAGGTCGAGGATGAGGTCACCGCCGTTTTCGGAAACGGCGACGAGGCCTATGCGAAGGCGCGCCTGCTGAAAAACACCGAAGCCCGCATCGTTGCCTTCACCGATGCCCCGGAAGAGGATTACGCTACCTTCCTTGCCCAGCACGGGATCGAACAGGTAGCTTTGCCCTTTGAGCCCTCCCAGGTTGATGGCGCGCGCCTTGTGTTCGCGGCAACGGGTGAGGGCGCTCTCGACCGCGAGATCGTGGCCGCCGCCCGTGCCGCCCGCATCCCGGCCAATGCCGTCGACCAGCCCGACTATTGCGATTTCTACACGCCCGCTCTCGTCAATCGCGCCCCGATCGCCGTTGCCATTGGCACGGAAGGTGTCGGCCCGGTGCTCGCGCAGATGATCCGCGCCGACATCGACCGTCTCCTGCCACGTTCGCTCGGCAAGCTCGGCCGTCTCGCCAATTCCTATCGCCGCGCCGTCGACCGGCTCGTGCCCCGCGGAGCACCGCGCCGGCTGTTCTGGCGCGATTTCTTCAAGGGCAAGGTCGCAGACCATGTTGAATCCGATGAGATCAGCCTCGCCCGTCGCGAAGCGACCCGCATCCTGAAGGGTGTGGCCGCTGACCGCGTTGAAGGCCGGGTGTTTCTCGTCGGCGCCGGCCCAGGCGCCGAGGACCTGCTGACGCTGCGCGCCCATCGCCTGATGATGGAATGCGACGTCATCGTCTATGACGCGCTCGTCCCGCGCGAAGTCGTCGACATGGGCCGCCGCGATGCCGAGCGCATTCCGGTCGGCAAGCGCAAGGGCTGCCATTCGAAGTCTCAAAGCGAAATCAACGCGCTCCTCGTCGAACTCGGCCATGCGGGCAAACGCGTCGTACGTCTGAAGTCGGGCGATCCCCTGGTCTTCGGTCGTGCCGGTGAGGAAATGGCTGCCCTTCGTGATGCGGGCATCGCCTATGAAATAGTCCCGGGCGTCACCTCCGCACTGGCCGCCGCCGCCGATTTCGAACTGCCGCTGACGCTGCGCGGCGTCTCTTCGTCGCTGGTCTTCACGACCGGCCACGATCTACAGGGTAATGTACTGCCGGATTGGGCGCGCCTCGCGCTGTCGGGTGCCACCGTCGCCGTCTATATGGGCCGCACGGTTGCCGCCTCCGTCGCCGAGCGCCTGATGGCAGGCGGGCTGGCCGAAGATACGACGGTTGCCGTCGTCGAGAATGCCGGCCGCCGTGACAGCCGCCTGCTGCATGGCACATTGAAGGAATTACCGGGTCTGGAAGCTCGCACAGAGCTGTCAGGTCCGGTCATGGTCATCATCGGCGACGCCGTCGCCGGCGCCGATTTCAGCCGTTCCGAGCCGCTGGGCGCGCTCGCTCCAGCCGAACCGCAACTTGCAAGGATTTGAGGATGGTAGACAAGGTTCTCACAGCAAACCGCCTGACCGACGGCATTGCCGTCTGGCTGGACGCCAATGGCCAGTGGACCGAGCGTCTGCAGGAAGCCTTTGTCGCCCGCCATGCAGAGGCGGTTGATGCCCTCGAAGCGGCCGGCAAGCAGGCCTTTGCCAGCAACCTCGTCGTCGATGTGAACGTCATCGAGATCGAGGAAAAGGATGGCAAGCTGCGCCCTTTGCGCCTGCGCGAACGTATCCGGGCAGAAGGCCCAACCATTGCATATGCTGAGGGGCATGGTTATGCCGACCCGGCATTCATCGCCGCTTGAGGCCTGAGGTAAGACATGTATCGTTATGACGAATTCGACCACGCTTTTGTGTCGGCGCGCGTAGAGCAGTTCCGCGACCAGGTGGAACGCCGCCTGTCGGGTGAGCTTGCGGAAGACGCATTCAAGCCTCTGCGCCTGATGAACGGCGTCTATCTCCAGCTCCATGCCTATATGCTGCGCGTCGCCATCCCCTATGGCACACTGAATTCCAGGCAGATGCGCATGCTGGCCCATATCGCCCGCAAGTACGACCGCGGTTATGGCCACTTTACCACCCGCCAGAACATCCAGTACAACTGGCCGAAGCTGTCTGACACACCCGACATCCTGACGGATCTCGCAAGCGTCGAGATGCACGCGATCCAGACCTCGGGCAATTGCATCCGCAACGTCACGGCCGACCATTTCGCCGGTGCAGCCGCCGATGAAGTCGCCGATCCGCGCCCCTATGCCGAGATTCTGCGCCAGTGGTCCTCGCTGCATCCTGAATTCTCCTTCCTGCCGCGCAAGTTCAAGATTGCCGTTACCGGCGCCGACAAGGACCGTGCTGCGATCCAGGTGCATGACATCGGCCTGCAGCTGAAGAAGAACGAAGCTGGCGAGCTCGGATTTGCCGTCTATGTCGGCGGTGGCCAGGGCCGCACGCCGCTGATCGCCAAGAAGATCCGCGACTTCCTGCCCGAGGAAGATCTGCTGACCTACATCACCGCGATCGTGCGCGTTTACAATCTACATGGCCGCCGCGACAACAAGTACAAGGCGCGCATCAAGATCCTCGTCCACGAGACCGGTGTCGAAGAACTGACCCGTCAAGTGGACGCTGAATTTGCCGAAATCCAGAACAGCGAGCTGAAGCTGCCGGAAGGCGATATCCGCGCCATCGAAACCTATTTCGCCCCACCGGCACTCGCCGCCCGCCCGGACGGCTGGGAAGCGCTGGCGCGTGCCCAGAAGGCAGATCCCGCTTTCGGTTCCTGGGTCCGCCACAACGTGCAGGAACACCGCCACCCCGACCACGCCATGGTGACGATCTCGCTGAAGCCGATCGGCGGTACGCCGGGCGACGCTTCGGACGCACAGATGGATCTCGTGGCCGATCTGGCCGAGCGTTACGCCTTCGACGAGATCCGTGTCAGCCACGAGCAGAACCTGATCCTGCCGCATGTTGCCAAGGGCGATCTCTATCCGCTCTATCAGGCATTGGAGAAGGCGGGGCTTGCGACCGCCAATTCCAACCTGATCACCGACATGATCGCCTGTCCCGGCTTGGACTACTGCGCGCTCGCCAATGCGCGCTCAATTCCGGTCGCCCAGGCGATCTCGGAGCGCTTCGGCTCCCAGGCCCGTCAGCAGGAGATCGGTGAACTCAAGATCAAGATCTCCGGCTGCATCAATGCCTGTGGCCACCACCATGTCGGCCATATCGGCCTGCTGGGTGTTGAGAAGAAGGGCGCCGAGCTCTACCAGATCACGCTGGGCGGTTCCGGCGACGAGAACTCCTCGATCGGTGAAATCATTGGTCGTGGCTTCGAGCCAGAAAAGGTGACCGACGCCGTCGAGACGATCGTCAATACCTATCTCGGCCTGCGCCTCGACCCCAAGGAAACCTTCCTCGAAGCCTATCGCCGCGTCGGCCCCAAGCCCTTCAAGGATGCGCTCTACGGCAACGCCGCCGTCGAAGCCGCCTGAGACTGGAAAACACATGACCAAGATCTGGAAAGAAACCGGTTTCGTCGAAGGCGACATCTGGGTGACCGAGACGGAAGAGCGCAAAGTGGGCGAGGGCGAAAAGGCACTCCTGCCGCTCGAAGCCTTCCTTGAAGCGGTCGCTGAAACCAATGACGTTGGCCTCGGCGTCTTCATCGCGCCCGCCGATGACGTGAAGAAGCTGGAACCATATCTCGACCGCATCGCGCTGATCGCCGTCGCTTTCCCGGCCTTCAACGATGGCCGTGGCTTCAGCCATGCAACGCTTCTGCGCGAACGCCTGGGCTATGCGGGTGAGCTTCGTGCCGTCGGCGATGTCTTGATCGACCAGGTGCCGCTGATGCTGCGCACTGGCTTCGACAGCTTCGCTGTAACTAACGCGGTCGCCCAGCGCAGGCTTGCCGAAAACTGTCTCACGGGCGTTGCCCAGCGCTACCAGCCGACCGCTCGGGATTCCGAGGCAGTTGGTGGTTTCAGCTGGCGTCGTCTTGGCTCCACCGGCGCCTGAGACTTATAAAAATCGCTATGTAAGGGCGGCGAATTGACCTCGGTCAAGGATGCCGCCTTCGCTTTAATGGATATCTCGGCTGCGAAATCTGCATGCCGGCTGAATTGTGGAATGGGACGGTCTGGATTATAGGCTCTTCCCAATCGACAGAACGATAGGACCGACAGCCTATGAATGCTCCTGTGAAGACCGACAATGCTGAACTGATCGTACCCGAAGGCGTATTCGCCGAGACGGTGCTGAGCGTCACGCATTACACCGACCATCTCTTCCGCTTCCGCATGACGCGACCGGCCGGCTTCCGATTCCGTTCGGGTGAATTTGCCATGATCGGCCTGATGGTCGAGGGCAAGCCGATTTACCGCGCCTATTCGATTGCAAGCCCTGCCTGGGACGAAGAACTCGAATTCTTCTCGATCAAGGTGCCGAACGGACCGCTTACCCAGCACCTGCAGCGCATCCAGCCGGGTGACAAGGTCCTCATGCGCAAGAAACCGACCGGCACGCTGGTGCTCGACGCGCTCACCCCCGGCAAGCGCCTTTACATGTTCTCGACCGGCACCGGTATTGCCCCCTTCGCCAGCCTGATCCGCGATCCCGAGACCTATGAGAAGTTCGAGGAAGTCATCCTCACCCATACCTGCCGCGACGTCGCCGAGCTGAAATACGGCTTTGACCTCGTGGACGAGATCAAGAACCATGAATTCCTCGCCGAACTTGTCGGCGACAAGCTCAAGCATTATGCGACGGTCACCCGTGAAGACTATCCCTTCCGGGGCCGCATCACGGACCTGATCGCGAACGGCAAGATGTTCACCGATCTCGGCGTTCCCCCGCTCGATCCCGCGATCGATCGCGGCATGATCTGCGGCTCGACCGCGATGCTGAAGGACACCAAGGAACTCTTGGAAAAGGCTGGCCTCACCGAAGGCGCCAACAACAAGCCGGCCGAATTCGTCATCGAACGCGCCTTCGTCGGCTGATGAAGCCTGAGTTTTGACGGAACGCCCGGCCAACACGCCGGGCGTTTTCATTTCTGCAGTTCGATCGGCGTGCTTTGACCGTTGGCCAGTCCAAGTTGAACCTTGCCGTCCCTGACCGCACTCATCCGCTCGATGGGTGAGGGAACCATCCATTCTTTCGTGATGTCAGCGCGCCCTTGGTGAAACGAAACTGCCACCAACCGCTTCCTGTCCAGGGACGGCAGAACGATCTCGATGCTGCCATCTCCGTCCAGATCTACCACTTGAGACAGGTCGAGATCACGATTGCCATTGATGTGATTTGTCACACCGTCGATGCCACCCAGGTTAACAAGCCGTTTGCCCTCGAAGCGATAGAAGCGCAGCGATCCGCTCAGATGCGGAGTGAGCACTGCTGCGGCCAAAAGCTCGCCTGAGCCGCTGAAATCGGCAATGCCGACGGGATTGAGCCAGCGATTTCTCTGACCGATAGGCTCGCTTTCCGCCATCAGCTCGATGCCGTCTCCCTTGATTGTGTATAGCGCAAGGGATGCGCCGCGCGTCAGATTAGCCCGAACGATCAAGGCTTCCGGACTGCCATCTCCATCCACGTCTTTCAGCCGAACCCGCCGGTCCTCAAAGACCTGATCCGCCGGCAGGCCGAAGAAGAGCCTTGAACCGTTCCGCTCAATGACAAATCCGCCCGCCTCGATCGCATCGCCAAGTGCTCCATGCGCATAAATGTTGGTCGGGCCAACAAGCCATGCCGAATAGCGTCCAGAGCGCGTGATCTCGCCATCGGGCAACTTGCTCATGTCTTGGGCGGACGCGGCGTTGGCAATCGCTGTGAGTGCGAGGGAAATCAGAAGGCCTGTTTTCCACACGGTGGTATCTCCTTGATGCATGGGCGCTAGACGACGAGAGCGTCGAATAGCGTCACTGTGTCGGAGAGCGTCTAAGGTTACATCTCACGTTTCAGTGAGAGCAAGCGGGCCGAATTATTCATCGAACGCGGCTTCCTTGGCAGATCGCGGATCGCATTCCGGAATCAGAAAGAGCGCCCACAGGCGCCCTTTGTCATTTTGCTCTCTGGTGGAGATCAGTTGCTGCGGCGTCGGGGACGACGGCTGCTTTCCTGCGCGCCGCTTTCGTCCGCAGTCTTGTTGCGCAGCGGCCCGATGCGATCGACGATCACCTCCAGCGTCGGGCGCGGGCCGGGCGTATAGTCATCAAGCGCCTTGCGCATAGCGGCCAGGTGATCGCAGGACGTCCCGCAGCAGCCGCCGATGATCTTGGCGCCGGCATCGCGGGCGAGACGGGCATAATCCGCCATCAGCGGCGGCGTACCCGAATAGAAGATCTCCGCGCCCCGGAATTCCGGAATGCCGCAATTGCCCTTCACGATGACAGTTGCTTCCGGGTTCGCACCGGTCATGTCGAGCAGGCTCTGCAGGATGTCGGATGCACCCACGCCGCAATTGGCGCCCACGGCCAGCGGACCGGCCCCGATGTCCGGTGCAACACCATGGATGTCCTTCGGGTGCAGGCCCATCATCGTCTTGCCAGCCGTGTCGAACGAGCCGGTAAACGTATAGGGCATGCCGACCTTGACGGCAGCTTCGGCAGCGGCTCGGATTTCATCCGGCGACGACATGGTCTCAATCCAGGCAACATCGGCGCCGCCTGCCTTGAGACCCTCCATCTGCTCGACGAAGGCCGCGACCGCATCCTCGTAGGACATCGCACCGAGGGGGATCAGCAACTCGCCGGTCGGGCCGACGGAACCCGCCACGATCACCTTGCGCGGCGCCTTGTCGGCAACCGAGCGTGCGATTTCAGCGGCCTTCTTGTTTAGCTCATGGACGCGGTCCTGAGCATGGTGCAGTTTCAGGCGATGGCGCGTACCGCCAAACGAATTGGTGAGGATGATGTCGGCACCCGCATCGACGAAATCCTGATGCAGCTTGACGATCTTTTCCGGCTGCGCCTCGTTCCACAGTTCCGGCGCTTCGCCGGCCTCGAGACCCTGCGCGAAGAGATTGGTGCCGGTTGCGCCATCGGCGAGCAGCACGCCCTTTTCGGCCAGCAGTTCAGAAAGCGGATTGGACGGGGTTGCCATGGCGGATCCTCTGATTGTCGTATCGATCATATAAAGAAGTCTTTATGTCGTTTCAATCGCCAAAACGACAACGGCCCCGCAAGACGGGGCCGTCGAGCCGGATCTCCCGATTTGCAAGGGAGCGGATTTACTCCGCCGCCAACTGGTTGTCCTCGTGGCTCTTCGGCGTCACCATGGCAGAGATGATCTGCTGCAGGTCCGCCCTGCCGATCGGCTTGCCTGCATCATCGGTCACGATCGTGCTCGAAAGGTGCGCATCCGTCATGATCCGCGCTGCCGCCTCGAGAACGGTACCGCCAGGCAACGCGAGACCTTCGCCCGGGCCGGACACCGGACCCATGATGGTATCCAAGCGAATGACGCGACCGCGGTTCACTTCCTTGACGAAGGCAGAGATGTAGTCATCGGCAGGCTGCAGCACGATGTCCTGGCCGGAGCCCTGCTGGATGACCTCGCCGTCCCTCAGGATCGCGATCTGATCACCCAGACGCAGCGCCTCGTCGAGATCGTGGGTGATGAATACCACGGTCTTCTTCAATTCCTGCTGCAGGTCGAGCAGCACGGTTTGCATGTCGACGCGGATCAGCGGGTCGAGCGCCGAATAGGCTTCGTCCATCAGCAGGATGTCGGCGTCGTTGGATAGCGCCCGGGCGAGGCCGACACGTTGCTGCATACCGCCCGAAAGCTGGTTCGGATAATGACCCTCGAAGCCAGAGAGCCCCACGCGGTCGATCCAGCGGCGGCCGATCTCCTCGCTCTTCGAGCGTGGCATACCCTGGATATCAAGGCCGTAGACGGTGTTTTCCAACACCGTCCGATGCGGCAGCAGCGCGAACTTCTGGAACACCATAGCCGTCTTGTGGCGGCGGAATTCCCGCAGTTCCAGCGGGTTCATCCGACAGACATCAACGCCGTCATAGAGCACTTCGCCCGATGTCGGCTCGATCAGCCGATTGATGTGGCGGATGAGCGTTGACTTGCCCGAGCCGGACAAGCCCATGACGACGGTGATGCCGCCCCCCGGCATTTGGATGTTGATGTCCTTCAGCCCCAGCACATGACCATGCTTTTCGTTCAGATCCGCCTTCGACATGCCGGCCTTGACCTGGTCGATGAAGGCGCCTCCGTTCGGGCCGAAGATCTTGTAGAGATTGCGGATCTCGATGTCGTGACTAGCCATGGACGACCTCCGTGTGGCGCTGAAGGCGCTTGCCATAGGCCTGGCTGGCGCGGTCGAAGATGATGGCGATGGCAACAAGCGCGAATCCGTTGAGGAAGCCGATTGTCAGGAACTGGTTGGAGATCGCCTGCAACACGTTCTTGCCGAGGCCGCCGACACCGATCATCGAGGCAACGACGACCATGGCGAGCGACATCATGATGGTCTGGTTGATACCGGCCATGACGGTCGGCAGCGCCAGCGGGATCTGGACGTTCATCAGCTTCTGGCCGGGAGAGGACCCGAAAGCATCGGCCGCTTCGAGTACTTCGCGGTCAACAAGGCGGATACCGAGATTGGTCAGGCGGATCATCGGCGGAACGGCATAGATGACGACCGCGATCACACCCGGCACTTTGCCGATCCCGAACACCATGACGACCGGAATGAGATACACGAAGCTCGGCATCGTCTGCATGACGTCGAGGATGGGATTGACCACCGACTGGGCGCGATCCGAGCGCGCCATCATGATGCCGATCGGGATGCCGATGACGATCGCGAGCAGGGTGGATACGGTGACAATCGCCAGCGTGACCATGGTGTCTTCCCAGAGGCCGACAAAACCGATGAACAACATGCCGATGATGGTCAGCGTCACGATACGAAGGTTGCGGCTGGCGAAATAGACGATCAGCACCATGACGGCGAGAATGATGAACCAGGGCGTGTTGACGAAGAGCGCCTCGAGCCAGTTCAGAAAGAGTTGCAGCGGATGCATCACGGCATCAATCACGTTGCCATAGGCACGTACGAAGCCCTTGAAGCTGTCATCCACGCTCTTGCGCACACCGCGCATAACCGTGTCGTCGATCTCCGGAAATCTGCACAGCAGTTCCGGCAGGTAGTTGCATAATGTCGAAGCCATCTCGTTCCCCTTGTCGACCCTCGCTCTTTGTGGCGTCTGCAACGCTGCGATGGGCCTTGACGGCGATGCCATGTTCCCGAGGCGAGAGGCTAGTCGAGTTCCGGAAGGGAATTCATGCCGTCTGCGACGTCGGGAGTCGTTGAATGGCGTGATGCGGCATGCCGCTTCGCAGAAAGCGGGGCGGGCCCATGGCCCGCCACCAGTTGGCAAAAGTCAGGCTCAGAGAGCGGCCTTGACCTTCTCGGCGACTTCCGGAGCGACCCAGGTGGTCCACATGTCCGGGTAGGTTTCGAGGAAGTGCTTGGCGCCGTCCTCGTTGGTGCCCTGGTTGTCTTCCATCCAGGCGAGAACCTTGCCGACTGTCGCGTTGTCCCACTTGCGGGTCTTCACGTAGTCCATGGCGACGCCGGCCTTTTCAGCAAAGCCCTTGGTCACGACGGTGTAGACGTCGGAAACCGGGTAGGCGTTGACCTTCGGATCGGCGCAATCCGGAACGGCAGTGCACGCATCCCAGGACGCCTTGTCATGCTCGACGCCGAAGGAGAGCTTGACCATCTCGTATTTGCCGAGGATGGCGGTCGGAGCCCAGTAGTAGCCAAGCCAGCCCTTCTTGTTTTCGAAGGCATTGGCGATCGAGCCGTCAAGGCCGGCAGCCGAACCGGTGTCGACGAGTTCGAAGCCCTTCTCCTTCGCGCCGAGGGCGCGGTAGAGGTTGGCGGTCGAAACCTGGCAGTTCCAGCCCGACGGGCAGTTGGTCACGGCAGCCTTCGTGGCATCTTCCGGAGCGGGGAAGAGTTCCGGACGGGCCAGTGCATCCTGCACCGTCTTGATATCGGGATTGGCATCGGCGATGAACTTCGGAATCCACCAGCCTTCTACGCCGCCGTCGGAGAGCAGCGGAGCGGCCTGGATCAGGCGACCTTCGGCAATTGCCTGGTCGAGTGCGGTGCGCACGGCGTTGACCCAGAATTCCGGCGCCATGTCCGGCTGGCCCTTTTCGTTCATCGAGGCGAAGGTCGGCATGGTGTCGCCGGTGACGACGGTCACCGTGCAGCCATAGCCGCTTTCCAGGATGATCTTGTCGACATAGGCGGCAACGCCGGCCGAGGCCCAGTTCATTTCTGCGATGGAGACATCGCCGCATTCGGCAGCCTGGGCAGAGCCCGCAACTGCGTAGAGACCCGCGGCGAGAATGGTGGAAGCGATCAGCTTCTTCATGGAGTTAAGACCTCCCAGTCTTATCTTGCAGCGTTCATCGGGAAGGGCAGGGACGGTTACTGCGGACCGCTCTGCCAATTTGCTCTTCATTGCGGATATCGACCGGGGCGCGTCACGCCGGTTCGGCATCCATGTGGCCGGGCCTTGTCATGAGGGGCTTGGTACCCTGTCGACCGCGTGTCACGACGAACAGCCTACGTCTTTGGTTCTGAAAATCAACCTCCGCCCGCCAGCACCCTTCCGTGCGATGTCGAACGCAAACCCTTGGTGCGACTGATTTTGCCGCAATTTGGCGGTCGCAAGACCGCGAACCGCTCAATGGACGGGCACCAGCATTTCGCGGAACGCAATGACGAGGAGGTCGCCGTCCCAGAAGAGACCTCAACTGTCCCAACTGCGGCAATGTGTCGGGCCCGCGCGGCAATTCGCGAGCCTGCAAAAAAAAATGAAAAAATGCGTGCGATGAAACTGTGCTAACGATCCGGTAACATCTGTAACGATAGATGAGGGGACCGGCGCATTCATGTCGGTTGCGCCCCGGATCGAGTATTGCGTCCCGGGGCGTTTTGTTTTTGGGGCGCCGAACGTCTCGCTCGTCGACAGGCCGAACACAAGCGCACCGAAGCTTTGGTCCGATGCGCGAGCAGCCGTCGCGGCGTCAGCCCTGCTTCGCCGTTACAGGATTGCGCGGCTCGCGGACTTCCCAGCGTGCAATAGCCTGAATGTTCGGCGCGCGTCCGTTCCAGGCGATGGCGAGACTATTGCGGTTCTCCAAGATGTAGAGCATGGGTGTTTCCTGAAATTGGCCGCGCCTCTTCGGGGCGCTGGTTTCGGCCTGCAAATAATCATGCGGGCGAGCCGACGCCAGAGCGCAAACCGTCATCACGTGTCGCAAAAGCGCTATTGCAGGCCGTATGGCCGCGACAGGCTGCCGCAGTGTCGCTTTTGCGGATACTTCGGCGGTCGAAATGCGGCAAGACCATGGAAATCCGGCGAACTTTGCCGTGGCGGAAACAGGACAGGATACGATGGCACGAACGATCATGTTGCAGGGGACAGGGTCGGATGTCGGAAAGACGATATTGGTTGCGGGCCTCTGCCGGCTGGCATCGAACCGCGGCCTGACGGTGAGCCCCTTCAAGCCGCAAAACATGTCGAACAATGCCGCAGTGTCCGATGACGGCGGTGAGATCGGCCGGGCCCAATGGCTTCAGGCACTCGCGGCGCGAACGCCGTCGTCCGTTCACATGAACCCGGTCCTGCTCAAGCCTCAGAGTGAGACGGGCAGCCAGATCATCGTGCAGGGCAAGGTCTACGGTCAGGCCAGGGGGCGGGACTATCAGCGACTGAAACCGCAACTCCTGGGCGCGGTCATGGAGAGCTTCGCGACAGTCGCAGACGGGCGCGACCTTGTGGTCGTCGAAGGCGCAGGATCGCCTGCGGAGATCAACCTGCGTGCCGGCGACATTGCCAATATGGGCTTTGCAACGCGCGCCGGCGTTCCGGTCGTACTCGTGGGCGATATCGACCGGGGAGGGGTGATTGCCTCGCTCGTCGGGACGCATACAATCCTGGGCGAAGAGGATCGCAACCAGATCGTCGGCTACATCATCAACAAGTTCCGCGGCGACGTGACGCTCTTCGATGACGGGATCAGGGCGGTCAACCAGTTTACAGGATGGCCCTGTTTCGGCGTCGTGCCGTGGTTGAAGGCGGCCGGTCGACTTCCGGCAGAAGATTCGGTGGTTCTGGAACGCCTGGTGAAGGGAAGTGGCGGCGCATTGAAGGTTGCAGTCCCGGTTCTGTCCCGGATCGCCAATTTTGACGATCTCGATCCGCTATCCGCCGAACCAGAGATTGACCTGGTCTTCGTCCGGTCGGGTGATCGCCTGCCCACCGACGCCGGCCTGGTCATCCTGCCTGGATCGAAGTCGACGATCGCAGACCTTGAGGAGTTTCGCGCTCAGGGTTGGGACCGCGACCTGCAGACCCATGTCCGGCGCGGCGGGCGTGTGATCGGTATCTGTGGTGGTTACCAGATGCTTGGCCGCAGCGTTGCCGATCCCCTGGGGCTTGAAGGTTTTCCGCGGGCGGTCGAAGGTCTCGGCCTGCTCGACGTCGAAACAGTCATGGCGGCGGAGAAGACCGTCCGCAACAGCAAGGCGCACTCACTCGAGCATGATGTGCCACTGACGGGTTACGAGATTCATCTCGGGATCACGCAAGGACCCGATACAGTGCGGGCTCCGATTGCGATCGACGGACGCGCCGATGGGGCCGGGTCGGCGGACGGCCGGGTGATCGGGACCTATCTGCATGGTCTCTTCACCGGCGACGCCTATCGCCGCGGTCTTCTGGCAAGCTTCGGCATCGACGGTGGCGGGATGAACTACCACAGCATGGTGGACGAGGCTTTGGACGAACTGGCAGCCGAACTCGAAACGCGCCTGTCGCGTGATTGGCTTGAACAGCTGCTGGGCTGACACGGGCCTATGCGATTAACGCCGAACGGCGATCGATCAGATGGCGCCGGGTTGCGGCGTCTTCGGTGAGGGCAATCGCCTTGTCATAGGCGAGTGCCGCTTGGACCGCGCGGCCTGTCTGCCCGAGCAGATGGGCGCGGGCGGCCCAATAGGGCTGGTGAAAACGGCAGCGATCCTGAGGGGCCTGGTCAAGCAAGTCGATCCCCGCCTCGGCACTCTCGATCTCCGCGACCGCGATCGCATGGCCGATCAGGGCTCCGAGGGTAGGGGAATGGACGAGCAATCCCCGATATAGATGCTCGATCGCCTGCCAATCTGTCTGACCCGTATGGCGGCGTGCGACATGCACCGCCTGGATGGCTGCCTCATAACCGAAACGGCCGGGCGCACCACAAGCGCCGGCCCGGCGCAGGCTTTCTTCGGCCTCGGCAAGCAGGCGTTCATCCCAGAGTGCCGTATCCTGATCGCGCAGCGGCACATAGCCAAGGGTCCTCAAGTCCCGGCGGGCGGGCCGACGGGCTTCGGTGAACAGTCCGAGCGCCAATAGGGCGAGCGCCTCGCCATTGTCGGGGGCGATTTCCGCAAGCAGCCGCATCAGCCAAAGAGCTTCATCGACAAGGTTGCGGCCGTGGTCGGTCGCCGAGAAGGTCAGGTCCCAACCCAGGCTATAGGCGCCGTAGACGGCGGTGAGCACTGCGCCGATGCGCGGTTCGATGTGGTCCCGTTCGGGCAGTTCGAACCGCAATCCGCTTTCGGCGATGCGGGCCTTGGCGCGAGACAGACGTTGCCCCATCGCTGATGGGGATACAAGGAAGGCAGAGGCGATGCGGCGCGCATCGATGCCGAGGACCACCTGCAACATGAGCGGAGTATGCATGGACGGATCGATGGCTGGGTGGGCGCAGACGAACAGCAGTCGCAACCGGTCGTCGGGTATCTCGAAGTCGCCCCCCGCGAGGCGCTCGTCTTCCAGAAGCAGCCATCGCTCCGCACCCTTGGCTGCCGTCACCGCCCGGCGCCAGCGGTCGGCATCGATCCGACGCGCGGTGGTGATGAGCCAGCCTTCCGGATTGGCCGGCACACCGTTTCTGGGCCAGTCGATGATCGCCCGCAGAAGGGCCTCGCCCAACGCGTCTTCCGCTCCAGCAATGTCGCGCGAGCGCACGGCCAGCGAGGCGACGAGCTTGCCGTAGCTTCGGCGGGCCACGCCCTCGGCTGCCCTGCTGGCCGTGTCGACGCTCACGCATCAGCCTCCGAAGAGGGGACGCACCTCGACCGCGCCGGTCGAGGCCGCCGGATTGCGGGCCGCCCACTCAAGTGCGGTGTCGAGATCCGGCACTTCGATGATGTAGAAGCCGCCCAGCTGCTCCTTTGTCTCGGCATAGGGGCCATCATGCAGGTCCCGGGTTCCGTCGCGCAGGCGCACCGTCGTCGCAGTGTGGGATGGTAGCAATGCCCCGCCCCCCACCATGATTCCGGCCTCCATGAGGGATCGGGTATAAGCCCCCCAGGCCGGGCCGTCCGGATCGTTTTCCGGTTTTCGATCGGCATGATTGGCCGTTGGCACATAGTTCAGGATTGCGTAGCGCATGTTTGCCTCCCGTCACTGCTTGACCACGGCCGGCAGCAGCGCTGTTGGCCGGCGCTCAGCTGTGCACATGTCGTTGTCCTCTGGCCGGACGCCGAAGTGCAAGCCGTCCGTGGACAGCGCGAGCAGGTCGTGATCCTCGCGGCAGACGGAAACAGGCTTCCATGCGGCGCATCCCGTCGCGGAAATGTCGACCTCGACCCCGGTCTTCAGGCCGCAACCCGCCATCCCGAAGGCCTCGACAAGAGCCGGATCCGCAGTGAGCAGCGTAACATACTTGGCGTCCTCGAAGAACACGGCTTCGAAAGCACCGGGCACCGTGGTGGAGGCCTCTCCGATCCTATAGGGCCCTTCCGTTCGGAACCGGAAGGTCTGTATCTTCATCTCGGGATCGAGTGCGTGGGTGAAGACGAGGCCCCAGGCCCCGCCATGGAAATGGAAGCTGCGTGTCCCGTAGCCGCCATACCAGGCTTCGGGTGCCGGGCTTTCATAGGCTCCGTTGAGGGACTCGAGTTCGGCCCGTCCTGCATTCGGCTTCAGGGCCATGGCACCGTGTGCGCCGGCCAAAAGGCAGGTCGCAGACAGGGCGCAGGTGAACAGGGATTTCATCATGGTGCTCTTCCTTCGTGGCTGGAGGGGCGCTCCAATGCGCCTTCCCATGCCATTGACGGGCGAGAACCGGAGATTTCGACAGGAGGCCGACATTCCCATGGGAAATCCGCGGCGCCATCGTTGTGGCTCAGCGTTTAGCGGGCCTCTGTGACATCCATGGGAGACGCCATGAGGGCGCCGCCGCCAAGCGAGTTGTTCTGATGTTTGAAGGCCAGAATGCTGAGCACCGAGGCGATCAGTAGGATGAATATGTATCGCATTGCGTTTGCTCCTGCCGGACCACCGGCAACGAGATTGCGGCAAAAGCGGCTCCAACCTCGCGCTTTTCCAAGGCAGTCTTGATGGAAGACCCCGCTATGTTGCCAACGGGCCACAACCCGTTGGCGATGGAGCTTAACCGGTCGCGATTTCCGACGGCGACGCCGTCAGCCGCCCGGTGCCGAGCGAATTCTCCGAATACTTGATCGCCAGAATGCTGAACAATGCCGCAATCATCACTGCCACCATGACGCGCATGGATTTACCCCCTGCCACGAGCCTGGTTCAGAATAGGACGAGGGTCGTTGGAGATCGGCTAAACCGATCGATAGAATCCGAGCGATCGTGCGGAAATTCTGTCTGGTCTAAAGAAAAGGCTGCCGGATGGAATCGTGTCGTGAGTTTCTTGGGCCGCAGAGGGGGCAGGTATTCCGGTCAAGGAAGGGGACACGATCGCCGTCTCGGGTGGATCAAGTATGCGAAAGGACCGGAGGCACGACAGAAGCAGATCGATGTGGCAGCACGACTCGCAAGCGAGAGTTTGCGCCCAAACCAGTTTCGCTGATTGGTGATGTCGGATGTGGTCGACGCGACAAGCCTTGCTCGCAATATTAGTACAATTTGAAGTTGCCAGCATTTCACACCTCACTTCTTGGATTGCGGCGTCGGGACCTTGAAGGCAAACTCAAGGCACAATCGAATCCACTGGTTGCCTCGCATCGCTCTGCCAATGGCTTCTCTTCACCGTCATTCGTGGTTGCGCAACCATTCATGGCATCAATCGAGGAATACAGTGGCCGTCCGAACTCGCCCTGCGGGATCGGCGGTGTCTCGTTTTTTTATTCACCAGACCGTTTTCAATAGGAGATTGCATTCATGGCCATCGTCACAGGAACCTCGAACAACGACGTTCTCACGGGGACCGGCGACCCAGACGAGCTCTATGGTCTTGCGGGGAATGATACGCTCAACGGGGGCAACGGGGACGATTACATGGTCGGAGGTGCCGGGGCCGACATCCTGACGGGGGGCGGTGGGATTGATACGGCGAGCTATGCGTCGTCATCATCTGCTGTGTCGATCAATCTCGATGCAGGCACGGGCAGTGGCGGGGATGCCGAGGGGGATAGTCTGATCGGTGTCGAGCATATAGTTGGCACTCAGTTTGATGATGTTTTTGTAGGTTGGAGCACTAGTCACGCACTGGAAGGTGGACTTGGGAACGATATATACATTGTGTCTCGAGATGAAATACAGATAATTGAAAACATATATGGAGGATTCGATGAAATTCGAACCTCAAACAGCAGCTATTCTATGGAGCTGTACCTCAATATAGAAAAGCTCTCCTATGTCGGCGACAAAAACAGCCGTCTTTTTGGAAATGACCAGGATAACATCATAGCTGGGAATATCGGCAAGGATGAACTCAATGGCAATGGGGGGAATGACACCCTGCTAGGTGGTGGTGGTGACGATGTACTGAACGGCGGCAGTGGTGCTGATGTTTTGGACGGCGGGGATGGGAGAGACTATGCGTCCTATTGGAATGCCACCGGCGGCGTCACGATCAATCTCAAGATAGGAGTGCAGGGTGGGGCTGCGGCAGGTGACGTATTTGTTTCGGTTGAGGGATTTATCGGATCAAACAG
>CALSAF010000088.1:0-19868 GCA_943372805.1 Rhizobium sp. Q54
GGCGGGTTACGGCTTCGGGTCCGAAGCCGATTTCTGGAGGAACAGGCTGAAGGACGCACCCTATTTCGAGGTGCAGACCGATCACCCCCGTCCAACGTTCAGGACAACCAGCAGCAATATCATCGCTGTGTTGAAGCCACAGGATTTCGGCAGTCGTATCGAACAAGCCGCACGCGACCACCGCGTTTCCCTCTATGCCTATGGCGCGTCGGTAATCAGCGCCGTCCTGCATCGCTTTACCGGTGCCACGGACATTCTGTTTGACACCCAGATCGCGGGACGGGAGCAATCGGATCTAGAGCCGATGATTGGCGTCTTCATCAACAATCTCGTGATGCGTCTGCCCGTACAACCGCAGGCCTCGTTCGAAGAGCATCTTCGCCAGTCTGCCGACTCCGTGCTGTCAGCGGTCAATCACCAGCATATGCCCTTCAACAAACTGGTGGAGTTGATCAACCCGGTCCGCGACCCCTCGCGAAACCCGTTGGTGTCGGTAAACTTCAACCAGTCAAAGGCCTTTCTGGAAGATCGTCGCTATGGCGACTTCGAACTGATCAGTGCGCCTTCGCAATCGCCCGGCGCGATTTACGACATCAGTTTCAGCCTGGTTGGGAGGCCATCTGGCTGGCGCATGTCGATCGAGTACAATACCGACCTGTTCGAGAAGAGCACGATGGAGCGGTTGCTGCAGCTCTGGCAGGATGTCTATGACCAGGCGCTCAACGATCCGACAGCGCCGCTCGTTCCGCTAACCTCTCCGATCGCCTTGGCGGAACCGGCGGCCGCGGCCAATCAATCCTCCCTGAACACTGACGAAAACGGCCCCTCGCCGACGGCTCGCGACCTGAGAACGGGTTTGCCGGCAGCAACCGCCATCGCCAGCGCTGCCGAGATCGCACAGCGAATGGGAGAGATCTGGACCGATGTGCTCGAACTGACCCAGGTTGCGCCAAAAGACAACTTCTTCGCTTTGGGCGGCCATTCGCTGGCGGCGATCCGGATGCTATCGCGAGTGCGGGACAGTTTCGGCGTCAAACCGGATCTCGCTCAGCTTTTCAAGGACCCGACGCTGGAAGGCTTCAGCGAGTTCGTTTTCCGCAACCTGATGGCCACCGCAGCGAACGCTCCGGTGCAGGTCACGAATCCCTGGAAAATCACACGGTACAAGACCGGAACCGGGCCCTATTCCGTCTACACTCTAAACCATCCGTTTCACTACCACCGGCTCGCCAATACCCTGGATGATCGGATCTCCGTCTATAATGTCAACATGTTCGGAGCGACGGTCGAGGAAACGTCGGCAAACATGCCTCTCGAACAAATCGCGGCTCAGGTCGTCGAGGCCATGCAGGTCGACGTCCGGAAGGGAGGCGTGGCGCTGGTCGGATTGTGTGTGAACGGCGTCCTGGCTCTGGAAGTTGCCGCACAGTTGCAGGCAGCCGGCGTCGACGTGGTCTTCACGGCGATGATCGATTCCTGGGCGCCTGGTTATTCCCTGCCGGTCACGCAGTTCCGCCGACGTCTCTGGAAGTTCGGACGAAGACTCGATCGTGCACGCTATCTGGTGCGCAAACTGCTCAGCGGCCGGATCAAGCCCCTGGCATTCTTGAAGGAATTCAAGGCAACACGCTGGATGTTGAAAAGGCTCGGCATCCGCGCGGCCGCCCCAACCGCCGATGAAACGACGACCACACGCGTCATCGATTTTCTCCTTAGAGCTACGCAATCTTATAACCCTCAGCCGAGCAGTTCATTGATGCTGTTCAGGAGCGAGGCAAATTCTCTGTGGGCGAAGGGAATTTCGTTTGGGTGGCAGCCAGCAGAGATAGCGATTGCCACGGTTGTTGATCTGGCAGGCTGGCACGAGGAAGCGCTTGGCTCCAGCGGAGTTCGGACTCTGGCCGCGTCCATCGAAAACGGCCTCTTTGGCGAGCGTCGCTGACATGGACAGCTTGGTCACGCCGGCTGGCACGACGGGTACACGGTCGCCATCCGCAACCGTTTTGCGGATCGGCGTGCTTGTCGACCGGCCGGATCATCTGGAGAATTGGCAGCTCAGGATTATAGATCGGATCCTGGAAGACAACCGGTTCTGCCTTGCGTCCATCCTGGTGAGCCCGGCGCCCGCCGATCGTGGCAAGGCGTCCAAGCTCCTCCAGCTGGCCTTTCGGCTGGAACGGTCGACCCTTGGCCGCCAGCCCAGATATCACCCAAAGCACTTCTCTCTCGCCGACCTCCCATTCGAGCCGGTCCACTCGCGCGTCTGCGATGGCAGCGGACAGAAGCTCGATCTTGTCCTCTGCCTGTCGGACGGGGGATCAAATGAACCGGCACTCGCCGACCTGCGTTTCGGGGAATGGCATTTCTCCTTCTCACCGCATGCTTCTGCTGGCGCAGACTGGTTCGGCTATGCCGGAGTTATAGAACGAAGCCCTGTGACGGAGATGCATATCGAGGTCCGACGAGATGGGGCGGCAACGGGCAGCATTCTGGCCACGGCAGCCTTCAACACGAAGTTCAGCGCGGTCCGCAACGGCGACTTCATCAAGGAGCGCGCTGTGACCCTCCTGATGCGGGAACTGCGCCGCCTTGCCGATACCGGCAGGATGGAACTGGTTCGCCCTCGCCCGGAAACGAAAGAAGCACCCAGGCCACCAACCGGTCGGCAACTGGCACGCTATGCCGCAACCCTCTCAAGGAACCTGCTCGCCCGCGCGGTGGAGGCCGTGCAGGCGAAGCTGGGCAAAGATGCGGCTGCCTGGGCTCTCTATGTCGGAGATGGGAACTCGCAGGATTTCGACCCACGGACCGCCCTGCCGGTTACCTCGCTCGGCGACGAGATCCGGGCAGATCCGTTCCTTATCGAGCATGAAGGGCAGACCTACGTGTTCTACGAGGCCCTGGAGCCTGGCCAAACCAAGGCGCATATCGCTGTCGGACGCCTAATCGGCAACACGCTGGAAAGGCTGGGGGTTGCCTTGAAGTGCCACCATCACCTCTCTTTCCCGTTCGTCTTCCGCCATGACGGGCAACTGTTCATGATGCCGGAAACCAATCAGGCACGACGTCTGGAAATCTGGCGCTGTACCGAGTTTCCCCTGCGCTGGGAGTTGCATTCAAGTGCGCTCGAAGGTCTCTCGTCAGCCGATAGCACCCTGACGCTTTTCCGCGGCCGGTGGTGGCTGCTCACCAACATCTCGGATTTTCACGCCTATGAGGACCATTGCAGCGAATTGCATCTCTTCGAGGTGGATGGCCCGGATCTGAAGCGCGTCGTTCCGCATCGGCACAATCCCGTCGTCATCGGCAGTTCGGTCGCTCGCAATGGCGGTCGGCCATTCGAACATGCCGGAAAGCTGTTCCGCCCATCCCAGCGCAACGAACATGGCATCTATGGCTATGGCCTGAACATAATGGAGATCGAGCAACTCGATCTGGAGACCTATCGCGAGCGATGCCTGCGCACCATCGAGCCGGATTTTGCGCCCGGTCTCATGGCCTGCCATCATCTGGACGCGGCAGCGGGACGCTATGTCATCGACGTGTTGCCCGGCCGATTGCCGGGGTCACCGCGGTAGCAGATTTCCACCCTTGCGCCGCGTGACAGGACGGCAACAGCGCCACAAAAGCCGCTGGGCACATCAAGGCCGAGCAGAACCCAGTCCTCAATGCTTCCGATGGATGGATCCATTCGCCGCAGCATGGGCTGCTGGTCATCAATGAGCGAGACATCAAAACTGTCGAGCGCCAGCGAAAGTCCGAGGCCGGTCGCCTTGACGAAGGCCTCCTTGCGCGTCCAGCCGCGAAAAAAGGCCAGAGTTCGGTCGCCCGGCGGCAAGCTCTGAAGTTGGGCACACTCCGCTTTCGAAAAGAAATGCCCTGCAACATCCTCCTCGAACGTCCGGACTTCTTCGATATCGACACCGAGTTCAAAGCCACGCGACACGGCCAGAACAGCCTGACCGGCACTGTGGCTCAGATTGAACCGAACCGGGTCCCTCCTACCCGGCGCGGCAAGCTCAGGTTTTCCCTGAGCATTGTAGGAGAAGGAAAGCGCTGCCGGAGCCGAACCGACATATTGGCCGAGGATACCGCGCATCGCGGCCCGACCGACAACGTATCGCCGGGCGTCCTGCGGTTTCACGAAGCGGGAAGCCCGCTCTTTCTCATCGTCCGACAGGATCGAAAGGCCGCTCATCTCGTTGCCCCCCCAGTCATCGAGCGACCAGGTCCAGATGTCGACTGCTGAATGACCGGCAGAGGTCATGCGCCGACCGCTCGGCGCAATGGCATAAGGCGGGGACCGGCGCAGCTGCCACATATGCCAGCACCTGACCGCTCCGAAGCCCAGAGCGTTATTCTTGTCCCACAACGAAGGCGGCCAACATTCCAAATCGCGTTCAGGATCAGACCTCCGGCCATCTGCTGTCAGCCATCACATGACGACCACCGCTCGACCGACTTTATGATCTTCCATGCACGTTTCAAGGTGCTTCAGGCCCCGCGCCAGACGGCAGGGAACTCAGTTGTCGCGCCCGCTCCCACGCCCGCCAGCCTGCGCCGCCTCGCTCATCGCGCGCACAAGAAGCAGCATGACCAGGGCCTGTCCGTAAGGCGCCGGAACGTTCGGTATTTGGCGATAGAATTCGAGGGTGTGGCCCATCGGCGTACCGTCTGAAACCTGCAGCACGATGCCGCTTGCGTCGATTCTCGAGAGAACGGCAGCCAGCGCACGCTCGGCAACCGGGCGGTAGCTCTCGTCGACAATCCCAAGATCCATGCCGCGCAGGATGCCATAGGCGATGGCTGCCGTCGCTGAGGTCTCCTCGGGCGAGGTGGGATCGCAGACCAGCGTGTTGAACATGCCGTTGTCACGCTGATGGGCTGCCAGGGTCCGCAATTGCCCTCCGAGGATATGCACGAGGTGCCGCTTGAGATGTGCCGGCACATGCTCGACGAGACCGAAGAGTTCCGGGATTGCGACCGTGATCCAGGAATTGCCCCGCGCCCAGAAGGCCTTGGCGAAGTTGTGTCGCCCGTGGAAGGTCCATCCGTGATACCACAAGCCGGTGACCGGATCGGCGAGAAAGCGCTCATGCACCATGAACTGGTAGAAAGCCTCTTCGATCCAGTCCTGCCGGCCGAAACGCTGCCCCGCCCGAGCCAGGAAAAGGCAGGTCATGAACAGCGTGTCGTCCCACAATTCGCCGTCGTTCATGCGCTCCTTGACGACATGCTGGAAACCACCGTCCTCGGTTTTCGCCAGCGAAGTGACAAGCCAGTCCGCCCAGTCTCGAACCAGCTCTTCCCAGTCTGGACGGTCAACATGGTCGATCAGCACGCAGAGCGGCAGCATCGGCGAGCTGGAGTTCACCTGACGCGGCGGCAGACCGCGACCGATCTGCCAGTCGTACCAGCGCGCGATCGCATCGATCAGCGAGCGGTCCTGGATTGCCTCGGCATGGCGCAGGAGACCATAGATGCCGACACCAACCTCCCAGTCCCATTCATCGAACTGGATGTCATAACCACTGTCCGAAAGGTCGGCGGTCTCGTTGATCCCCTTCAGCCTGGCCAGGCCGACGGCGACACGCGAAAGGGCTTCTGAAAGAACTTCGGGAGCGGGAAACAACATGCGCGATAATCCTGACTTGGGAAACTAGAAGGAAGCCGCATTGATCCGTTGGATCATCGGATCGATGCTTCGGTTCGGGAAAAGGTGAGGCTGGCCGTCGACAGAGAGACCATCGAGCCAGTCGAGTACAAGAGAAGGCGTCTGGGGTTGCCGGACAGACACCCGTCGCCCGTCATCGGACAGCTCCACCCGGGTTTGAGCGAGCAGAGTTCGAAAGCTCTGCAGATTGCCGGCATCGGCTGCATCAGCGACGACCACATACCAGGCCGAGTTCGTCCCCTCTGCCCGGAACTCGATCCCGGCGCACGGCCCGGTCTCGACCGGCACGATCGGGCGGGTCGACGTAAGCGCAGCGAGCCCCGCCCCGCTCCTGAGCATGATCCAGTTGTTCTCCAGGACAACCTCGTCGAAGGCCTGGCGCTCGACATAGCCATGCGTGAAGGGAAGTCGCGCATCCGCCCCGAGATCGTAGAGAAGCAAAGCCGAGTTCTGGAACTGTGCCGCCCGCGGCATCGAGCCGTTGCCTGCCCAGTAGGAGGGGCGTTGGTGTCCCCAGGGGTCGTCCTCGCCGGGATGATTGACCCAGGCCCTGGCCAGCGGATGAGCTGCGAACCGAATGTCGAGAATGTGCTGCTGATGCCCGCGACCGCCGGGCTTCCCGTCCATGGTCGACGAAAGCTGTACCGCCGCCGTCTTGTAGAGAACGAGCCTTGCCGCCTCGTCGTGACCCTGGACATAATGGGCGGTGATCGCCTCGCCTGCGGGTGGCGTGACCACTTCCGCTGCGGCAACAGGCGGGCTGTAGTCGCCGGCCGCCAACATCGGTAACGCAGCAACACCATCGTTGAGCCATCCCTCACCGAAGCCGACGGTGGAGAAGGGGGCAAGCTCTGTTAGTGGCCCTGCCCGCAATTCCTTGTCATAGGCGCGCCCCATGGTTCCGGCCGGGACACCCGCCAGCGTATGCAGCCCGATCATGATAAAGAGGCGGTCGAGCAGCGTCCGCGCGCGATCGCGGACAGCGCCCTGGCCAAGATGTTCCAGCGCAAGCAGGCCGATAAAGTCGATCGGGTAGTAGGCTGCAGAATTCCACTCCGCCAGACCGTGAACCTCGACGGAATCGAACCAGTGCATCAGACGATCGTATGCTAGGTCCGCCTGCGACGCGCCGAGACGACCAGAGCATTCAAAGCGATGCTCCGGATACAGACGACCGGCCAGATACTGCGAAACATGGAAGCAGAGGACATGGTTCTCGCTCCAGAACCACATGACATCGTTGCCGGGTTCATCCACCCAATAGCGATAGCCGAGAATGCTGTGCTCGATCTTCGCCATGATGTCTGCGGGTATCTGAGCAGCATAGCAGGAGGCGGCCCAGAGGAGCGGCACCATGACGAAATCCGAGCAGTCCCGCCGCTCGTCGATCGCAGCAAGCGTGTTGTCAACAATCTCTCGGAACGTCGCATCGACGGGCAAACCATGGGCAAGGGCGGCAACGGCGCGCCCCGCACGCAGCTCGCCATGCTCGGCCATATATTCGAGCGCAATCGCTTTTCGTTGCGCCAGGGTCAGATGCCGCATGTCGCGCGGTGGATCTCGAAACCTGGCAAAGGCGATATGCCGTTCGACCCGCGTCTCCCCGACCGACAACGTCAGGTCGAGAGCGTGATAGGCATCCGGCAAGCTCCGCACACCCTCAAGGATGACCCGCCGTTCGCCAGCGCTCAACACCGCACGCGCATCAAGAAGCGGAGGCTTGCCACGCATGTGGACGCTGGGCAGGATCTGTGCCCGGATCTCCACGTCGACCGAAGCAGGAATTCCGAATTCGAGAACAAGTTCCCCGTCGCGCACATGCATCGGGCTTGGCCGTACATCCCTCGCCAATGCCTTCAAAACCTCAATCGTTTCGGCAGAAACGTCGACCGGCAGTTCGATGCGCAGTGGCAAGGTGTCGAGAACCGTGAGCTCGAAATACCAAAGTGCATCGCGCTCGGCGAGTTCCTCTGCGAGGATGACGATCTCGCTGCCATCGGCCTCAAGCCACAACTCGATCTCCGTCACGCTTTCCTTGTTGCGCCGAAAGGGCTCGAACTTTGCGGCCAGCTCGCCGTCCACCCAAAGGTGGACGCCGCCACACGTGGCGAGCCGAAGGCGATAACGACCGGATACCGGCGGCACAAGCCGTGTGCGCAGCCAGCGCGCCAAGAGGGTCGGACGGTGCCAGAAGCCGGAAAACTCGACACGTCGGTTGAACCCGGGAAGGTAAAGTGCGCTAATCGGAAAGTCTGCCGTCAACGTCACAGTCCGCGTCGCGACATGTTTCCAGAGTGCCAAGCGACATGGCAGGTCGCCAACATCGACGAAGCCATTGACGAACCGGTAATTGACCCGGTCTTCCGCCAGTGCCGGCTCCCCGGGATAGAGTGTTTGGGTGATCTCACCCATGGCCCAGGCGGTGATCGCTTCGCCCGTCTCGACGAGGAAGCCCTTGGATGCCTTGTCGGCATCGGCAGCGAGAGCGTGCTTCATTCGACATCCCCTCCTCTTTCGACAGCGGCTGCCGGCAGGGCGAGCTCCACCTTCTCCAGGAGTGCAGGCAACTGCGTGATCTGCCGGATGGTCAGCCGCGGGCGTTCACGACGGTTTTTCGGACGATGGGATCGCCGGAGTGACCACGCCAGGAAGACGCTGATCAGGCCGAAGCGATTGGCGCCCAGGATGTCACGCTCAAGATTGTTGCCGACCATCACCGTACGTGCGCGATCATCTGTCGAAAGCCCAAGGGCTTCGAACGCGGCCTCAAACATGCGGGCGGACGGCTTGAGTTCACCGACATCGCCAGAGATCACATGCGCCTCGAAGCTCGACCACAATCCGTGCTGACCCAGCAGATTTTCGAAGGTGGCACGCGGCCCATCGGCGACAAGCGCCAATCGATGACCCGCAGTCGCCAGTTCCTGCAGCATGGCATCGGCGCCGGGGATGAGCTTGCCGGACAACACGACATCGGTACCTGGCGATTTTACCTCCGTGGATTCGTCAACCAGCGTGTCACCGCAGTCGAGCAGGACGGCGGCCAGATGCGGCACGGTGCCGGGAAGCCGCCTCGTCAGCGACGCAAAGCGTCGTGGGATCCAGTTGCTGAGAACCTCCCATGAAAGAAGGACCGGCTGTGTGGGATCCAACAAGGGTGCGAAGGTCCACGCCGGAGCGAACGCCCGGCGTTTGAGATGAAGCCGCGCGAGCCTCATCTCGTAGCGCGATGCCGTGATCAGCCCCTTGTCGGAAAACAAATTGGAGAGATGGATACCCTCCTCCCCGGCAAAGGCACCGCACATGGCATCGATCAGCAACCCGGCCTGCCGCCTCATTGCGTCGGCATCCGCCCAATGGGCATGCTTGCCTGGCTCGACGAAAAGCACAGGCCGCCCGTCCTCCACCGGCAGCGACCCATCCGATCGCCGCATTGGCAGACGCGCCCCGTGCCTGGATGCTTCGACCCTCACGACGGCCCCGTCGGCATCAAGGTGAACCCAGACATGTTCCAGATCATAGAGGTGCTGAATGTCCCAGTCGTACCAGATCGCGTACTCGATGACGCTCCCCTTGCCAGGTCTGATCCTGAATTTTGAAGACACGGATTTGGCCGGCTCACGATAAACCGCGTAGCCGATCGCAACAGGCGCAAAGGGCTCGTTGCAATCGAGGAAAAGCGCCGGACGGTGCCGATGTGCAATGGCATGATCAGGTTCGTCTGACATGGCCGATGGCAGGGTCGCCAGGGAGATAAAGCAATCACTCATCAGGCGCCGACCCCGGTTAGATCGAGGCTTTCGGCATGATGGCAGCGCACTTGCCGCCCACCAGCGAGCATGCGCAGTGCCGGCGTCTCCTTGCGGCACGCCTCGTCGGCATAGGGGCAACGCGGATGGAAAGGGCAGCCGGTGGGTACGTTCATAGCATCGGCGATCTCGCCCTTGAGTGGCACGCGCTTGCGGGCGCGATTGCCGCGCGGATCGGGCTGCGGCACTGCCGCCAGAAGCGCCTCGGTATAGGGATGCAACGGCTTCTCGAACATCTTGTCCGTCGGCCCGACCTCCATCAACCGTCCGAGATACATGACGCCGACCCGATCGGAGATATGCTCGACCATACCCAGGTCGTGCGTGATGAACAGGTAGGTCAGGCCCAGCTTTTCCTGAAGGTCCTGCATCAGGTTGATGTTTTGCGCGGCGACAGACACGTCGAGGGCCGACACGGCCTCGTCGGCGGCAATGAAGCTCGGATTGAGAGCCAGCGCACGTGCAATCCCGATGCGCTGGCGCTGGCCGCCAGAGAACGCATGCGGATAGCGCATGATGTATTCCGGCCGAAGCCCGACGAGGCCGAGCAGTTCGGCGACCCGATCCTTGATCTCGGCGGGCGTTCCCATGCCATGAATGACAAGCGGCTCACCCACGAGGTCAAGCAGGCGCATGCGGGGATTGAGCGAGGAATAGGGATCCTGGAAGATCATCTGCATCTCGCGCCGGATCGACCGCATCTCGCGATCGCCGAGACGGGTGAGATCGACCACCTCGCCACTCACCCGCCGAAACAGGATCTCGCCGTCAGTCAGGTCATAAGCCCTGAGGATCAGCCTTGCGATCGAGGATTTTCCCGAGCCGCTTTCGCCGACAAGGCCAAAGGTCTCGCCCTTGCGAATGTCGAAGGTGATGTCGTCGACAGCCTTGACGGTGGCGACCTCGCGGCGGCGCCAACCCTCGTAGATCGGAAAGTACTTCTTGACCCCGCGAACCGAAATCAGCGTGTCCTTGTCCAGGGTCTCTTGGTGAGGCATCTGCATCAGGCAAACTCTTTCACTGGGACGATCTGGCCCGCAAAGTGGCAGCGGGCCTTCTGGCCGCTGGCAAATGAAACATCGTCTGGAACCGCCACGTCACAGACCCCGGCAACGCCATGCAGACAGCGCGGATGGAAGGAACAGCCCTTGGGCACATTGTAGGGGTCCGGCACCACACCGGCGATGGTACGCAGCCGGTTGCCATGGCTGCGCCCCAGACGCGGGATCGATTGGAGAAGCGCTTGCGTGTAGGGGTGCTTGGGCTCGTAGAAGATCTCGTCCACCGTCCCGGTTTCCACGACACGGCCGAGATACATCACGGCGACACGGTCAGCGATATCGGCCACCACGCCAAAATTGTGGGTGATGAAGACGATCGCCATGCCGAGATCCTCCTGAAGCGATTTCAGCAACTCGAGGATCTGCGCCTCCGTCGTCACATCAAGCGCCGTGGTCGGCTCGTCGGCGATCAGCAAGGTGGGATCACAGGAAAGCGCAAGCGCGATCATCGCCCGCTGCCGCATGCCACCGGAGAGATGATGCGGATAGCGATCAACGATGTCGCTCGGCCGCGGCATCTGGACGCGAGTGAGCAGTTCGATCGCCTGGTTCCTGGCCTCCGCCTTTGAGACCTTTCTGTGCAGTATGACCGTCCGCATGATCTGCGTGCCGATCGTATGCACCGGAGAAAGCGCCGTCATCGGCTCCTGGAACACCATGCCGATATTGCCGCCGCGGATCTCGCGCATTTCTCGGCCCTGCCAGTCGAGATCGGAAATCCGGACTTCGGTGCCATCACTGCGGCGGAAGCGGATCGAGCCATGGGCGTTGATCGCATTGCGTGGCTGGAGCCGCATGATCGACCGCGCCGTAACCGACTTGCCCGATCCGCTCTCGCCGACAATGCCGAGCACTTCGCCTCGGTTGACGTGATAGGAAACGCCGTTGACCGCCTTCACGAGACCGTCGCGCGTCGGAAAATGCACCCCGACATTGTCGAGCTCAAGCAGTCGTTCCGCTGGCATCGGTGCCGGATTTCCGTTGTTGATGGACGTCATCGGACGACCTCCCTCATTGTCCATAGGGGTCGGCCGCATCGCGCAGGCCATCACCAATGAAGTTGAACGCAAGGACCACCAGCACCACTGCCACGCCGGGCGCCAGCAGCCAGGGCGCCATGGAGATCGATCGCAGATTTTGCGCATCCTGCAGGAGCACACCCCAGCTGACGACGGGTGGACGCAGACCAAGCCCAAGGAAACTAAGTGCCGTTTCGCCGAGGATCATTTCGGGGATCGCCAGTGTCAGGGCGGCGATGATGTAGCTGGTCATGGCCGGCAGCATGTGGCGCGTGACGATCCGGTATTCGGAGGCACCAGCGAGCCGAGCCGCGAGCACATAGTCCTCGGTCTTCAGCGACAGAAACCGACCGCGCACGACCCTCGCAAGATGGGTCCAGCCGATGAGCGACAGGATGAGCGTGATCAGCACATAAACGAAGATCGGGTCCCAGGCGATCGGCAGCGCGGCTGCCAGGCCCATCCAGAGCGGGATGGTCGGGATCGACCGGATAAACTCCATCAGTCTCTGGATCGAGGAGTCGATCCGCCCGCCATAGTAACCGGAGATCGCGCCAAGGCTCAATCCGAGGACGAAAGCGAAGGCAACCCCGACCAGACCGGCCGACAGGGTGACACGGGCACCATGGATAAGGCGGCTGTAGAGGTCACGGCCGAGCGAATCCGTGCCAAGCAGATTGATCTGCTGGCGCCGATCATCAACGCCGAAGAGCCGCAGACGTGTCTCGACCAGACCGAACAGGCTGTAGGGCTCTCCCTCGACGAAGAAGCGGATGGGAAGCGGCTTGCTCGTGTCTTCCACATACATGACACGCGCCGTTTCGAGATCACGCGTTCTCTTCATCGCATAGACAAAGGGGCGGCGGAGCTCGCCTTCGTGAACGATCCGCACGTCGCTTGGTGGTGCAAGCGTATTCAAGCGATTGATCGTGAAAGGTGCATAGGGCGTGAAGAAATGCGCGAAAATCGCCAGCACCGTCAGGATCGTCATGAAGACGAGCGAGACCACCGCAAGCTTGTGCTTTCGGAACCGCCACCAGACCAATGTCCAGGGCTTTGCGGTGTAGAGGGTTTCGTCGCGAAACTCCTCCTTCGGTGCGAGAGGCGGCACGCGTGGTGCCAACATGTGGGGTGCGAGATTGGGGAGGTCGTTCATGGGGCCTCACGAAAACCGGATGCGCGGGTCCGACATCGCGAGCAGGATGTCGGAGAGCACCGTGCCGATGACGGTGAAGACGCTGAGGATGAGAATGAAACTGCCGGCGAGATACATGTCCTGCATCTTGAGCGCCTGAAGCAGCAGCGGTCCCGTCGTCGGCAGGTTGAGCACGACGGCGGTGATTACATCGCCCGAGAAAAGCGCGGGCAGCGCCCAGCCAACGGTGGAAATGAAGGGATTGAGCGCAACACGCACCGGATAGCGCCAGACCACGGTCCGCTCGCTGAACCCTTGCGCATAGGCGGTCTCGACATAAGGTTTGCGCAACTCGTCGAGCATGTTGGCGCGCATGACACGAATGAGACCAGCAGCACCTCCCGTGGCAAGCACCACGAGCGGAATCCAGATATGCGTGAGCATGTTGACGAACTTGTCGACATCCCAGGGTCGATCCTGGAATTCCGGCGAAACAAGCCCGCCGACATCCATGTTGAGCCAGACGAAGGTCATCCACATAAGCACAAGGGCGAGCAGGAAATCGGGGATACCCTTGCCCAGGAAGCCGAAGACGGTGAAGACATAGTCGAAGACGGAATATTGCCGGGTGGCGGAATATACGCCGACAGGGATGGCGATCATCCAGGTGAAGATCATGCTGAGCGTCGAGATCGCCAGCGTCAGGCCGAGCCGGTCCCAGATGAGGTCGCTGACCGGTGCGTTCCACTCGAGCGATCGACCGAAGTCGCCGTAGAAGACGATGTTCGAGATCCAGCGCCAGTACTGCACCAGGATCGGATCATTCAATCCGTATTGCTGCCGCATCAGCTCTTCCTGCAGCTCGGTGATGTATTCACCGCCGCTGCGCAGCTGCGCAGCATAGGCCGAGACGAAATCGCCTGGCGGCAGCTGGATGATCATGAAGGCGATGAAGGAGACGAAAACCAGGGTGGGAATCGCCCACAGCAATCGCCGGACGGCATAGCCGAGCATGCGTGTTTCCTCTGTCTTGCCCGAACACCCCGCCATGGCGGCTGACCACCACCGGGAGCGCTTCGGCAGATTCGACGGGTGTCTAGGACTGAGAGCCCCGCTTCGACATTGCTGGCGATGCGGGGCTCGACTTCACGGAGATTACTGGACCATCCACATCTGCTGTGTGCCACCCAGACCGATACCACGGGTGATGTCGTCTTCGATCAGACCGTCGCGCAAGTTCTTGAAATTGCTCTTGGCGACAGACAGTGCAGGCGACTCGCCGACGATGCCGATTACCCAGCCCTGCGTGACGAAGGTCTTGATCAGGTCCGTCAGCGCCGCATCTGCGGCTTCCCGATTGGATGCCTTTGCCGCTGCGTCCCAGCCAGCAAAAACCTTGCGGATCGGATGATCTGCCGGCGGTTCGATGCCTGAGGCACCCGCCGTCGAATACCAGATGTAATACTGATTGGCGTAGGAATCATTGCCCATCATGATGCGCGGATCTGCAGCAACGACGGACAGACGATCGAACGGATACCATTGCATCTGGAATTCGTTGTTGTCGCGGCTGGCATCCCATTGCGTCCGGTCGATCAGGCGCGGCAGCAGCTCGACACCGATCTGCTTGTAGTTGTCGGCCACGATCTCCATCGTTTTCGGGCCATTCGCATGCTGCATCTCGACGACGATCGACAGGCGCTTGCCGTCCGGACGCAGGCGGAACCCGTCTCCGTCTCTCTTGTCGAGACCGATTCCGTCGAGCAACTGGTTGGCCTTGTCAGGATCGAATTCGGCCCAGTGAGTTTCGAGTTCGGGGTCGAAATTCGGAGAACCGGTGACGGGTGAGGCCTGCCTGGGTTCCGCCAGTCCGGTGAAGACGAGCTCGTTGATCGTCTCGCGGTCGATTGCAATGCTCAGCGCCTGGCGGAAATCGGGGGTATCGTAGAGGCCGCGCAGGACATCGTCCTTCACGTTGAGGTTCGGAACGAGCGACCAGGTCTGTGCCTGCGTCCAGCGGTAGACCTTGTAGTCCCCCTTGGCTTCATTTTCCTTGTAGAAGGTGAAGTCCTGCGGCTCGACATAACGCATCTGCATGTCGATCTGCCCCTGGACGATCATCAGGTTGAACGCCTCCTGCTCACTGAAGAGTCGATGCGAGATGCGATCGATATAAGGCAACTGGTTCCCCGCCTGATCCACGGCATAGTAATAGGGATTGCGAACCATGGTAACGACCTCGGCAGGAGCCGGGGTTTCGATCTTCCACGCCGTGATGACCGGCAGATCCGGGTTCTGCCACCAGGCCGTCACCGCCCCCTTGGAACCCCAGAGATCCTGCCATTTCTCAACGCCGAATTTTTCGGTCGCCGCCTTCAATTCCGCTTCCGAGGCGTGCTTGTTGTTGAACTGCTTCAGATAGTGCTTTGGAAAGATGAAGCTCGGACGATCAAGGCTCGGTTCACCGGTCGAATCCTTGGCCAGGATTTCGAGGAAGTAGACATAAGGCTGATCGAAACTGACCTTGAAGGTCCGGTCATCGACGATTTCCAGTTTCATTGGCTTGCCACCCGGGGCAAGCGTCTGATCGACAGACGCCAGCAGATCCCGGTTCAGGAAGACGTCATTGTACCAGAACTCGACATCCTCGGTCGTGACGGGCTGACCGTCCGACCACTTCAACCCCTTGAGCAGCGTGAAAGTGAAGGTGCGGGAATCCTCACTGACGGAGTAGGACTCAACGTAACCCGGAACCAGCGAGAGCTTGCCGTCGGCGCCTTGCGACCACTTGACGACGCGCTCTTCCATGAGCTTCGTCGGCCCCCAGCGGTCACCCGGGCCCTTGTAGGCGCGCTGCCAGTTGCCACCATACTGCCCAACCTCGACCGCGTTGACCACGGTTGGATTTTCGGGAAGCCGCTGCTCCACCGGCGGCAGGGCTCCGGCCTTGACCTGTTCCGCAAGCATCGGAGATTCATTGAATGCCAGTGCCGGACCAGCCAGGCAACAGGCCATCAAGGCCGAAACGAAAACCTTTGAAATTTTTTCACTGCGCTTCATTGCATCCTCCCAGATAACGCAAATATTTTCGTGCCATCCCCACGAAAATCCATGTTTAACCGAAATCTAAACGCTGAATTCTCAAAATCAAGACAAAAATATTTTCACATGTACTTGGATTAAATCGCACGCGCACTCTCCCGCTCTATCAGTTTGCAGCCGAGTTCGATGCGGCAGGGCGGATGCTCCGGCCCATAGACCGACAGCCTGTTCTCCAGGGCCTGCAATGCCAGGACCGCCATCTCCTGCAAGGGGACCCGCACCGTCGTCAGCGGCGGTCTGGTCAGGTCGCCAAGCGCCACACCGTCGAAGCCCACGACGGCGACATCTTCAGGCACCCGGATACCGTGGGCCTGAAGTGCCTGCAGCGCACCGACTGCGAGATTGTCGGAAGCGCAAAAAAGAGCGGTGGCTCCGCCGAGCCCGCCTTCTTCCGATAGCAGCAATCGGACGGCCGCCTCGCCATCACTCGGCTTGTAGCCGTCTGCGATATAGACGCGCCCAAGCTCCGGAGGCAGTTGCCTTTCCCGATAGGCATCGAGAAAGCCATCGACACGCCGAGTGATGGTCCCGCGACCACGCCATGTCAGGTGAAGGATATTCTGATGCCCACGCGACAACAGCCACTCGGTCGCGAGCCGCGCCGCATAGCGGTTGCCCGGCGTCACGGTATCAACCGACATCGAGGGGTCCTCGCCATTGAGGAGGACGACCGCAATCCCGGAGGCTGCAAGTGTCCGCAGAAGCTTTGGATTATCGTCGTAAACGAGCACGATACCGTCGGCATAGACAGCCTTGGCGCCGTCGATGATTTCCTGGGCATTCAGGCTCTCTCCACCGGAATGCGCAACGACCCGAACCCCGCGCTTCTCGCATTCTCGTGTCAGCGCCGTCAGCAGTGTCCAGGAAAACAGGTTGGTATCGACATGCGGGACGTTGCCGGGCGGCACGGCAAGATAGACCGTGGAGAGCGAGGCAATCGATCCCTTCTGCTGTCGCTTCGCGAGATAGCCGAGACGTCTGGCCGCCTCAAGCACACGGCTGCGCACCTCCGGCGAGATGGATGCCGTCCCATTGAGCACATGAGAGACGGTGCTGAGCGCCACTCCTGCCTCACGCGACACATCCTTGATTCCGACTTTCGACCTGTCTGAAGTGTCCATGGCTCAGCCCTCACTCGGCGTAGAAGGGGTTGGTGAACAGGCGAGCCTCGTTGCCGTGCCACACCTCAAAACGGAGAAACCGGCCCGAGAAGGGGAGTTCGACGGTGAAACCACCCTCGTCCGGCTTCACTGTATCCTTGTAACCGTTCTCATCGACCAGACGGATCTCGTCGCCCTGCGACAGGCCGTCAAAGCGGACCGCAATCGGGGACCCTGATGGGACGCGGGAACCGAAATCCGGATGCCCGATTCCGACCGGCAGCGCGGTCAGATCGTGCGGCGAGAAGGAGACGACATTCCGGCCCGCCCGCACCGCCGCGAGGATGTCGGCAATCGAAAGTCCCGACACACGCAAGCGGTTGCTCGGATGTCCGTGACGGCGCCGGTTCTTCAGATGGAAGTCGCTGCCACCCGTCACCGGAATCTGCCGTCCCGCCACCAGAAGTTCCTGCCAGAAGGCAAGAGCCTGCGCATTCATCGGCGTCCAGAGACCGTTCCAGATTTCCAAAGCATCGAAATGCGCCTCGAAACCGGACTGCCATTTGCCCCCCGCCGAATTCTGAAACGGGTGATTGATGACTATGGTCGCACCATTCGCTCGCGCCTCAGCCATGCGGTCCACCACGTCGCGGGGACTGCGGCAGCGCCAATCCTCAACCGGCCTGGCTAGCCCGAGAAAGTTGGTGTGCCCCCAGAACGACGTCAACTCCATCGCCGGGATGACCAGCATACCGGGGTCATCAGGGCGGATGATGTTCTGCGAAATGGTGTTGTGATCGGTGATCGCCAGGAAATCCAGGCCACCGGCACGCGCGCGATGGATCGCGTCGAGAACGGTCACACCACCGTCGGAATGCTCCGAATGGCTGTGCAGTTCCCCCACGAGCCAGCGCTCCCGTTTGCGGATCAGCCGGATCTTGACGTCGACCTTGCAGGCGGGTCCGATCTTCACGATGCCGAGTACGGCATGCCAGGAACCAGCAAGCGGACCGCAGTCGTAGCCGGGCGTCGCACGGTCTTCCTCAAGCGTGATGAAGCCGCGCTCGGCGCCACTCCAGCCTCGCATCCGGCCGTGCTGCGCCACGCCGAGATCAATGACGCTGCCACCGCCTCCGAACGGGAAGTGATAAGCCACCTCGATTCGCTCGACATCGCCCCCCACAGTAAAGGGAATTTCGACGAAAGACTTCTCCCCCTCCGGAAAGCTGTCGATGGTGATGTTGATTTCCTGGTCGCCGCTCATGTGTCGCTCCTCCCCAGTTTCAGGCTGATGATGTCGAAGGGTTTGAAGTCGAGGTTCAGATGCCCGTTTTCGACCGGCAGCCGGTCGATTGGCTCTTCCAGGAGATCGACGAGCACCACCTCCGTCAGATCCGGCGCCAGCGTGATATCGGCAGTCATGTGCCGTCCCGTGACCTCCCAGAGACGAACGACGATACCGCTGCCATCCTCCGCCTGCTTGACCGCTTCGACCGCGAGTTTGTCCGTTGCAAGGGTGAACAGCGCGGAGGCCGCCGCAGCCGTCGGTCGACCTTCCACCTCGGCGCCGGCGACAATCCGCAGCGGCATGTTGAAGTCTTCTGCCGCCCGATGCACGGCCTCCTTTTCGCCGTCATGCACCATCAGCGCGTAGCGGAACCGATGCACCCCCTGGTCGGCGTCCGGCCAGGGATAGGTGGGAGAACGCAGCAACGTCAGGCGGATATCCGAGCCCCGGGCGTCATAGCCGTATTTGCTGTCATTGAGGAAGGCGACCCCGAAGTCCGGCTCCGTGACATCCACCCAGCGCTGCATGACACATTCGAAGCGTGCCTTGTCCCAGGACGTGTTCCGGTGCGTCGCCCGCCGCACGTGGCCGAACTGTATCTCCGCATCCACAGCGGTCACATGCAGCGCCAGCGGGAACCCCGCCTTCACCAGCGTGTTGTGCTCGTGCCAATCGACGAATGTGTCGAAATCAACACGCCGGGCATCCGCTTCCAGTGCAACGACCTGCACCACGCGCGAATTTTCATAGCTCCATTCGAACCGGATGGCAGCACGCAACGGACCGTGCTCGACGACCTCCACACTCACGAGATCGTCGATCTCGAAGACCTGATCCTCGAAGTCTGAATCGATATCCCAGGCGTCATACTGTGCAGGCCGGTCACGATAGGCCTGCAGTCGGTTGCCCGCTTGCCCTGGCTTGAGGATCAGACGTCCGCTGGCGCGATCAACGAGGCGGTCGATCCGCCCTGCGTCATCGAACAGGATCTCCAGATGACGGTTCGCCAGTCGACGCTCGGAAACGCTCAACGCGTCCGCGACGACAGGGGCCTTCAGCACCTCACCCAGCGGCACCATCGAAAGCGGTGCAACGCTATCGAACCAGGCCGCATGTTCATGCGAGCCATCGGCCCGCACCACCCTCTGCACTCCTCGACCTTCCAGCAGCGGCGAAGAGACCAGCCCGCCACGCGGACGCCCTGCAGCATTGAGGACACCGGTACCAACCTGGATGGCCGAAACGAGCTCACGGGCAAGCGTCTCGGCTTCCATGAAAAAGGTCTCGTAATCACGGTCACTGTCCTCATAGACAGCACCGATCGAGGACCCCGGAAGGATGTCGTGAAACTGGTTGAGCATCACGATATCCCAGAGCGACCTCAGCCGTGCATGAGGATAGGCCTGCCCTGTGGCGCGCTGCGCGAGCACGGCCATCAGCTCAAGCTCCCGAAGCGCGATTTCCGCCAGCCGGTTGAAACGCTTGTTCTTGGCGACCGAGGTCAGCGTGCCCCGATGGAATTCCAGGTAGAATTCCCCCACCCAGACCGGATAGCGTTCCGGATGGGTCTTCATCTCGGCAATCAGCCGCTCGAAGAATGGCCGCATGGCCCCATGCTCGACCTTTGGGCAGCCGGGAATACCACGTTCCATGCGGCGGATGTTGTGCAGCATCTCGCGG
>CALSAF010000089.1:0-19823 GCA_943372805.1 Rhizobium sp. Q54
CATCTTGAAATCCGACGCCTTCATCTTGAACGAATGGCTGAAGGTACCGGCGGTCAGGTCCGGGAAATCCGACTGCGGCAGGCACTGCAGCGAGAACTTCGAGCGGCCGGAAGCGACCGTCATCGTGCCGCCATCCGGGTTGGTTGCGAGCAGAACCTCGGAACCGTCTGGCAGCTTGCGCACGATTTCATAGAGCAGGTGGGCCGGAACGGTCGTGGCGCCCGCCTGCTCGACCATGGCAGCCGTGCTTTCGGTGATCTCGAGATCAAGGTCCGTCGCCTTCATGTCGAGGGCGGCACCCTCGGCTTTCAGCAGCACGTTCGACAGGATCGGGATCGTGTTGCGGCGCTCGACCACGCGATGCACGTGGTTCAGAGACTTGAGGAGATTGGACCGTTCAAGAGTTATACGCATGAGATGCTACCGCTTTCGACGTGTCGTCTTCCGGAGTTCCGGATCGGAAAAATGGGCCGGGCAGTCCCCGTGCCGGACGATGTGGACGGGCAAAATGGCAGCAAAAGAGCGGGAAAAGCAAGAGGCCCCAAGGTTTTCCACGCTCGTCCCACGCGAAGGTTATCGGAATGGTTTATGGCGGCGGCACCCTTGCCGCGAGCATGGGGGTGGAGGATAAAGGCCGCATGACAATTGAAGACAAAAATGCGGCCACAGTGCCCGGTTCCAAGCGCTATCGCCTCAACGACACGCTGATCGCTGCCCGACCGCTTGAGCCTGCGCTCTATCTGGTGGCGACGCCGATCGGCAATCTCGGTGACATCACCATTCGTGCGCTCGAAACGCTGGCCGGTGCCGATGTGCTCGCCTGCGAGGATACACGTGTCACCCGCGTGTTGCTCGATCGCTACGGCATCGAAAACCGCCCCTATGCCTATCACGAGTATAATGCAGACGAGGCGGGTGCCCGGCTGCTGGCGGCCCTCGAAGCGGGCAAGTCTGTAGCGCTTGTCTCCGACGCCGGCACGCCGCTCGTTTCCGACCCCGGCTATCGCCTTGGCCAGCTCGCGATCGAGGCAGGCCACCGCGTCGTGCCGATCCCCGGTGCGTCTGCCCCGCTCGCCGCCCTTGTCGGCTCAGGCCTGCCCAACGACGCCTTCCTCTTTGCCGGCTTTTTGCCGACCAAGGACAAGGCGAAGCGTGATCGGCTGCGTGAACTCGCCAAGGTGCCGGCAACCCTGATCTTCTTCGAGTCGCCCCACCGTATCGGCGACACGCTGGCAGCCGCCGCCGACGAGCTCGGCCATGATCGACCGGCCTCCGTGTGCCGGGAGCTGACAAAGACCTTCGAGGAATTCCGCCGCGGTCCCCTTGGCAATCTCGCGAGCGACTATGCCGACAAGACGGTCAAGGGCGAGATCGTTCTCGTCATCGGACCGCCGGCGCCGGACGCAGCACCGGATGCCGCCGATGTCGACAGCCTGCTCGCCGAACTTTCCGCCTCCATGCCAACGGCCAAGGCGGCAACCGAGGCCGCAAAGCTGACCGGCCTGCCGCGCAAGGACCTCTATCAGCGCCTTCTGGAACTCAAGGGGGCAGCATGACGCCCAAGGGCGCGGATCAGAAACGCATCCGCGCCGAGAGGCTTGGCCGCTGGTCGGAGTATCGCGCGGCCCTCGCATTGCTTTTCAAGGGCTACAGGATCGTCGCGCTGCGTTACAAGACCAAAGCCGGGGAGGTGGACATCATCGCCCGCCGCGGCGATCTCGTCATCTTCGTCGAAGTGAAAGCCAGGAAAGGCCTGCGCGCCGGTGTCGATGCGATCGGCTATGCGGCCGAGCGGCGCATCGCGAACGCCGCAAATCATTGGCTTCGCGGGCGATCGGACGCAACACGCCTGTCATTTCGCCATGATATCATCGTTGTGCGACCTTGGCACTGGCCGACCCATTTCGAGGACGCATTCTAGCTTCGTTTCACTTTCGATCACGAGATTTCGAAACCTTCGTTTTGTGACAGTCGTGACACAAAACTTTCAAGTCGCTGTCATGGAGCGGCCCTAATGCAGGCCTCACCGCAACAACCGGTGGAGAGGATCTGACCCATGATCAAGAAGATTTCCCTGGCCGCTCTGGCCCTGACCATGACCGCATCGACGACGCTTGCCGCGACCAACATCACCTGGTGGCACGGCATGGGTGGACGTAACGGCGAAGTGCTGAACGAACTGGCCGTCAAGTTCAACGCAGCCCAGACCGCCTGCGTCCTGACCCCTGTATCGAAGGGCACCTATGAAGAGGCGCTCGCGTCCGGCATCGCCGCCTTCCGTTCGGGTCAGCACCCGAACATCCTGCAGGTCTTCGACGCCGGCGCCGCCACCATCATCAATGCCAAGGGCGCAACCGTTGCCGCTGAAGACATCATCCGCGAAGCCGGCCACACCTTCAACGCCGAAGACTACATCCAGGGCGTTCGCTACTTCTACGCCGATGCAGACGGCAAGTTCGTCGGCATGCCGCTCTCCTCGTCTGCCCCGATCATGTATTACAATGTCGACGCCCTGAAGAAGGCCGGCGTTGAAGCACCGAAGACCTGGGAAGAGTTCGAAGCCATCGCGCCGAAGCTGAAAGAGGCCGGCTATATCCCGCTCGTTCAGTCGCACCTGCCCTGGCAGATGGTCGAGAACTTCCATTCGCGCAACAACCTGCAGTTCGCGAGCAACAACAATGGTTACGACAGCGTCGTCGACACCAAGATCCTGGTCAACACCGAAGAGCAGCGGATGATGTTCTCCAAGCTCAAGGAATGGCAGGACGCCGGCATGTTCGCCTTCTACGGCGCCGGCTGGAACGACAACCAGAAGCCCTTCGAAGAAGGCAAGGTTGCTCTGTGGGTCGGTTCTTCCGGTTCCTTCGGCGGCCTCCTGAAGACCGCCACCATGCCCTTCGCCGCGACCTTCCTGCCCAACTGGAGCAGCATCGAAGGCTCCGGCACCAACTCCTTCATTGGTGGCGCTGCCCTGTTCGCCATGGCCGGCAAGCCGGCTGAAGAGAACAAGTGCACCGGCGACTTCTTCAACTTCATCGCCTCGCCGGAAATCCAGTACTACTACCACAAGGAAACCGGCTACGTGCCGCTGACGACGGCCGCTTATGAGCTGGCCAAGAAGGACGGCCACTACGAGCGCACCCCCCAGGCAGAAGTTGGCCTGCAGCAGCTGATGCTGAAGGGCGGCGAATGGTCCAAGGGTTACCGCATGGGCTTCTACCCGCAGATCCGTGACGTCATGAACCGCGAATTCGTCAAGATCTTCGCGGGCGAAGTCAGCGTGGACGATGCCTTCAAGACAATTGAAGCCGAGGCCAACGAGATCCTGGCTCGTTTCTCCAAGACCGCCGGCTGATTACGCCGTCCCGTCTAGTGTCGCTCCCGGGGACCATCGGTCCCCGGGCTTTCCTTTGAGGGGTCCCAGATGAAGCGCGTCCAGTTCAATTCGCGATTCCTGCCTTACCTGTTTCTTCTGCCGCAGCTGGCGATCATCGCGATCTTCTTCTACTGGCCGTCGGTGCAGGCCATCCAGTCCTCCTTCTACATCGAGGATCCGTTCGGCTTCGGCTCGACCTTCGTCGGTCTGAGCAACTATGCCGACATCTTCTCGGCCTCCCAATATGGCCGCATCGCGCGCTTCACGATCGTCTTCAGTCTGGTCGTCACGTTTCTGGTCCTGTCACTCGGCCTGCTGCTTGCCCTCAAGGCCGACGCCGTGATCCGCGGCCAGTCGACCTACAAGACGCTGCTGATCGTCGTCTACGCCATCGCCCCACCGGTCGCGGGACTGATCGGTCTGATGTTCTTCGACCAGCATATCGGCCCCTTCGTCACCTTCGTCTCCTATTTTGGCTGGGACATGAAGATCGGCATCAATTACTTCGACACGGCCTTTGCCATGGTGCTGATCGCCGTCTGGAACCAGATCCCCTACAATTTCATCTTCTTCCTGTCCGGGCTTCAGGGCATCCCGAATTCGATCCGCGAGGCGGCAACGATGGACTGCAAGTCCGGCACGCGCCGCTTCTGGACGGTGACGCTCCCGTTGCTGGCGCCGACCGCCTTCTTCCTGCTCGTCATCAACATGACCTATTCGCTCTTCGACACCTTCGGCGTCGTCGACGTCATGGTGAAGGACAGTGCGGCGAACAATCCGATCACACTGGTCTACAAGGTCTATCTCGACGGTTTTCGTGGCAACGACCTCGGCTCGTCCTCGGCCCAGTCAGTCATCCTGATGGTGATCGTCCTCGTGCTGACCATGATCCAGTTCCGTTTCATCGAACGCCGCGTCCATTACGGTTGAGGAGAGCGCCATGTACCGCACCAAATTCTTCGACCACCTGATCCTGATTGCCGGCGTGATCTTCATGCTTGGGCCGCTGGTGGTTGCCTTCACGACCTCAACCCATTCCGCAGCCGAGATCCACTCGAACGGCCTGATGCTCTCGGTCGGTGACGATTTCACCGAGACCTATGAGAAGGTGCTCTTCAAGAGCGGCGGCTTCACCGGCCAGGTGACGGGTCTCACCATGGCGATGAACTCGCTGATCCTGGGGCTTGGCTTTGCCATCGGCAAGATCGTGCTCTCAATGCTCGCGGCCTATGCTATCGTCTATTTCCGCTTCCGTTTCGCGACACTCGCCTTCTGGCTGATCTTCACCACGCTGCTTTTGCCGCTCGAAGTGCGCATCCTGCCGACCTACAAGGTGATGAGCGATCTCAACCTCTTGAACAGCTACCAGGGTCTGATCCTGCCGCTGCTGGCGTCTGCAACGGGAACCTTCTTCTTCCGCCAGTTCTTCAAGTCCGTGCCCGACGAACTCCTGGAAGCGGCACGCATCGATGGTGCCGGTCCCTTCAAGTTCTTCATCGATATCCTGCTGCCGCTGTCGCGGACCATGATCGCCGCCGTCTTCATCATCATGTTCGTCTATGGCTGGAACCAGTATCTCTGGCCCATGCTGATGACGACGGAAGAGGGCTTCTACACGCTGATGCGTGGCATCAAGCAGATCCTGCAGGTCTGGATCGGCTCACAGATCCCCGATTACAACGAAGCCTTTGCCATGGCCGTGCTCGCCATGCTGCCGCCCGTCATCGTGGTGGTGGTGTTCCAGAGCTGGTTCATCAAGGGCCTCACCGAAACCGACAAGTAAGAGGAGGGACCGCCATGGCGTCCATCGACATCAACGAGGTCTCCAAGATCTACGACAAGGGCGGCGCCAAGGCCGTCGACGCGGTCGACATTCAAATAGCCGATGGCGAGTTCATCGTTCTCGTAGGCCCATCGGGCTGCGGCAAGTCCACCCTTCTGCGCATGGTGGCAGGCCTCGAAGACATCTCGCAAGGCACGATCTCGATCGGTGACCGTGTGGTCAACCAGATCGAACCGGCAGACCGCGATATCGCCATGGTCTTCCAGAACTATGCGCTCTATCCGCACATGACGGTCTATGACAACCTTGCCTATGGCCTGAAAAACCGCGGTACGCCGAAGACCGAGATTGCCGCGCGCGTCGCGGAAGCGGCCAGGATGCTGGAAATCGAAAAGTATCTGGATCGCAAGCCGCGGGCTCTCTCCGGCGGCCAGCGCCAGCGCGTCGCCATGGGCCGCGCCATTGTGCGCAAGCCTGCGGTCTTCCTGTTCGATGAACCCCTGTCCAATCTCGATGCCAAGCTGCGCGTCTCCATGCGCGGTGAAATCCGCAAGCTGCAGAAGCGGCTGAAGACGACGGCGATCTATGTCACCCATGATCAGCTCGAAGCGATGACGCTGGCCGATCGTCTCGTCGTTCTCAACGGCGGTGTGATCGAACAGATCGGCACACCGCTTGAGGTCTACAACCGCCCGGCTTCGACCTTCGTCGCGAGCTTCATCGGCTCGCCGGCCATGAACCTCGTCGACGGACACATCGACGGCGGGCAACTGGCCATCGGCGATGCGCGCCTGCCGCTGCTCGGGGCATGGCCTGCGGGTGCAGTCCGCGTCGGGATGCGCGCAGAAGACCTCGTTCTGGCAAGCGGGGAAGCCGCCGATTTCCATCTTGTGGTCGACTATGTCGAGGAGCTGGGTGCCCAGCGGCTCGTCCATGGTTTGATCGGCGATCAACCCTTGACGGCCGTCCTCGGCTCGCATGTCGAGCTCGCCGACCGCCTGCCCTTGCGGATCGATGCCGATCGGCTGCACTTCTTCGCCGCTGATACCGGTCGCCGCATCTCCGCTTCCCGGTCGGAAGGGACCGGCGAGGCCGCCTTGCAGGCTTCGCTGCCGGTCCCGGCCTTGGCGTAACATTTCGGTTGCATTTTAACGATGCCGAATACGTCGATTTAGGAGCTTGCTGCTAGCGTCCCCCCGAAACTTGGCAAGGGGAATGAGGATGGCTTTGAAGATGCTTCTCGCCGGCATGGCAAGCGTTGCACTGGCGGCGCCGAGTCGCCGCGTGGATGCCCAGCCGCCGGTGATCGCCGCTCATGGTGAGCACCTGGCGCTGCGCGCGGCACCGATCAATCCGGAGTGGATCATTCGCGGAACGCCGCTTGCCCGGATCGCTGAGCACTCTCAGAGCGCCGACGAGGCGAGCCTGACGGCCGTCTGGGATTGCACCGCCGGCGAGTTTCGCTGGTTCTTCGGCTGGGACGAGACGGTTGTGATCCAGGAGGGAGAGGTGCATGTCACCGCCGAGGATGGCAGTCAGCGCCTCTTGAAGGCCGGCGACATCGCCTATTTCCGCCGCGGAACCTGGTCGACGTGGCGCGTCGACACCTATGTCCGCAAGATTGCCTTCCTGCGCAAACCTTTCCCGGGGCCGCTCGCGACGCTCTACCGGATCCGCAATGCCCTAAGGCGCGGGAAGTATTCCGCGCTCTGACCTGAAGAGACCTTCAGCAAAATTGAGGCCGTGCGGCGTTGCCATCCCCCGCCACACGGCCTAAATCTCCGATACTTTTCGAACGGGGACACACCACATGGCGAAGATCATCAATGTCGCGGTCCAGATGGACCACGTATCCACGATCAACATCGCGGGCGACTCCACCTTCGCCATGAGCATGGAAGCCCAGGCACGCGGCTACAAGCTCTTCCACTACACGCCGGACCGGCTCTCCATGCGTGACGGCCGTGTTTATGCGACCGTGGAGCCTATGCAACTGCGCGACATCAAGGGTGACCATTACACGCTCGGCACCCCGGAGCGCGTCGATCTCTCGACCATGGATGTCGTCCTGCTGCGCCAGGATCCGCCCTTCGACATGGCCTATATCACCTCCACCCATCTGCTCGAGCGCATTCATCCGAAGACGCTCGTGGTCAATGATCCCGTCTGGGTGCGCAATTCGCCGGAAAAGATCTTCGTCACCGAATTCGCCGACCTGATGCCGCCGACGCTGATCACCAGGGACCCGGGCGAGATTGCCCGTTTCCGCCAGGAACAGGGCGATATCATCCTGAAGCCGCTTTACGGAAACGGCGGCGCCGGCGTCTTCCATTCGACCCGCGATGACCGCAATTTCTCGTCGCTGATGGAAATGTTCGGCCAGATGTTCCGTGAGCCCTTCATCGCCCAAGGCTATCTGCCGGCCGTGCGCAAGGGTGACAAGCGCATTATCCTGGTCGATGGCGAGCCGGCGGGCGCGATCAACCGGGTTCCGGCAGAACACGACGCGCGCTCCAACATGCATGCTGGCGGTAAGCCCGAGCCGACAGAGCTGACCTCTCGCGAACGGGAGATCTGCGCCCGCATCGGGCCGGCCTTGCGCGAGCGCGGTTTCCTCCTCGTGGGCATCGATGTCATCGGCGACTACATGACCGAGATCAATGTCACCTCGCCGACCGGTATCCGTGAGGTGAAGAAGTTCGGCGGCGCTGACATCTCGGCGCTTCTTTGGGACGCCATCGAACGCAAGCGCCCCTAATACGCTGAATTGTCTCTCGAAGCTCCCGACTTGTTCCGGTTGTGCAACCGAGCGCAACTTGATGCCTATCTGAGGCTGCGGATGTTCCGCAAACGTTCTTGTGTTTTGCCACGCCTTATGCGAGATTGTTGTCGTCGCCACACGCAATATGAAGTTGCGTTCGCGACCATCGATAGATCGGCGAGGGCGGGCAATGGTGGCGCGTGTCAGTACGGTTGCATTTCAGGGTATCGAGGGCCTGCCTGTCGAAGTGCAGGTCATGGTGGCGCCAGGCAAGGTCGGCATGCAGATCGTCGGTCTGCCCGACAAGGCGGTCGCCGAGAGCCGTGAACGGGTCCAGGCGGCCCTGCACGCCTCGGGCCTGTCGCTGCCGCCCAAGCGCGTCACAGTCAACCTGGCACCCGCAGATCTTCCCAAAGAGGGCTCGCATTTCGATCTGCCCATCGCGCTTGGCCTGATGGCGGCGCTTGGCGCCATCCCGGGTGATGCGCTGTCCGGCTATCTCGTCATCGGCGAGCTTAATCTCGATGGTACCATTGCCCCGATCGCTGGTGCGCTGCCCGCCGCGATCAGCGCCAATGCTGTCGAGAAAGGTCTGATCTGCCCGGCCGACAGCGGCGCAGAAGCGGCATGGGCGGGCAGCGAGATCGACATCCTCGCCCCCCGCAGCCTGATCGCGCTCGCCAATCATTTTCGGGGTACGCAGGTGCTCAGCCGACCGGCACCGGCGATCCGTGCGCAGCCGGCCAACCTGCCGGATCTGGCGGATATCAAGGGGCAGGAAAGCGCCAAGCGAGCCCTGGAGGTCGCAGCTGCCGGAGGCCACAATCTCCTGATGGTCGGGCCACCCGGCTCGGGCAAGTCGATGCTCGCGGCGCGGCTGCCCTCCATTCTGCCGCCGCTTTCCGCACCCGAATTGCTCGAAGTCTCGATGATCCATTCGATCGCCGGGCAATTGTCCGGCGGCAAGCTCTCCGATCGCAGGCCTTTCCGCACGCCGCATCATTCGGCGACCATGGCAGCCCTGGTTGGTGGAGGCCTGAGGGCCAGGCCCGGGGAGGCCTCGCTTGCCCACCACGGCATCCTCTTCCTTGACGAACTGCCGGAGTTTGCCTCGCCGGTTGTGGATGCCTTGCGCCAGCCGCTCGAGACCGGCGAATGCATCATCGCCCGCGCCAACCACCGGGTCTCCTACCCTGCAGATTTTCAGCTGGTCGCGGCAATGAATCCTTGCCGCTGCGGCATGGCAGGGGAGCCCGGCCATGTCTGCGCCCGTGGCATCCGCTGCCAGAGCGAGTATCAGGGCCGCATTTCCGGTCCGCTGATGGACCGCATCGACATCCGCATCGATGTGCCGGCTGTATCCGCGACCGATCTGATCCGCCCGCGCGTCGCCGAAAGCAGTGCGACCGTGGCCGCCCGGGTCGCCGCTGCCCGGGAGCGTCAGCGCGAGCGCTTCCGGCGTCTCGGCCTGCCTTTCGCCACCAATGCGCGCTGCTCCACGGCCCTGATCGAGACATTGGCAGAACCGGATCCCTCAGGCCTGCAGCTCCTCAGGGACGCCGCCGAAAAATTCCGCTTCTCGGCCCGCGGTTATCACCGTGTGCTCAAGGTGGCTCGCACGCTTGCCGACCTCGATGGCGTGGAGACGCTGGGGCGGATCCATCTCGCCGAGGCGATCTCCTATCGGATCGCGTCCGAACGCCTGACCGCAGCAGCCTGACCGCGGACGGGGCGATCCGTCGCGCGTCGCTCAGGTGGTGGAGGTCTCGGCCTGGGACGGGCGCAGCATGTCGACGGGCAGTGTCAGACGAATGAAGGCACCATCTTCGGGATAGGTGATATCGCTATGGCCGCGCACGCCGGCGATCACCCGGCGCACCAGCGTCGAGCCGAAACCTCCGGATCCCGCCTGCGGTGCCTCGGGCCTTGGCCCTCCGCTTTCGCGCCACTCGATCACGAGGTCCTCGCCCCGATCGGGTGACGGCAGGATCTGCCATGTCAGCGAGAGCTGACCGGAGCTGACACTGAGTGCGCCGTATTTGGCGGCGTTCGTGCCGAGTTCGTGCAGGATCAGGCTTAGCACGACGACTGTCTGGCCGCCGATCGGCACACGCGGTCCGCTGGCCCGGAAGCGTGGGGTCCCGACGATCGAAAACGGTTCCAGCGCCTGGAAGACAACACTTTGCAGCGATGCGTCTTCGCCCTCGCGCAGGCCTCGCAGCAGCAGGTTGGAGCGGCCGAGCGCGGTCAGGCGGTCGCGCAGCCGGGCGGCCAATTCGTCTGCGCTGGACGCGTTCTTCAGCGACAGGCTGATGATGGCGTTGATGGTGGCGAAGATGTTCTTCAGGCGATGATCGAGTTCCTGAGCCATCACCTCCTGCCGGTCGGCAAGCTGCTGGCTGCGTTCGCGCGCGGCGATCTCTGCGCGATAGGCGCGCATGATCAGGTGAATGAGCGTCAGGTCGGTGACGATGACGAACACGTACAGCGCCATCGCGAGCAGCGTGCCGGGCGAAAAATCGAAGCGAAACGGGGTGATGAAGAAGTACCAGGCCGACAGGCCGGATAAGATTCCAATGAGGATGCCCTGCTTGACCCCGAACACGAAGCCACAGATGACCACGGCTGGAAAGAAGGTGAGAAAGGGAAAGCCCGTCGGCATCAATGGATCGAGCCAGGCCCTCAGAAGCAGCGCGATCGCAAAGACGAGAAGGCTTGCCCCATATGAGGCGACCGTGCCCAGGCCGGATGGGCGGTCCTGGATTGCAGCGAAGGCCGGCAGGGAACGAAGGGAGATACGCATGGGCCTCCGAAGCGCCGCAGGTTGTCGGGCCAACCCTAGCCGAGGCCTCGCTTCGCCGCAATCAGTGGCATGGCCCCGCCCTGGCACCGGCATGCACCGGGGCGGGGGATGTGATGCCGATTACTCGCCGAGGCCGGCAAAGAGCGCGGTCGAGAGATAGCGTTCGGCAAAGGACGGGATGATCACGACGATCGTCTTGCCGGCGTTTTCTTCCCGTTGACCAAGCTTGATCGCGGCCGTGAGGGCTGCACCGGACGAGATGCCGACCGGCACGCCTTCGAGCCGGGCAACGAGGCGCGCGTTTTCGAAAGCCTCGTCATTGGTGACGGTGATGACTTCATCATAGACATGCGTGTCGAGGATGGCAGGTGCAAAGCCCGCGCCGATGCCCTGGATCTTGTGCGGTCCCGGGTTGCCACCGGAGAGAACCGGGCTGTCGGCGGGCTCGACGGCTACGACCTGAACCGACGGCTTCTTCGCCTTCAGCACCTGGCCGGTGCCAGTGATCGTGCCGCCCGTTCCGATGCCGGAGACGAGGATGTCGATCGAACCGTCGGTGTCGTTCCAGATTTCCTCGGCCGTCGTCTTGCGGTGGATCTCCGGATTGGCCGGGTTCTCGAACTGTTGTGGAATGATCGAGTCCGGCGTCGTCTCGGCCAGCTCCTGCGCCTTGGCGATCGCGCCCTTCATGCCCTTGGCGCCCTCGGTCAGGACGAGTTCGGCGCCAAGCAGCGCCAGCATCTTGCGGCGCTCGATCGACATGGTCTCGGGCATGGTGAGGATCAGCCGATAGCCCTTGGCGGCGGCGGCAAAGGCGAGCGCGATGCCGGTATTGCCGGAGGTCGGCTCGATGAGAACAGTCTTGCCGGGCACGATCTTGCCCTGTGCTTCAAGGCTCTCGATCATCGCCACCCCGATACGGTCCTTGACCGAGGCGATCGGATTGAAGAATTCAAGCTTGGCGAGCAGATGCGCCTTCACGCCCTTTTCCTTGGCCAGCTTGTCGAGCCTTACGATCGGGGTATCGCCGATCGTCTCGGTGATCGAGCCGTAAACGCGTCCGCGGCCGGGTTTCTTCTGCTCAGTCATGTGTCTCTCCCTGGTTGTTTGGTTGGCGTGAGCTTACGCCCGGTGCCCCGTGCATTCCAGCATAGCCATGCCGCAGCGAGCGGCATCCGTGGAAAAATCTGCTCCGCCGCCTGCCCGTTCTTGACCCCTCAGGAGAAAAGCGCCCGCGGCCGGTTTGTTGCACGCCTTGGAAACTCAGGCTGCGCGCGCCGCAATATAGGCCGCCGTGCCGGCCAGGATGCCCGCTGCGCTCCGGTTCAGAACTTTCAGCGCCTCAGGGCGCTTGAGCAGTCCGCGCGCCTGCGCCGCCAGCAGGATATAAGGCAGGAGCACCGCCATCAGCACGATGAAGGTCAGCCCGACGAGCAGGATGTAATCCGCCAGCCCTATCGCCTCAAGCGGGATCAATGTCGGCACAAGCGCAACGTAGAACAGCATGGTCTTGGGGTTGCCGAGGGTCACGAGCAGGCCGGACAGGAAGGACATCGACGGGCGCATCGCCTTCTGTGCCTTGATGTCCTGAGGCACGAGGCCGGCAGTCCAGAGCTTCCAGGCGATGTAGACGAGATAGGCGGCGCCGAGGAATTTCAGAATCACAAAAGGCGTGACGAAGGTCTTGGCCAGCACCGAGAGCCCAAGGATGACGGCTGTGAGATAGACCAGATCGCCGAGGATCAGCCCAAGCCCCATGAAGAAGGTCGGACGAAACCCGGACCCAAGTGCACGCGCCACGATAGCGGTCATCCCCGGTCCCGGGATGGCGGCCGCAATGAATAGCGCGCCGCAATAGGCGATGATCGTCGTCAATGTCATAGGCGCCCTCCTTTTGTCCCATTCCTAGTCCTGGCGCGAAAGACTTGCAACGGTGACACGATCGCGATTGCGATCCGGGCTCGGTTGCATCAAGGAGGGTGCACACTTGCGTGGAGACGTCGTTGTGCCAAGCCTGCCTGCATTCCTCGCCTTCAGCCTGATCTGCCTCGGCATGGTCCTGACACCCGGACCCAACATGATCTATCTGGTGTCGCGGTCGATCTGCCAAGGTCCCATGGCGGGCCTTGTCTCGCTCGGTGGCGTCGCCCTCGGTTTCGTGGTCTATATGGTTTTGACCGCGCTCGGCATCACCGTGCTGCTGCTGGCCGTGCCGCTGGCCTACGAAGTGCTGAAGCTCTGCGGCGCACTCTATCTCGCCTGGCTGGCCTGGCAGGCCCTGCGCCCCGGCGGACGCTCACCCTTCCAGGTCCGCGATCTGCCCGTCGACAGCCCGCGCAAGCTCTTTGTGATGGGCTTCGTCACAAGCCTGCTCAATCCGAAAGTCGCGATCCTCTATGTGTCGCTGCTGCCGCAATTTGTCGATCCGGTGCGGGGCAGCGTGTTTCTCCAGTCGTTGAGCCTTGGTTTCACGCAGATCGTCATCAGCGTCTCGGTCAACGGTTTGATCGCTTTGACCGCTGGCACCATCGCACTTTTCCTCGCCGGTCGTCCGGTCTGGTTGGTGGTGCAGCGCTGGTTGATGGGCACCGTGCTTGCGGCGCTCGCCATCCGCATGGTGGCGGAAGCGCAGCGCTAAGAGTGCTCAAGGGGCAAGCCTTCAGAACTCGGCCATCGGCGAGAGCATCCAGGGCTGCAACGTAAAATCCGGATCAATACCCTGCAGCATCAGGACGCACGAGCCTGCATGAGGCATCGCCACTCCCGCCCAGTCGAGACGGTCCGTTGGAAAGCAGACCTCGATCCGCTTGAAATCTCCACCAAGCGCAGCGCAAATCTCAACCACTGACGGCAAGCTTGGCGCCACGATATCGAGGATCTGCAGCGTGGCCTTGCCGTCCGTCTTCCATGCGATCACCGCCCCATGGAGAGGCAGCAGGGTCAATCGGCACTGCGGATCGAGACGCGCATTCAGGAGAAACATTTCCATTTGCCGCACGGGCGAGAATATATCCGAGACCGGCTGCCGCTGCCGAAGGATCTGCCGGACCAGATGGAGATCTGAGCCGATCGTCAGATCAAGTGTCCGCCCCACCGGCCCGGAGGGACGGACCTCTGGCGCTTCGCCACCGGAGCGGAACTGTGGAACAACGCGGAAGCCGTAGGGCTCATAGAGAGCAGGCTTGTCGGTCAACAGGATCCCGGCTTCAAAGCCTTGCGCCTTGGCCCGATCGAAGGCGAGCATCATCAGCTGCCGGTACAGGCCTTGCCCTCGAAAGTCCTGTCGCACCGCGCCGGACTGGTAGCCGGCGGCTCGGACCAGGCGCCCGTTTACGCGCAGCGGCATGGAGAAAGCCGAAAAATTGGCGACGCAGCGCCCGGCCTCGTCAAAATAGCCGAAAGGCATTGATGTCGGATCGGGGCCTCCCAGCGTATTCTGCAAAGCGATATCGATACCGAATACGTCGTGCAGCAGATCCGCGAGCGCCTGAAAGGCCTTGGGATCGGCGAAATAGTCTTGCCGCAGCGTCAACCCTTCCGCCATCTTCGCCCTCACACGCCGGTCGAGCCAAACCCGCCAGCACCCCGCGCCGTGTCGCTCGTCTCGGTCACCTCGGCCACCTGTACCTGCGTCACCGGTGCGATCACCATCTGCGCGATCCGCATGCCGCGGGTAATGACGAAATCCTCCTGGCCAAGATTGATCAAGAGCACCTTCACTTCGCCGCGATAATCGCTATCGATCGTGCCTGGAGTATTGAGACAGGTCACGCCATTCTTGAAGGCGAGCCCCGAGCGGGGGCGGATCTGGGCCTCGAAACCTTGAGGGATTTCCATGATAAAACCGGTCGGCACCAGTGCTCTGGCCCCGGGCATGATTACCATGGGCTCGGTATCCATGACGGCCGCGCGCAGATCCATACCGACCGCCCCTGCCGTCTCATAGGCCGGCAGGTCGAGGCCCTCGCCATGCGGCAGGCGCTTGAGATTGAGCTTTGGTCCGAGCACGTCGGTTGCGATCGAGGACATGGCACATTCCTTTGTTTGCGCGCTCAATTGCATATTGGCCGTCGAAACGCTAGATAACCGCCGACCAAAAGGAATTCCTGAGATTATGGCTGAAACCCTCGCAGAGGCGGTCTCCCGCCGCCGCACCTTTGCTATTATCGCCCACCCGGACGCCGGCAAGACGACGCTCACCGAAAAGCTGCTGCTATTCGGCGGCGCCATCCAGCTCGCCGGTGAAGTGAAGGCCAAGAAAGATCGCATCCAGACCCGTTCGGACTGGATGAAGATCGAGCGCGAGCGCGGCATCTCGGTCGTCACCTCGGTCATGACCTTCGAATACGAAGGCAATGTCTTCAACATCCTGGATACGCCAGGTCACGAAGACTTCGCCGACGACACCTATCGCACGCTGACAGCGGTCGACGCAGCCGTCATGGTCATCGACGCCGCCAAGGGTATCGAGCCGCGCACGCTGAAGCTGTTCGAGGTCTGCCGCATGCGCGACATCCCGATCATCACCTTCATCAACAAGATGGACCGCGAGAGCCGCGATCCCTTCGAGATCCTTGATGAGGTGGAAGAGAAGCTGGCGCTCGACACCGCCCCGATCACCTGGCCGGTCGGTCGCTCCAAGACGTTTTGCGGGTCCTATCACCTCGCCAACAACACCTATCGCGGCGGCGATGCCCAGGTCGAACCGGTCAAGGTGAATGGCGCGCAGAGCGTGTCGGAAAACCTTCCCGAAAACGAGCGCCAGGCCTTTATTGATGAGCTGGAGCTCGCCCGCGAGGCCTGCCGCCCCTTCGATCGGGAGAGCTTCCTCGAAGGCCACATGACACCGGTCTTCTTCGGCTCGGCACTTCGCAATTTCGGTGTGCGCGACCTGATCAACGCGCTGGGCGCCTATGCCCCCCCGCCGCGCGATCAGGTGGCTGATACGCGTACCGTGCATGCCGCAGAAGACAAGATGACGGCCTTCGTCTTCAAGATCCAGGCCAACATGGACCCGAACCACCGCGACCGCATCGCCTTTGCCCGCATCTGCTCCGGCAAGCTGGAGCGCGGCATGAAGGCCCGCCTTGCCCGCACCGGCAAGCAGATGGGCCTGACGGCACCGCAGTTCTTCTTCGCCTCTCAGCGCCAGCTGGCAGATACGGCCTATGCCGGTGATGTCGTTGGCATCCCGAACCACGGGACGCTGCGCATCGGCGACACGCTGACCGAAGGCGAAAATCTGGTCTTCCAGGGCGTGCCGAACTTCTCGCCGGAAATCCTGCGCCGCGTGCGGCTGGAAGATGCGATGAAGGCGAAAAAGCTGAAGGAAGCGCTTCAGCAGATGGCGGAAGAGGGCGTCGTGCAGCTCTTCTCGCCGGAAGACGGCTCGCCGGCCATCGTCGGCGTCGTGGGCGCGCTGCAGCTCGATGTGTTGAAGGAACGCCTCCAGGGCGAATACGGCCTGCCGGTCTCCTTCGAGATGTCACGCTTCTCCGTCTGCCGCTGGATTTCGGCCGAGAACAAGGACGATCTGGAAAAGTTCATGACCCAGCGCCGGGGCGACATCTGCCGCGACCTCGATGGTGATCCTGTCTTCATGGCCCAGGACCAGTTCTCGTTGCGCTACGAGTCCGAGCGTTACCCCGCGATCAAGATGGTCGCCATCAAGGAATATCACGTCGCCAAGGCGGCGTGATGTCGACCAGTTCTACCCAGAACTGGTCCGAATTCATGCCGCTTTTGGCCGGATACTTGCCTTTGAACTTCACTCTGGCGTGATACTGTCGACACAACTTCAAATTTTGTGTGGGCGGTCGTTTTGGCCGGGGCGTTTTTGTTCGAATATCCTAATTCATGCTATCGTCGCGCGGCTCTTCTGGCCTCGGTGAGTGTTGCGGCGCTTCTTTCGACGTCTGTCGCCGCCCTGGCTGACAGCGTCTATTGGCAAGGCTCCACCAGCACTGACTGGTTCACCGACAGCAACTGGGTCTGGGACGGGCATGTGCCAACATCAGCGGACGATGCCCGCATCGATAGCCAGGGCGTCGCTGGATGGTGCCGATGGCGCGGCTGGAAACCTCTATGTGGGAACCGGCAGCGGAACCAATGGCGGCCTGACCATCCGTCGTGAGCTGTCGACCACGAATACGACGATTGCCAATAGCGGTGGGTCGGCGGGGGCCATGACGGTGACCGGAAACCTCGCCGAATGGGTTAACAGCGGGAATACCTACATCGGCAATGACGGCAGCGGCACAGTCAACGTGCTCACCCAGGGCGAGTTTCTCGGTGGTGTCGTCTATCTCGGGACCGGGGCCTCGGGTGAGGGCACGCTCAATATCTCCAACCAGAGCCATTTCGAAGCGACGACGTTCTATATCGGCTACGGAGGTGACGGCACTTTCACCCTGGAGCAGGACGCGACGGCGATGACGGGGCGGACCGTTATCGCGGACGGCATCGGCTCGTCGGGTAGCGCCACGGTTGCGACCGTTTCGGAGTGGACACTGACCGATGCACTGACTATCGGCGGTGGCGGCGTTGGTTCGCTGCTGATCAAGGAGGGCGCCGACGTCTCGGGCACGGCAGCCTATATCGGCAACGGTGCGGGTTCCTCCGGCAGCAGCGTGACGGTCACGGGCGCCGGGACGACCTGGGTCAATACCGGTGAGCTCTTCATTGGTTCCTCTGGCGATTCCACACTGGACATTCTCGCAGGCGCCACGGTTTCGAACGGCAGCGCCGTCATTGGGCGTCATTCGACATCCTCCGTTACTGTGTCCGGCAGCGGCTCCACCTGGACCACCGGCGCGCTCCTGATCGGTGGCGATCGCTCCGACACGTCGAGTTCGGTCGCAGGCAACGGAGCCTTGGACATTCTGGCAGGCGCCACGGTCAATGGCACCTCTGCGACCCTGGGCGACAGCACAGGCTCGGAAGGCACGGTGAATGTTGACGGAACAGGCTCGCTCTGGGACCTCTCCGACCGCGTCAGCGTCGGTGGTCTCGGCGCCGGCACAGTCACCATCACCAATGGCGGCAAAATCAGCTCGACCGGCGGCCTTGTTGGGCATGATGCCTCTGGTTCAGGCCTCGTTACGATCACCGGAGACGATAGCCTCTGGGAGAACACGGGTGTGTTTTATGTCGGCAATCTTGGCGACGGCTCGCTACAGCTTCTGACGGGCGGTGACCTGACCAGCACCGACGGCTATGTCGGCACGGAGAACGGCTCAGACAGTGAAGCCACCGTCAACGGGACCGGCTCAAGCTGGGTCATGAGTGGTGACTTCCTCGTCGGTCACAACAACGGTGCGCAAGGGGCGGTCACGATCTCCTCCGGCGGCCTGATCGAGAACCGGCAGGGCATTCTAGGCGATCTCGCTGGGTCTCAGGGGGAAATGCTGGTAACCGGCAACGGGTCTCTCTGGGACGTATCGAGCGACCTGAACGTCGGCCGCATCGGGGAAGGTGAACTCACCATTGCCCTGGGGGGCGATGTGACGGCAGGGCGCAGTCTGATCGGAAACAATGTCGGATCGGAAGGCATTGCCACGGTCTCCGGCAATGGTTCGACCTGGACCACCACCGGCGGTCTTTATGTCGGCAACGAAGGCACCGGCACGCTCATCGTCACCGGTGGCGGTTTCATTTCCGCCTATGAGATCACCATCGCCAACGAAGTGGGCTCAACCGGGACGTTGATCATTGGCGCCGAGCTTGGCCAGACGGCCGGCGGCAGCGCCAGGTTCGACGCCGATGAAATCCATTTCGGTGAGGGCAACGGCGCGCTCGTCTTTAACTTCGGCGGGACCGACCTCATCTTCGACTCGCTGATTGATGGCGAGGGAGAGATAGCGGTCGCCAATGGCAAGGTCATTTACGAGGGCGATGGCAGCGCTTTCAGCGGAACGACAGACGTCACGGGGGGCACATTGGAACTGGACGATGCCACCCTCGGCGGCACGCTCTCCGTCTCCGGCTGGGGAACGCTCAGCGGAACGGGCACGGTCGGTTCCACGACACTTTCCAGCGGTTCCACGGTAACCCCCGGCGGTTCCAGCGTCGGAACCCTGACGGTTGACGGCAATCTCGTTTTCGGCGCGGGCGCGACCTATGAGGTCGACGTCAACACGTCGACAGGCGCCAGCGACCTCTTGCATGCCACGGGCACGACATCCCTTAGCGGCGGCTCGGTCCTCCATGTTGGACCATCCAGCGGCTATGCCGCCAACCAGTCCTATATCATCCTCTCGGCCGATGGTGGCCTGACCGGTACCTTCGATACCGTCGATACGAATTTCAGCTTCCTCGACGCCGCCCTCGGCTACGACGCGAATGATGTGACACTGACGCTGACCCGCAACGCGACCGACTTCGCCGATGTTGCGCAGTCCACGAACCAGTCTGCCACGGCAGGCGCGGTGGAAAGCCTGGGCTCCGGTAATGCGATATACGATGCGGTTGTCGTGCTGGACGATGACGCGGCCTCGTCGGCCTTCCAGCAGCTCTCCGGCGAAGTCCACGGCCAGGGCGTGAGCGCGAGCCTCGAAAACAGCGGCCTGATCCGCAGTCTCGGCGGCAATCGTATGCGCACCGCCTTCGGTTCGGTTGGCGCCGGCCAAACCAATGTCGTCTCCCTCGGCAGCACGGGCAGCACGAGCGCTGCGCTGGCCTATGGCGAAGAAAAGGCGAAGACCCCGGCAGAATTGGCGGCCGAGTCGATCCTGGTGACACCGGAAAAGGCAGGCCCCGTTGCCTGGGCAGAAGCCTATGGCGGATGGGGCAAGAGTTTCGGCGAGAACGGCGATGCCGATCTGTCCAACTCGATCGGCGGGTTAGCTTTCGGCATCGATATGGCGCTGGCCGACACCACCTGGTGCCTCGGCATTCTCGGTGGCTATGGGGCCGCTTCGTTCGAGCTGAGCGACGGTCTGTCGAGCGGCGACAGCGACGATTTCGACATCGGGATCTATGGCGGCAACCAGTGGGGGCCACTCGCGCTTCGCTTCGGCGCGCTCTACAAGCACCAGCAGGTCTCGACAGAACGCACGGTCGATTTTGGTGGCTTCACCGATCAGCTCTCCGCCGATTACGG
>CALSAF010000090.1:0-19661 GCA_943372805.1 Rhizobium sp. Q54
CGTTGACAATGTCGACATTCCGGCAGCGTCCAAGCGCGGCATCATCGTGATGAACACCCCCTTCGGCAACTCGATCACGACGGCAGAGCATGCCATCGCGCTCATGTTTGCCGTTGCCCGCCAGCTACCGCAGGCCGATGCCTCGACCCAGGCCGGCAAGTGGGAAAAGTCGAAGTTCATGGGTGTCGAGATCACCGGCAAGACGCTCGGCGTCATCGGTGCCGGCAATATCGGCGGCATCGTCTGCAAGAAGGCGATCGGCCTTGGCATGCATGTACTGGCATACGACCCCTTCCTCTCCACCGAGCGCGCCCAGGAAATGGGCGTGACCAAGGTCGAGCTCCACGAGCTTCTGGAGAAGGCCGACTTCATCACGCTGCATGTGCCGATGACCGACAAGACGCGCGGCATCCTCGGCAAGGAAAACATCGCCAAGACGAAGCCTGGCGTGCGCATCATCAACTGCGCCCGCGGCGGTCTGGTGGATGAAGCAGCGCTTGCAGACGCCATCAGGTCCGGCCATGTCGCCGGTGCAGGCTTCGACGTCTTTGAAGTTGAGCCCGCAACCGAAAGCCCGCTCTTCGGTCTGCCGAACGTCGTCTGCACGCCGCATCTCGGCGCTTCCACCACGGAAGCCCAGGAGAATGTCGCGCTGCAGGTTGCCGAGCAGATGTCGGACTATCTGATCAAGGGTGCCGTTTCCAACGCCATCAACATGCCGTCGATCACCGCCGAAGAAGCGCCGATCCTGAAGCCGTTCATCCGTCTCGCAGACGTGCTCGGATCCTTTGCCGGCCAGATGACCGAGAACCCGATCAAGGAAATCGAGATCCTTTATGACGGTGTCACCTCGACCATGAACACCAAGGCGCTGACCTCGGCGCTGCTGGCCGGTCTCATCCGTCCGCAGGTGGCCGACGTGAACATGGTCTCGGCCCCGATCATGATCAAGGAAAAGGGCATCATCGTTTCGGAAGTGAAGCGCGACAAGACCGGCGTGTATGACGGTTACATCAAGCTGACTGTCACGACCGAGAAGCAGACCCGATCTGTCGCTGGCACGGTCTTCTCCGACGGCAAGCCGCGCTTCATCCAGATCAAGGGCATCAACATGGATGCCGATGTCGGTCCGAACATGATCTACATCTCGAACACCGACGTTCCCGGCATGATCGGCTTCATGGGCACCACGCTCGGCAATGCCAAGGTCAATATCGCGAACTTCCAGCTCGGTCGCGACAAGGAAGGTGGCGACGCGATCGCGCTTCTCTACGTCGATGGTCCGGTGGAGCAGGCAGTTCTCGACCAGCTCACCGCCAACCCGGCGGTCAAGCAGGCCAAGCCGCTGGTGTTCAACGTCGACTGAGCCATCAGTCTCCAGCATAAAATCAACCGGCGCGGGATCAAACCCGCGCCGTTTTCGTTTGCTGGCGTCGACCGGTTGATGATGTCGTGTGCCCGTCTGGAGTATCCCAATCATGGATTTGCCGGACAGGGTCTATGATACCCCGGTGTGCAGCGCTATGCTTCGACTGGTCAAGGACTATCACTGATGGACAAACGCCTGCTCCTCACCCGTCTCCTGTGGTTCATCGGCCTCTGGGCCGCAGGCGTGGTGACGATCATCATCATCGGGATGATCATCAAGCTGTGGCTGAATGCCTGAGCGCGATCACTTGAAATTCAATGGAAAATGCCGCGCGCTCCCTTCAAATGTGAGTATGGCCTCTCCATATGGGGCCCAAGCCCAACGGGGCAGGAAAGTTCGTTTCGAGGAGGACAGGAAACACCCATGCGGCAATACGCAAAGACATTCGCGACACTCGCGCTCGGCATGATGGTCACGCTGGTGGCCGTCGATTTCGCCGAAGCGCGTCGCGCCTCAGGCGGCTTCGGCAGTCGCGGCACGCGCACCTTCGACGCGCCGGCAGCGACCCGGACTGCCCCGGCCCCGGCGGCTCCGATTGAGCGGACCATGACCCCGCGCACCAATGCCAACCAGCCCGGCACCAATCCGTCGACGGCAGCCAACCAGGCAACGCGTCCGGGTGGACTGTTTGGTGGTCTTGCTGGCGGCCTGATGGGCGGTCTGTTGCTCGGCGGTCTGTTCGGCATGCTGATGGGCACCGGTTTCGGCGGCGGCTTCGGCTTCCTGGGTCTGTTGCTGCAGGGCTTGCTGATCTTCTTCGTGATCCGCTTTGCCATGCGCATGTTCGCCAATCGGCAGGCGCCGGCAGTCGGACCAAGCGGCGGTACCGGCTTTGGCGGCTTTGGCAGCGTGGCACGCGACAACCAGAGCGGTGACCAGAGCCGTCAGAGTTTCCAGATCCCCAAGCTTGGCGGCGGTGTGGCGTCGCCGGCGTCCGCTCGCCGGTCCGGTCAGCCCGACGAACTCGGCATCACGCCAAAGGATCTCGAGCGCTTCGAGGAGCTGCTGCAGGAAATGCAGCGTGCCTATGCGGCCGAGGATTACGGCGCGCTGCGCCGGATCACCACGCCGGAAGCCATGTCCTATCTCGCCGAGGAACTGAGCGAGAATGCCACCAAGGGCGTCAAGAACGAGGTGCGCGACGTGCATCTCGTCCAGGGCGACGTGGCCGAAAGCTGGGCCGAGGACAAGATGGAATACGCGACGGTCGCCATGCGCTATGAGGCAATCGACTATATCGTCGACCGCCAGAGCGGAGATGTGGTCGAGGGCGACCCGAACACGCCGGTCGAGTCGGTCGAAATCTGGACCTTCGCCCGTCGTCCGAACACCCAGTGGCAGATCTCGGCGATCCAGAGCGCCAACTGATCTGTCCATTCTCTGATGATTGAGACCTCCCTGCCGGGTTCGGCGGGGAGGTCTGTTGTTTTGAGGTGTTCTGTTGGTGGCTGGGTTACCCCCCTCTGTCACTCCGTGACATCTCCCCCACAAGGGGGGAGAGTGGCCACCACCGCCGTGGCCGCATCACCAGCAGGACGGAACCCAAGCGGATAACGGCTTTGGGGTGTAGGTACGCCGCCGCGCGCCGTTCTCCCCCCGTGTGGGGGAGATGCCCGGCAGGGCAAAGGGGGGACCTCAACCGCCGACGTCAGCCTCCGCTCGAAGAACCTCATGCCAGACCCTCAACCCGGGCACTGCTGCAACTGCTTGGCGTAAGTATAGGTAATCTCAGTAAATCTCTTCGCGCCCCGCAGTGCTTCCGGACGCTTGTTGTAGGCGCCGCGAAGGTAGCCGGCATGGCCGGAGTGATAGGCGAGATAGAGCTTGTAGGGGTCGTTCAAGGGAATGTTGACCTTTTCCGCGCTCTCGCGGTGATACCAGCCGATGAAGCGGATGGCGTCGGCGAAATCGGTGCGGCGGGCGCCCCAGCGGCCGGTTTCGCGCTGGTAGCGTTCCCAGGTTCCGTCGAGCGCCTGCGAATAGCCATAGGCCGAGGAGGCCCGCTTGCCGGGGATGAAGCCGAGGATCATCTTGCGCGGCGGCTTGGCGTTGTGGCGGAAACTCGATTCCGTATAGATCGTCGCCATCAGTATCGGCACCGGCACGCCATATTCGCGCTCGGCATCGACGGCGGCGCGGCGCCAGTTGTTGAACAGCCCGTCGCGCTCTTCGAAAATCGCGCAGGCATTGCGGGTCTGGGATGGCGGCTTGGCACAGGCCGACAGCATCAGCATGACGCCAAGGGCAGAGTAAAGAGCGGTACGCATGACAAAACCTCGCTACAGGCCCGCCATTCTATTCATTAAAATTTAACGAAAGGTTTTCTTAACTGCCCCGGGATCTCGCATCCCCGGATCGGGGTGGGAACAACGGGGACCGTTGTCGGTTTCGCCTGCATGTCCAATTGCAGAGAGGAAACCAGCCCCATGACCATCCGAGCCATGATCGAGACCCATCCGCAGATGAAGAGCCCCGCCAATGATGCGCTGGTCGCCTGCATCGAGGCGTGCTTTGCTTGCGCCCAGACCTGCATCTCCTGTGCCGATGCCTGCCTTGCCGAAGACATGGTGGCGGAGCTTCGCCAATGCATCCGGCTGAACGATGACTGCGCCGATATCTGTCTTGCCACTGGGCGGGCTGCCATCCGCCGGACGGGACGCAATGCCGAAGTTCTGCAGAAGATCGTCGAGGCCTGCGCCCGTGCCTGTGCGGCCTGCGCCGAGGAATGCGGTCGCCATGGCGAGATGCATGCGCATTGCCGGATCTGCGCCGAGGCCTGCCGGGCCTGCGAGCAAGCCTGCCGACAGGCGATCACCCAGATACAATGATGCGTTGACGCCGTTCGCATTTGCACCCAGTCTGGCCGGCGACCGCGAGGCAAGGAGGAGGAACGCTTGCGTTTCTGCCTGGCGGTCATGAAGGGACAATCGTCCGGGAGCGAGGATTTTTGGGCATGCAGCAGGTCGGCATCGGCATCATCGGATGTGGCAATATTTCAGGCGCTTATCTCAAGGCGCTCCAGCATTTTCCGATCCTGAAGGTCCGCGGCATCGCCGATCTCAACGCGGAGCTGGCGCAGGCGCGGGCGGCCGAATTCGGTGTGACCGCGCGTTCGATCGATGAGCTTTACGCCGACCCTGATGTCCAGATCATCGTCAACCTGACGATCCCCAAGGCGCATGTCGAAGTGGGGCTGAAGGCGCTTGCCACTGGCAAACACGTCTATTCGGAAAAGCCGCTCGGCGTGACCTTTGCCGAGGGCAAGCGGCTCGTCGAGGTGGCGAGATCCCTAAACCTCCGGGTCGGTTCCGCCCCCGACACCTTTCTCGGCGGCGCGCATCAGACGGCGCGCGGGCTGATCGATCAGGGCGTGATCGGCCAGCCGATCGGCGGCACGGCTTACTTCATGTGCCCCGGCCATGAGCGATGGCATCCCAATCCGGATTTCTACTATGAGGCCGGTGGCGGGCCGATGCTCGACATGGGGCCCTATTACATCACCGATCTCGTCAATCTCTTCGGTCCGGTCGAGAAGGTGGCAGGCTTTGCCACCAAGGTGCGGGACAGCAGAAAGATCGGCAGCGAGCCGCGCCGGGGCGAGACGATCCCCGTGCATGTGCCGACGCATGTTGCAGGGCTGATGTCCTTTGCCAACGGAGCCGTTGTGCAGATTTCGATGAGCTTCGATGTCGCCGCCCACTGGCACAAGCCGCTCGAGGTTTATGGCACTGAGGGCACGCTGATCGTGCCGGACCCCAATCATTTCGGCGGCGACGTCTTCGTCCTGCCGTTGACGGGCGAGGCGCAAGGCAAGCCGGTGACGCTGCCTTACTCTGACGGGAACTGGCGCTCGCTCGGCGTCGCCGACATGGCGCATGCCATTCTGTCCAACCGCCCGCATCGGGCAAACGGCGATCTGGCGCTGCATGTGCTTGAGGTCATGGAAGCCTTCCAGACGGCCTCCGACCGGGGCGAGACGGTCGCCATCACCACGAGCGTTGAGCGGCCGGCGCCGCTCGAACAATCGCTCGTCGATGGCCTGATTGGCCGCTGAGTTCATTTCCAGAAGGATTTTATCATGCGTCAGGTTCTGATTTGCTGGGGCGGCTGGGACGGGCACCAGCCCGACCAATGTGCGGCCATCGTCTCCGACATGCTCAAGGCGGAGGGATTTTCCGTCCGCGTCGAGGCGGGCACGGAGGCCTTTGCCGACCCCGCGATCCGCGACTACAGCCTCATCGTGCCGATGCTGACAATGACCAGGATCGAAAAGCCCGAGATCGAGAACCTGGAGCTTGCCATACGCGGCGGCGTCGGCCTCGGCGGCTTCCACGGTCAGGCCGGCGACAGCTTTCGCGATTGCGTGCAGTATCAATACATGATCGGCGGCCAGTGGGTCGCCCATCCCGGCAATATCTACGACTACACGGTCGAGATCACCAAGCCCGACGACCCGCTCGTCTCCGGCGTCAGTGATTTCCCCTATCGCTCCGAGCAGTATTACATGCATGTCGATCCCAACAACGAAGTGCTGGCAACGACCACCTTTACCGGTGAGCATGATGCCTGGATCGACGGGCACACGATGCCGGTCGTCTGGAAGCGTCGCCACGGGCAGGGCAGGGTGTTCTACTCCTCGCTCGGCCATCAGGCGGCGGAGTTCGAGGTGCCGCAGATGCGGGAGATTGTGCGGCGAGGATTGGTTTGGGCGGCGCGGTGAAGGTGGTGTCGCGACTGGAACGTGCGACAATGCTGTCGATCGGCAGGGCGATGAAGCTTGGTGTGTCTAGTGTAGGTTTCCAGTTAATGTAGCGAGGCACAATGTCTCAATGCACTAGATTAATTTCTTCTCCGTTATATCGATTAATCGATCGATATAATTTGCAAGTTTTTCGAGAACCTCGAGAGCCGGGGGCCAGAAGAAATCGGGAACATCACCAAACGTCACGCCTATTGAGATTCTGAGGTTTTGCTCGAATGTTGCTTTGGCTGGAAACGTAGCGAAATGAATTCCTTCGTTTAGAGAGCCGAAGAGCTCATAGGTCACCTGGAATTCGTGATCACAGGAAAAACGCCCCTCGATCTTGCCAAGCGAGATCGAATGCAGGAGCAAAGTACGATGCTTGTCCTGAAGGTCTAAGCGGTGCAGAAGATAAAGGTATTCGTTTCCGCCTGAATAGGGGCGTAGAAGATTTATAAATCGCCGAGCTCTCTTGCTTAGCTTCTTAATTTTGCCTGAAGCATTATTTCTATACGCAGAAAGATCTCTTCCGAATGGAAAGGCTACGTCATCCATCGACTGGCCATTTGCAGTGGCGAGGGAGCATGCCAGATGGTCGAGTGCCGTTCTTAGATTGTGAACGGCGTCACCCACAACAAGAGACACCTCAATTGGGACAGGCTCAATTACCTTAATGAAGGCGACCCTAAGCGTATCGTCGTTCGGATGCGGGGCGATAACAAAGTCGCATGTAGCTACCGATGTATATTCGGTTATTAAATCTGTTGCCTGCCGAAGTAGCGCCCTTGCTCTTTGCAACTTAAAGCGCGGACTCAGAAGAACATCTGATGTCAATTAGCGTCCTCCAAAAAGAGCCCAATACCTTTATGCTGACCATGGAAGCAAATTCGTCGCTTAGAGCTCAACGGTACAGGCTTTTTCTCGGATATTCTCACTATTAGGCCGCGAATGTCGATATACATACCACCTCAAGCCATCAGTGGACGCTCGAGCCTACTCTGAATTTCAAAATTGTCTTAAGAAAGTGGTAGCGGGAGGCGGACTTGAACCGCCGACCTTGGGGTTATGAATCCCACGCTCTAACCACCTGAGCTATCCCGCCACACATTCGGAAACCTGATGGGCCGTGGCAGCCCGCCCGAAGCGATGGGCGGCTTATAAGGCGAGGCTCCGATCAAAGTCAAGCGTGGTTTGGCCAAAAACAACGTGGCTTTCCACCGGCTTGAGCCAAGACCTAGCACGCGCCCTAAAAGCTTGGGCTTCAGGCCGCCACAGGGCTTGCGAGAAGTGCCTTCAGCGAGGCTTCTGCGGTGCCGGAGCGTTCCGAGCGCTCGATGAAGCCGCCGCCATAAACGCGGGCGTCGGCGCCGGTCGCCGAATAGAGCACGCAGGCCTGGCCGGGGGCCACGCCGGCTTCGCCGATTTCGAGATCGACATAGACGCCGCGCTCGTCGGCATGCAGGACAGCTGGGGTCGGCGGGCGTGTGGAGCGCACCTTGGCGAAGCAGGGCATGCCTTCGGCGGCATCTTCGGCCAGCGTGCGGTCGCCAAGCCAGTTGATGTCGCGCAGGTAGACGCGGTGGGTTTCCAGCGCTTCCTTGGGGCCGACGATGACGCGGCGCGAGCGGGCGTCGAGATAGATGACGTAGAGCGGCTCGCCGGTGGCGACGCCCAATCCCTTCCGCTGGCCGATCGTGTAATGCAGGATGCCTTCGTGATTGCCGAGCACGCGGCCATCGAGGTGGACGATGTCGCCAGCAAGCGCTGCATTCGGCTTCAGCTTGTTGATGACGTCGGCATATTTGCCCTGAGGCACGAAACAGATGTCCTGGCTGTCGGCCTTCTGGGCGACGACGAGGCCCATGTCTTCGGCAAGCACGCGGACTTCCGCCTTCGACATGGCGCCGAGCGGGAAGCGCAGATAGTCGATCTGCTCCTGCGTCGTGGCAAAGAGGAAATAGCTCTGGTCGCGCTCGCTATCGATCGGGCGGAAGAGGGCGCGGTGGCCGGGATCGTTGGCGAGCGGCACGGACTTCGAGCGGATGTAATGGCCGGTCGCCAGCGCATCGGCGCCGAGTTCTCGTGCCGTCGCAAGCAAGTCGGCGAACTTGACCGTCTGGTTGCAGGCCACGCAGGGGATCGGCGTTTCGCCGGCGACATAGCTTTCCATGAACGGGTTGATCACGGTGTCGCGGAAGCGCTGTTCGTAGTCGAGCACGTAATGGGGAATGCCCAGCGTTTCGCAGACGCGGCGGGCATCGTCGATGTCCTGACCGGCGCAGCAGGAACCGGCCCGGTGGACGGCGGCGCCATGGTCGTAGAGCTGCAGCGTGATGCCGAGGACGTCATAGCCCTCGCGCTTCAGGATGCCGGCGACGACGGAGGAATCCACGCCGCCCGACATGGCGACGACAACGCGCGTATCTTCCGGTCTCTTGTCAAAATCCAGCGTGTTCACGGGCTTCGTCTCTGTGCTTCATGTGACCGTTCAGCCCGCAATATGCGGGGCTCTGGCTTCAGGCGTTGCGGGCGTTTTCGCGCGCTGCCGGTGCCGGGCCTTATGTTGACGGATATAGAAAGGATTGCTTCTTCGTGCAAGAGCAGCGATTCGCGGGGATTGCCCGCAGAGAGGTCTTGAGAATGCCCGTCCAGATGACCGTCACGCCTGAGAGCTTCCCGATATCAGGCAGCTTCACGATTTCGCGCGGGTCGAAGACCGAGGCAAAGGTGGTCACGGTCAGGCTGACAGATGGCGTGCATGCGGGCCAGGGCGAATGCGTGCCCTATGCGCGCTATGGCGAGACGGTGGAGAGTGTCGTCGAGACGCTTTCGGCGCTGGTGCCGGAGGTGGCCCAGGGACTGGATCGGGCAGGGTTGCAAAACCGGCTGAAGCCGGGTGCTGCGCGCAATGCACTGGACTGCGCCTTCTGGGATCTGGAGGCCAAGCGGGCCGGGCTTCCGGTCTGGCAACTTCTCAAGTTACAAGAGCCAAAGCCGCTATCGGTCACCTACACGCTGTCGCTCGGCACACCTGAGAGCATGCAGGCAGCGGCGGAGAAGGAGGCGCACAGGCCGCTCTTGAAGGTCAAGCTCGGCGGCGCTGATGATATCGAACGCATCCGGGCCGTCAGGGCGGGCGCGCCGAACGCCGCTGTTATCGTCGATGCCAATGAGGGCTGGAGCCCGGAGCAATACAAGGCGCTGGCGCCTGTCTTTCTCGATCTCGGGGTGAAGCTGGTCGAGCAGCCGTTTCCGGCGGGCGCCGACGAGGCGCTTCTCGGTCTTGATCGGATCCTGCCTGTCTGTGCCGACGAGAGTTGCCATGACACGGCGTCGCTGGCGAGCCTCAGGGGCAAATATGATGCTGTTAACATCAAGCTCGACAAGACGGGCGGGCTGACGGAGGCGCTTGCCATGCGCGATGCGGCTGTTGAAGCCGGTTTCGAGATCATGGTCGGCTGCATGGTCGGCACCTCGCTTGCCATGGCCCCGGCCTTTCTGATCGGGCAGGGCGCGGCCTTTGTCGATCTCGACGGGCCGCTGCTTCTGGCGCGGGATCGCGAGCCGGCGATCGCCTATGACGGCGCGGTGATGCCGCTGCCGCCACGTGGGTTGTGGGGTTGAGTGAAGTGTAAAGGGACACCCCCCTCTGCCCTGCCGGCCGCAGGGGCAACCGCCCTGTGGGGTGGGATCAGAACTTCATGCCAACCGAAAGCGCTGCATTGAAGGATTGGCCGACGGCGATGCCCAGCGCGTTGCTGCCGATCGACGAGGTGTAATAGGTCTTGTCGAAGATGTTGTTGAGGTTGAGCTGGATCTCGATCGGGTGTTCGCGTTCGATGGTGTAGCTGGCGAAGAGATCGACGGTACCATAGCCCGGCAGGTCGAATGAGTTGTCGGCATCGCCGGCGCGGCGGCCTACGCCCTTGATGGCGCCGCCGAAGCGAAGCGAGCCGGCACCATCGAAGACCTCGCCGTAATCATAGGCGATGCGCAGCGAAGCGGTATGGCGGGCGACATTGGCGAGAGTGTTGCCGACAAGGAGCGGGTCCTCGTCCTCGACCACGACCGCATCGGTCAGGCCATAGCTGCCGATCACCTGCAATTCATCGGTCAGCTGGCCGGCGAGATCGAGCTCTACGCCCTTGGAGCGGACAAGTCCGGCGGCGCTGTAGACGCCTGGTGCCACGGCATAGGCGACGTTCTTCTTCTCGGCATAGAAGACCGCGAGCGTGCCGCTCAGCCAGTCGGTGACATCGAGCTTGGAGCCGATCTCGTAGGAGATGCCTTCTTCCGGATCGAGGCTGCCATAGGGGTTGTTGATCGAGCTGTTCGGGCGGAAGGTGCGCGCGACATTGGCATAGAGCGAGGCATCCGGGCGGACTTCCCATACCAGGCCGGCATTGGGGATCAGGGCATTGCCGGTGGTATCGCTGTTTTCGGTCGAGCCGCTGCCGGCGGTGATGTCGTAATGCTCGAGGCGCAGGCCGGAAACCGCAATCAGCTGGTCGGTCAGATGCACGCGGTCCTGGGCATAAACAGACTGGGTCTGCATGTGCTGGTATTCTTCGGCGGCAGTCGCCGGATTGTAGGTGCAGGGGGAAATTGCGCCATAGACGGGGTTGTTGACGTCGAGGCGGTTGTTCAGATTGCACTGCTGCAGGGCGGCGCGGGCGATGTCTTCCTTGCGGAGTGCTGCGCCGAAGAGGAATTCGTTTTCGAAACCCAGCAGGTCTTCGCTGCCGGTGAGGTCCGCCCGCAGCGAATGGACCGTGGTGTCGTAATAACCGCGCACGTCGGAGCGGCGGGTAAGGATGCCGGTCGCGGAATTGTAGGCGGTGGCACGCGTCTGGTCGGCGGTAAAGCTGTCCTTGCTGTAGGCATAGTTGACCGAGGCGACCCAGTCGCCGCCGAGCTCGTGCTTGACCGAGGCCTTGAAGAGATCCGAGGCGCCGTCGATTTCAGACCATTCCTCGTCCAGCCGCTGGCGCGGGCTGATGTCGAGGAAGGTGCCGCTCGTCGCATCATAGACCGTGCCGCGCTCATAGGGCGTCAGATAGTCGTTATGCGTATAGGAGACGTCGACTTCGGTGCCGTCACGCTCCCATTTCAGCGAGGGGGCGATCAGCCAGTTCTTCTTGTCGCCGAAATTGCGCCAGTAATCACCATTTTCCCCTTCGGCGATCAGGCGGTAGGAAAAACCGCTATCGCCGGCAGGACCGGTGACATCGAAACCGGCCTTCTTCGAGTAGCGCCCTGCCCCATAGGCGTAGAATTTCGACCAGGTTTCGGCGGAGAATGTGTCCTCCGGCTTCTTCGTCACGACATTGACCATGCCGCCGGGATCCAGCACGCCGTAAAGGGTGGAGGCCGGCCCCTTCAGCACCTCGACATAGTCGGTCGTGGCGTTGAAGCTGTGCGCCAAAGCGGTGTTCAACCCATCGGTCAGGATCGAGCCGTCGCGGCTCTCGCCGAATCCCCGGCGCATGATCGCATCATTGGCGCCGGCAATCGTATTGCCCTGGGTGATGCCGCTGACATCGGACAGGGCGTCGTCGAGCGAATTCGCCGACTTGTCCTTCAGGGCCTGGGGCGTGACGGTGGTGATCGCCTGGGGGATCTTGATGACAGGCGTGTCGCTGCGGGTTGCCGTCGAGCTGCGCGCGGTCTTGTAGCTTTTCGCCTTCTGACCCTCGCCGTCAACCACGATCACGCCGAGTTCCGTGCTGTCGTCATCCTGGGCGAGCGCCGTATGAGGCACGACCAGAGGCGAAACGCTGACGGTGAGCGACAGGATGAGTGCGGAGAGAGATGTCGATTTCATGGCGGACTTCACAGCGAGAAGAAAGGGATGCCGCCTGATCAGATAGGTGAATGTAGTAGTCAAGTTATTGCCCCGCTGATGCCTTCGAACCGGCGGCTACAGAATGCCCAAAAGCCGCGAATCCGCAGCGTGGAACGGGTTCTCCAAGCCGATCCGGCGGGTTTCAGTCCCCTCAAAGCGTTTTTTTGATCCAATCGATTGTGGACTACTACATTCATGTTTATTGGCCATTCATGTTAGTTTTCAGCCATAGGCACGATGCGAGGGTCCGTTGGGGAATGTTTGATGGCGGCAGAGGCTGAACCGAAGCGACTGAAAGACCGCCTGGGGGAGCAGCTTGCCAAGCGCCGGCACACGCTGTCGCCGGCGCTTCTGAAAGTGCTGGAATTCATCGACGCCAACAGGCACCGGGTGCTGGGCCTTTCGGCGCTGGAGATCGGCTTTGCCGTGGGGGCCTCTGACGCCACCGTCATCCGCGCCATCCAGGCGCTGGGCTTCAGCGGCATCCGGGAATTGAAGGATGTGCTGGAGGCCTGGCTCGGCGAAACCGATTCACCGATCGAGAAGATGGCCTCGACGCTCCGGGATATCGACGGTCAGGTGGGCGATGCGATCGAGTTTGCGCTCAATTCGACGGCGACGACGGTTGAGCACCTGTCGTCGACCGAGAACCGCGCCGCCCTCAACCGCATCGCCGCGCTATTCGGTGAAGCAAAGGGGATCGCGATCTTCGGCATCGGCGCCTCGGGCATCATCGCCGAATACGGCGCGCGGCTGTTTTCCCGCTCCGGTGTCCCGAGCCAGGCGCTGAATTCAACCGGCATTGCGCTTGCCGAACAGCTGCTGGTGCTTCAACCGGGGCATCTGCTGATCATGCTGCTGCATCGGCGCTCGCACCGGGAGGCCATGGCAACGATTGCCGAGGCGGAGCGGCTGGGAGTGCCGATCGTCATGGTGATCGGCAAGGCCGATACGCCGCTGCGCAGCCATGCAAAAGAAGTGCTGATCCTGCCTCGGGCCAAGACCGAACGGCTTGCCCTGCATGCGCCGTCGCTGATTGCGCTCGAACTGCTGCACATCGTCTATTCGATGGTAAAGCCGGACGAGACGCTCGCCTCGCTGGAGCGGCTGATCGAACTCAGGACGCTGATCAGGCCGAGCGGGAAATGAGGGGTTGACGCGGTGCGGACGGCGCTCAGCCCTTCTGAGCCAGCGGGCCGCTCTTCGCCATCCAGATCATGTGCTTTTTGCCACGGCCGGTTTTTCCTGCGCGGACGGGAATCTCTTCCACGCCGTAGCCGCAGTCCTTCAAGCGGCGTGTGAACTTCGGGTCCGGACCCTGCGACCAGACGCCGAGAACGCCGCCGCGGGTCAGCGCGCTCTTCGATTTGCGAATCCCGTCATGGGAATAGAGGCCATCGTTCTCTTCCCGGGTGAGGCCGTCGGGGCCGTTGTCGACGTCGAGCAGGATGGCGTCGAACTGGCCTTTGGATTTCGTGATGAGTGCGCCGACATCGCCTACATGCACGGCTACTCGCGGGTCGTCGAGGCTTCCGGCATAGATCTCGGCCATGGGTCCGCGCGCCCAGTCGACGACGGCGGGCACGAGTTCGGCGACGGTCACCTTCGCATCCTGAGGCAGGACGGCAAGCGCGGCGCGCAGCGTGAAGCCCATGCCGAGGCCGCCGATCAGGATGTGCGGGCGCTTGTGGGTAGCGATCCGCTCGAAGGCCAACGTGGCGAGCGCCTCTTCCGAGCCGCTGAGGCGGCTGTTCATCAGCTCGTTGGTGCCGAGCATGATGGAGAATTCCGTGCCGCGGCTCTTCAGGCGCAATTCGCCGCCGCCGGGTATCTTGGCCGTGTCGAGCTGGATCCAGGGGAGCATGGGTCAATTCCTGCGCATTTTGGGTTTGGTTGCCCCTATCACGGCATGCCCCAGAGGTTCAATGTCGCGGGCGTACCGGAGGCAGAGAACGAGACTTGCGGTCGATCCCGCTTCCGGGGATAGCTTGATTACTCCGGCCAGTCTGCCGGGTTGTGATTGCTCCAGGAGAATACCTATGCCCGCCCCCGTGAACCCCTTCAAGAAAGCACTCCGCGAAGACACCGGTCTCCTGACCGGGCTCTGGGTGGCGCTCGCCAATCCGCATTCGGCGGAGATCTGCGCCGGGGCAGGCTTCGACTGGATCCTCATCGATGCCGAACACGGGCCGAACGACATTCCGTTGATCGCCGCCCAGCTCGCGGCGGTCACGCGTCATCCGGCGCACCCGGTGGTGCGGCTGCCGGTCGGCGAGCCCTGGATGATCAAGCAGGCGCTCGATATCGGGGCGCAGACGCTGATGATCCCGATGGTCGAGACGGCAGAACAGGCCAGCATGCTGGCCAAGGCCCTGCGTTATCCGCCTTTCGGCATTCGCGGCATGGGGGCAAGCCTTGGGCGCGCGTCGGATTTCGGCCGGGTGAGCGACTATGCTGATACGGCCAACGAGGAGGTCTGTCTGATCGCGCAGATCGAGAGCCGGCTGGGCGTCGAGAATGCCGAGGCGATCCTGGCTGTCGAAGGCGTCGATGCCGTGCTGATCGGGCCAGCCGATCTCTCCGCCGACATGGGCTATCGTGGCAAGGCGACGGTGCCTGAGGTGATGGAGACGGTCGAGGCGCTGATCGGCAAGATCAAGGCGGCGGGCAAGCCGGCTGGCATCATGACCGGCGACGCGGAAATGATCGCGCTGGCGCGCCGCGCCGGTGTGCGCTTCATGGCCAATGGCACGGATACGGGGCTTCTGGCGCGCGCCGCCGCCTCGCTTGCCGCAGAGATGCGCAATACAGGGGGCGCCGCATCTGCCCCTGCCAAGGGTGCGGGCGGCTATTCGTAATCGGCGCGGTTGATGCCGTGGCGCTGGAGCTTGTCGTAGAAGGTCTTGCGCGGAATGCCCAGCGTCTCGATCGTCGCGCGCACATCGCCCTTGTTCGTCTTCAATGCGTCGCGGATGAGGCTCGCCTCGTGCCGCTCGATCTGTTCCGGCAGGCTGAGGCCCGGCGCGGCTGTCCCTGACGTCTGTTTCGGCGGAGGGGTGATGCCAAGCACGACGCGCTCGGCAAAATGCGAGAGCTCGCGGACATTGCCCGGCCAGTCATGGGTTTCCAGATGTCGGTGGATCTCGCGCTTGATCGTGGGGATCTCGCGACGGAAGCGCACGGCGGCACGAGCAGTGAAATGGGCGAAGAGCAGCGGGATGTCAGCGCGGCGTTCGCGCAGCGGCGGGATCGAGATCGTCACGACGTTCAGCCGGTAATAGAGGTCCTCGCGGAACTCGCCGCGCTCTGCCGGATTGCCGAGATCGAGCTTGGCGGCGGCGACCACGCGCAGGTCGACGGGCCTCACCTCGTTGGTGCCAAGCGGGCTCACCTCGCGCATTTCCAGAACCCGCAGCATCTTCACCTGGGTGGAGAGCGGCATGCTCTCGATCTCGTCGAGAAACAGCGTGCCGCCGCTGGCATGTTCGATGCGACCGACCCGCTTCTTCTGGGCGCCGGTGAAGGCGCCGGGCTCGTGGCCGAAGAGTTCACTCTCGATCACGGTTTCGGGCAGGGCGCCGCAGTTCAGGGCGACGAAATTGCCTTTGGAGCGGCGGCTCCAGCGATGCAGGAGTGTGGCCACCACTTCCTTGCCGCTGCCGGTTTCGCCGGCGATCAGCACATCGACATCGGTGTCGGCGATCTGGCGCAATGTCTGGCGCAGATGCTCCATGGCCGGTGTCTGGCCGATCAGCGGCAGATCGTCGGGCGTCGCGGTCGCCGCTTCGCGGAGGCGACGGTTCTCCAGCACCAGACGACGCTTCTCGGCGGCACGGGCGACGCTCTGGACGAGCCGGTCGGCGGGGAAGGGCTTTGCAATGAAGTCATAGGCGCCGTCGTGGAGGGCCTTCACCGCCATGTCGATATCGCCATGGCCGGTGATCAGAAGGACAGGCAGATCGGGGTCGAGGCTTTGGATGCGGGCGAAGAGTTCCAGCCCGTCGATGCCGGCCATGCGGATGTCGGTGACGACGACGGCCTCGCTCTCCCGCGACAGCTGGGCGAGCGCCGGGGCTGCGGCGCCGAAATCGCGCACGGCATAGCCGGCAAGCTCCAGCGTCTGGCGGGTGGCGCGGCGAAGGGCCTGGTCGTCGTCAACCAGGATGATTTCGATCCCGGTGCTCATCGTCGAGCCCTCTTTAAGGTGATGGTGAAGGTGGTGCCGGCTTTGCTCGTCTCGACCGACAGCCGTCCGCCATATTCGACGACGATGTCACGGGCGATCACCAGACCGAGGCCCAAACCGCCCTCCTTGGAGGTGGTGAAGGGGATGAAAAGATTGTCCCTGACATGGTCCGGCAGGCCGGGGCCTGTGTCGCTGAGGGCCAGATCGAGCTCGTCGTCGGTGAGGCGGGACAACCGCAGAGTGATGGCGGCATCCGCTTTGCCTTCAATGGCTTGCAGTGCGTTCTGCAGGAGATTGATCAGCACCTGTTCGAGACGGATGCGCTGGCCAAGCACCTTGAGATCCGAGGGGATGTCGCCGATCTCAAGGCGATCGAAGCTGCCGGCAAAGCGACTCTTCAGCAGGAAAAGGGCGCCGTCGATCGCGGCCTTCAGATCGACCGGCACGGCGGCCTGTCGCCCCTTGCGGGCGAGGCCCTTCAACTCGCCGGTGATCGCCCCGATTCGGTCAGTGAGGTTGGCGATCAGCTCAAGGTTTTCCTTCGCCATCTCGCCCTTGCCACGATCGAGAAAGGCTTTGGCATTGTCGGCATAGGCGCGGATGGTGGCGACCGGCTGGTTGATCTCGTGGGCGACGCCGGCTGCGACCTGGCCGAGGATCGCCAGACGGTTTGCCTGAACGAGGTCCTGCTGCACGCCCTGCAGGCGAATGTCGGTGGCGCGGTGCTCGGCGATTTCGGCCTCAAGGCGGTCGCGGGCTTCGGTGAGCTCTGCCGTGCGCAGCGTCACCTGGCGTTCCAGTTCCGCCTGGGCGGCCTTGGCCTCCGCCGTCCGGCGCGCGGATCGGCCGCTGCGATAGATCAGGAAAGCCGCCAGCGCCAGAAGCGGCACGAGGATGGCGAGTGCCGTGATCCGTCCCTGCCAGAGGGCGGCGCGTTCCGTGTCCTCGCTGGGGGCCAGCACATGCATGCGCCAACCCCGACCCGGAACGTCTAGGGCGATGGCGAGGTTCGTTCGGTACGGCCCGCCGGTCACGTCTTCCGTTGCGACGATGTCATGTCCGTCCTGCGACGGCATGGACCATATCGGAAGTGTTTCCAGCGGCGCCTCGCCGAATTGCAGGCTTTCGCGGATCGCGAGGCGCTCGTCCTGGGGGATGTCGGCCATGGTGAAGAAGCGCCAGTCGGGACGGCTGGTGATCAGCACGATGCCCCTGTTGTCGGTCACGTAGGTGGTGAGGCCGGAGCGCTGCCAGTTCTCTTCCAAAGCATCGAACTCGACCTTGACCACGACCACGCCCAGCGCGCGTCCGGCATCGTCTTCCACCCGGCGGGAGAGGTAGAGACCCGGCCTGCGGCTGACGCTGCCGAGTGCATAGTGTTCGGCGGTGCCGTTGGTCATGGCGCCGGTGAAATACTGGCGGAAGGCATAGTTGCTGCCGACAAAACTGTCTGGCTGGCGGAAATTGCTGGCGGCGATTGCGGTTCCGTCGGTGCGCACGACGTAGATCACCGAGGCGCCGGTGTCGGTGATCAGGGCTTCGAGCTTCTCGTTGAGGCTGGTAATCCCAATGGCCGAGGGCGCCTCCAAGGCAGCCGCCAGCTCGCCGTCCTGTGCCAGCACCAGCGGCAGCGTACGGGATCGGTCGAGCACCGCCAGCAGCAGCGCCCGCTTCAGCTCGGCATCGGACATGACATCTTCGGCGAGCGCATCGAGAGCGGCATGCCGCGCCCGCTCGCCGGCATAGAAGAGGCCAGCCGCCAGCACAGTGATCGCGACAAGAGCATATGCGAGCCACAGAGGGCGGTGGTTTCGGTGGAGGGCTGACATGAAAGCGTGATCTCATCGTGCGGTGATCCGCACTATATCAGAATAGCTCTGTGTGGAAAGTCGCACAGATTCATCTGTCGGTCGAACGTGGTTCCGCCAAAATCCCCAATTCTGCCAGATGGTTATCGCCGATCGTTCAATCTGGCACGCGCCTTGCTGACCTATTTCCCAAGCGGCCGCGCCGCTCCCCATTCAGATCAGCAACCGCCCGGGAGGCCGGAACTCGTTCCGTCAGGGCGATTATGGAGGAAAGCATGCATATCGATACCGCAGGGCACGCGCCCGAGGGCCGGCAGCCCTTCTACAAGCATCTCTATGTCCAGGTCCTTGCGGCCATCATTGCCGGCATCCTGCTCGGCCATTTCTATCCCGAGATCGGCGCGCAGCTGAAGCCGCTGGGCGATGCCTTCATCAAGCTCGTCAAGATGATCATCGCGCCGGTGATCTTTCTGACGGTCGCCACCGGCATTGCCGGCATGAGCGACATGAAGAAGGTCGGCCGCGTTGCCGGCAAGGCGATGCTCTACTTCTTCACCTTCTCGACGCTGGCGCTTATCGTCGGCCTCGTCGTCGCCAATGTCGTGCAGCCGGGTGCGGGCATGCATATCGATCCGGCGACGCTCGATGCGGCGGCTGTAGCGACCTATACCGAAAAGGCGCATGACTCCTCGATCGTCGGCTTCCTGATGAACATCATTCCGACGACGATCGTCGGGGCCTTTGCAGATGGCGACATCCTGCAGGTGCTGTTCTTCTCGATCCTGTTCGGCATTTCGCTGGCGCTCGTCGGCGAACGTGGCCAGCCGGTCACCGATTTCCTGCAGGCGGTTATTGCGCCCGTGTTCAAGCTGGTCGCGATCCTGATGAAGGCCGCACCAATCGGTGCCTTCGGCGCCATGGCGTTCACCATCGGCAAATACGGCATCGGCTCGGTCACCAATCTCGCCATGCTGATCGGCACCTTCTACCTTACGTCCTTCCTGTTCGTGGCGGTCATCCTCGGTGCCGTCTGCCGCTACAACGGCTTCTCGATCCTGTCGCTCATCCGCTACATCAAGGAAGAGCTTCTGCTCGTTCTCGGCACGTCGTCTTCGGAAGCAGCCCTTCCGGGCCTGATGAACAAGATGGAAAAGGCTGGCTGCAAGCGTTCGGTCGTCGGCCTGGTCATCCCGACCGGCTATTCCTTCAACCTCGACGGCACGAATATCTACATGACGCTCGCGGCGCTCTTCATTGCCCAGGCGACGGATATCCAGCTGCCGCTCGGCGACCAGATCCTGCTGCTCGCCGTTGCCATGCTGAGCTCCAAGGGGGCGGCCGGCATCACCGGTGCGGGCTTCATCACGCTGGCTGCGACGCTTTCGGTCGTGCCCTCGGTTCCGGTTGCCGGCATGGCGCTGATCCTCGGCATCGACCGCTTCATGTCGGAATGCCGCGCGATCACCAACTTCATCGGCAATGCGGTCGCAACCGTGGTCGTCGCGCGCTGGGAAGGTGAACTCGACCAGACGCTTTTCCATGCCGCCCTTGGTGGCAAGGTTCTCGAAGAGTACGACATCCAGCCGGAACTGCAACCGGCGGAGTAATACTTCCGCGCCGACCCAAGACGGCGATCGGAACTGAAGCGGGGG
>CALSAF010000091.1:0-19593 GCA_943372805.1 Rhizobium sp. Q54
TCAGGAGCATACCCAGAACGACCGCTGTTGGAGGGCTCGATACGGTAAACCAAAGGGCCGATCCGGTGCCCAGACAGACAGGGACGAAATGGAAAATGTGTCCGTGGCGGACCTCCTCCTCCATGGAAGCGACGAGAGAATGACGAAAACGCGAGGCCGCCTGCCAAAGTCGCGAGGCCGGCGCAGACGCGGTGGAGCGCGGACTTCTTGCCTTGCTGTGAGGCCACAGAACTGCCGGCGGAGACGACGGCCCATCCTCCGCTACCCTTGCCTGCCCCTGCTGTTCCGCAACTTCGACCATTCGGTCTGTCCGCCACGATCCACCCCACCCGGAGCAGGATAGGCCAATCGGCTCAAACAATCAAAGCGTGTAACCTCAGGCAATTTTACAGTCTATTCAGGCTTCAATCGATTAGAACCGATCGGTTCGATTGTTGCCATTTTCGCGACGCACAATTTGCCCTTTGGATAGCTTGGCATTAACTTCGGTATCATATAGCTACATCGACACGCTTAACCGATGGCGGCTTTTTCAAGACGCCTTCCCGCCAATTCCGGAGGATAGCATGACGGACAAAAGCGCTTCTTTGAAACTCGGTGACAAGACGGTCGACCTGAGCGTCAAGGCCGGCACGATCGGCCCTGACGTCATCGACATCGCCGCCCTATACAAGCATACGGGTACGTTCACCTACGATCCGGGCTTTACGTCCACCGCCTCCTGCGAATCCAAGATCACCTATATCGACGGCGACGAGGGCACGCTCCTGCATCGCGGTTATCCGATCGAACAGCTCGCGGAAAAGGGTGACTTCCTGGAAGTCTGCTATCTGCTGCTTTACGGTGAACTGCCGACCGCTGCACAGAAGAAGGACTTCGACTACCGAGTCACGCACCACACCATGGTGCACGAGCAGATGAGCAAGTTCTTCTCCGGCTACCGCCGCGACGCCCATCCGATGGCGGTCATGGTCGGCACGGTCGGCGCGCTCTCCGCATTCTATCACGACTCGACCGACATCACCGATCCGCATCAGCGCATGGTCGCCTCGCTGCGCATGATCGCAAAGATGCCGACGATCGCTGCCATGGCCTACAAGTACCATGTCGGCCAGCCCTTCGTTTATCCGAAGAACGATCTGGACTACGCATCGAACTTCCTGCGCATGTGCTTTGCCGTGCCCTGCGAAGAATACAAGGTGAACCCGGTTCTGGCGCGCGCGATGGATCGCATCTTCATCCTGCATGCCGATCACGAGCAGAACGCCTCGACCTCGACCGTGCGTCTCGCTGGCTCCTCTGGCGCCAACCCGTTCGCCTGCATCGCGGCCGGCATCGCCTGCCTCTGGGGCCCCGCTCACGGTGGCGCCAACGAAGCTGCCCTCAACATGCTGATGGAAATCGGCTCGGTTGATCGCATCCCGGAATATATCGCCAAGGCGAAGGACAAGAACGATCCGTTCCGTCTCATGGGCTTTGGCCATCGCGTGTACAAGAACTACGATCCTCGCGCGAAGATCATGCAGAAGACCATGTACGAGGTGCTTGAGGCGACCGGCCATGCCGACGATCCGCTGATGAAGGTTGCGCTCGAGCTCGAAAAGATCGCGCTCAGCGACCCCTACTTCATCGAGAAGAAGCTCTACCCGAATGTCGACTTCTACTCGGGCATCACGCTGCGTGCGCTCGGCTTCCCGACGACGATGTTCACCGTTCTGTTCGCCCTCGCCCGCACCGTCGGCTGGATCGCCCAGTGGAACGAGATGATCGAAGACCCACAGCAGCGCATTGGCCGTCCACGCCAGCTCTACACCGGTGAGCCGATGCGCGACTACAAGCCGCTCTCGCAGCGCTGAGCCTCGCGCACCTAAACTGCCATCGAGAAGGCCGGCTCCGCCCGGCCTTCTTTCGTTTGGGCTCCCATCTTTGGGCTCATGATGGCCATCGTCGGCCAAACTCCCCGTGATGGCTGCGCATTTCGCCGCTGGATGCCTTCATTTCCCGAAAGCTTTGTTCTAAGGAAGTCAACCTGCTTCGTCCCGGACGAAGGTTTACAATGAGGTTCATGCGTCCCGATGCTCGTCTTCTTGAGAAAAGCTTCCCAAACCCTGTTCGCCAAGATCTTGCTTCTGCTGCTCGTCGTCTCCTTCGGCGTGTGGGGCGTTTCGGCATCCCTGTTCAGCAACACGTCGGACACTGTCGTTGCCGTGGGTGATCAGACGGTCTCCTCTAACGACTTTGCCTTCGCCTATCAGCGACAGGTGACGGATCTGAGCAACCGCTTCGGGACGCAACTCACCACCGAGCAGGCGCGCGCCTTCGGAGTGGAAGCGCAGGTCTTCTCGCAGCTCGCTGCCGGTGCTGCACTCGACCAGCTCGCGGCCGACATGAATCTCGGCCTTTCTCAGGATCGTCTGGCGCAATTGATTGCCGATGATCCGGCCTTCAAGAACTCGGCCGGCAATTTTGACCGGGCGCTGTTTTCGTCGCGTCTCCGCAGTGCAGGCCTGCGGGAGGACGACTACATCCAGGAGCGTTCGAAGGTCGCAATCCGCAGCCAGATCGTCGACGCCACTGCGGACGGCTTCGTTGCACCCAAGGTTCTGATCGACGCGATCAAGACCTACCGCTACGAGAATCGGGACATCAACTACCTGCTCCTGACCAATGCCAATATCGAACCGGTCAAGGCACCGGACGAGGCCACGCTCGCGGCATGGTTCGAGACGACCAAGTCGGGTTACCGGGCGCCGGAGTATCGTAGCTTCAACTATGTCAAGCTGGAGCCGGCCGACATCGCCGACAAGGCTGCCATCACCGACGACCAGATCCGCGAGGACTACGATCGCCGCAAGGCCGCCTACGAGATCGCCGGCACGCGCACAATCGAGCAGTTGTCCTTCGAGAACCGCGAAATGGCCGAAGCGGCCCTGCAGGAACTCGGCAATGGCACGAGCTTCGACCAACTTGTTGCCGATCAGGGCAAGACCGCGGGCGACGTTCTACTCGGTGACTTCACCCGCGACCGCCTGCCCGACGCGGCACTTGCGGACGCGGCATTTGCCGTAACAGTTGAAGGCGGCACGACGCCTGTCGTCGATGGCTCCCTGGGTCCCGTCATCATGCGGATTACCAATATCAAGGAAGGCCGCACACGCAGTCTGGACGAGGTGAAGGAAGAGATCCGCGAGGCGCTCGCCGAGTCGGCTGCGATTACCGACATCACCACGGTCCATGACCAGTTCGAGGATCTGCGCGCCGGTGGTTCAACGTTGAAGGAAGCCGCCGATCAGTTGAAGCTGCAGACGGTGACTATCACGGACATCGATCGCCGCGGTCTCGACACCCGCGAGACGGAAGTCGCCGATATTCCGCAGCGCGACGCACTGCTTGCCGAGGTCTTCAGAACGGACATCGGCGTGGAAGCACTGCCGGTGAACCTTGGCAATAACGGCTTCATCTGGTTCGACGTCACGGACATCAAGGCGGAACGCGACCGTGCGCTCGCCGAAGTGCGCGAAAAGGCGGTGGCCGACTGGACAGCGGAACAGCAGCGCATCGCCCTCGGTGCGAAGGCGGAAAGCCTGCGCAAGCGCATCGCAGATGGCGGAAAGCTCGAAGATGTGGCCACCGAACTGGGCCTCGCGGTCGAAAGCAAGGCTGGCATTACCCGCCGCAGCGAAGATGCCGTGCTCGGGCCGACATCGATCAACGCCGCATTTTCTGGCCCACAGGGAACCGTGGCCACCGCGTCAGGGGCCGACCCGTCGACCCAGGTCCTGCTGACGGTGACGGCCGTGCGTGACCAGCCTACCGGCGGGGTTCCGCTTAACGAGGATGAACAGATCGCGCAACTCGCCAATGCTGCCGGTGACGACATCCTCGACCAGATGGTCAACCAACTGCAGTCCGAATATGGGGTGACCTTCAATCAGGCGCTGGCCCAGCAGGCGATCGTCCGATAAGCGCCGGCAAAAGGGGGAGCAGCAAATGTCCGGTTTGAAGCCATTCATCGCCAAGATTGCCGCGCGCCAGGCACTGACAAAACAGGAAGCGAGCGATGCCTTCGAGATCCTGATGTCAGGCGAAGCCAGCATGGCTCAGGTTGGCGGTTTCCTGATGGGCCTCAGGGTTCGCGGGGAAACAGTCGACGAAATCGCCGGAGCAGTATCGATCATGCGCCAAAAGATGGTGCCGGTCGACGCGCCAGATGATGCGATCGACATCGTCGGCACCGGTGGCGACGGAACCAATACCTACAACATCTCGACACTGGCGGCGCTGATCGTCGCCGGTGCCGGCGTTCCGGTTGCAAAACACGGAAACCGCGCGCTGAGTTCAAAATCCGGCACGGCAGACGCACTCTCGCAACTGGGCGTGAAGCTGGACATCGAGCCGGATCTGATCTCGCGCTGCATCCGTGAAGCCGGGATCGGTTTCATGTTTGCGCAGTTGCATCATCCGGCAATGCGCCATGTCGGCCCTGCGCGCGTCGAACTGGGAGCGCGGACAATCTTCAACATCGTCGGCCCGCTTTCCAGCCCGGCACGCGTGAAGAAGCAGCTCTTCGGCGTATATTCGCCGGAATGGTTGGTGCCCGGTGCCGAAGCATTGCGCGATCTCGGTCTGACCAGCGCCTGGGTGGTGCATGGAAGCGGCCTTGATGAGATCACCACGACCGGCACGAGCCAGGTCGCCGAACTCAAGGATGGCGAGATCCGGACATTCGAGCTCAGCCCGTCCGATTTCGGCGTTGAGACCGTAACGCTCGACGCGATCCGGGGCGGTGACGGCACGGTTAATGCCGCCGCGCTTCGTGAGGTTCTGGGCGGAGCTAAGATCCCCTATCGTGACGTCGCACTCTGCAATGCGGCGGCCTCGCTTATTGTCGCAGGCAAGGCAAAAGACGTAACAGAGGGCATGCATCTCGCCAGTCAGTCACTCGACACAGGCAGTGCGGCACGCGCGCTCGATACGCTGATTACCATTTCAAATTCCGCCACTCAGGGCTAAGCTCACACCATGACCGATATCCTGAAGCGCATCGAGACCTACAAGCGGGACGAAATCGCGGCTGCAAAGGCCGCTGTTTCGCTGTCAGAACTCAAAGACCGGATCGCGGCACAGGATGCGCCGCGCGGCTTTCACCAGGCCCTTCTGCGCGCCCGCGAAGAAGGGCGTTACGGCCTGATCGCCGAAATCAAGAAGGCCAGTCCGTCCAAGGGCCTTATTCGACCGGACTTCGATCCCCCGGCCCTTGCTGCAGCCTATGAAGCTGGAGGGGCAGCCTGCCTTTCCGTGCTCACGGACAAGCCAAGCTTTCAGGGCGCGCCGGAATTCCTGACAGCAGCTCGCAAGGCCTGTGGCCTGCCTGCACTGCGCAAGGACTTCATGTTCGATGCCTACCAGGTCCACGAAGCGCGCGCCTGGGGTGGCGACTGCATCCTGCTGATTATGGCGTCGCTGTCTGACGGGGAGGCGTCGGATCTCGAAGGTGTGGCCTTCGAACTCGGCATGGACGTTCTCGTCGAGGTGCACGACGCAGAGGAAATGGAACGGGCGCTGAAACTGAAGTCTGCGCTGATCGGGATCAACAATCGCAATCTCAGGACCTTCGAAGTCAGCCTCACCGTCAGCGAGGAACTGGCTTCCATGGTTCCGGCCGATCGTCTGCTTGTTGGCGAGAGCGGGATCTTCACCTATGACGATTGCAAGCGCCTGGAGACCTCGGGGATCACAACCTTCCTGGTCGGCGAGAGCCTGATGCGCAAGGATGATGTCGCTGAGGCCACACGCCTGCTACTGACCGGCAAAACCGGCGCTCTGGCAGCCGAATGACGGCCGGGTCCAGTGGACTGACCCATATCGGCGCCTCCGGCGAGGCGCATATGGTCGATGTCTCGGCGAAGGACGACACGATCCGCATCGCGGTCGCGGAAGGTTTCGTGAAAATGAAGACGGAGACCCTGGCAACCATCCTGCAGGGTAACGCCAAGAAGGGCGACGTGATCGGAACGGCGCGTATCGCCGGCATCATGGCTGCCAAGCAGACTTCCAGTCTTATTCCACTCTGCCATCCGCTGATGCTGTCCAAGGTAACGGTGGATATCACGGAAGACTTTGATCTTCCAGGCCTGCGGGTGGAGGCGACTGTCAGGCTGACCGGCAAGACCGGCGTCGAAATGGAGGCGCTGACCGCTGTCTCCGTGACCTGCCTCACGATCTACGACATGGCAAAAGCGGTCGACAAGACCATGGAAATCGGCGGGATCCGCGTGATGGAGAAATCCGGTGGCAAGTCTGGCAACTTCCGTCATCCGGAGGCCAAGTGATGTCGCTTCTGCCCGTCGAGGATGCCCTGGCCAGGCTGCTATCCTCTGCTGTGGGCATTGAAGAGCAAGAACACCTGCCGCTGCACGAGGCAAATGGCCGAGTACTCGCCGAGGATCTGGCTGCGAAACTTACACAGCCGCCCTTCGATGCATCCGCCATGGATGGATATGCCCTGAGGGCGGAGGATGCCTGCGAACCCGGTGCAACACTCACGGTCATCGGCCAATCGGCGGCCGGCCATGCGTTCGAGGGAAGCGTCGGCGCGCAACAGGCTGTGCGGATCTTTACCGGTGCGCCGGTTCCCAAGGGCGCCGATAGTGTGCTGCTGCAGGAAGACGCCGAACTCATTGGAGCGGATCGCATCAAGTCGACCTTTCCCGCCATTCCTGGTCGACATATCCGACCGAGAGGGCAGGATTTTGCACAAGGGGACATTGCCCTCCAGAGCGGTACGCGTCTCGATTTCAGCCATCTGACACTGGCAGCCGCGATGAACCACGCCACGCTGCCCGTCTTTCGGCGCATACGAGTTGCGGTGCTGGCCACAGGGGATGAACTTGTCGCGCCGGGTACCTTGCCGGGACCGAGCCAGATCATCGGTTCGAACACCTTCGGGATTGCAGCCCTCGCGCGAGACAATAGTGCCGAGGTGATCGATCTTGGCATTGTCACGGACAGACGGGATGCCATTGCAGCGGCGGTCCTTCATGCTCGGGATTGCGGCGCCGACGTGCTGGTCACGCTTGGAGGCGCTTCCGTCGGCGATCACGACCTGGTCCAATCAACACTGCTGTCCGTCGGCATGGAACTCGATTTCTGGCGAATTGCGATGCGCCCGGGAAAACCGCTGATGGTTGGACGGCTCGATGGGATGCAAGTGCTTGGTCTGCCTGGCAATCCGGTCTCGAGCCTCGTATGCGGGCTGCTCTTCCTGGAACCGCTTCTCTGCCGCCTCGGTCGGGTTACACCGCTTAATCGCATGACAACGGCCATCTTGCGCACGCCGATGCCCATCAACGACAAGCGCCAGGATTATGTCCGAGCGCGTCTGTTTGCGAATGCGGCCGGGGTATTTGAAGCTGAAAGCTTCAGCAAGCAGGATTCATCCATGATGCGGATCTTTTCGCAGGCAGACGGATTGATCGTCCGCCCGCCACATGCGCCGGCCTGCGTGCCCGGTGAACGGGTGCCCGTGCTGTTGCTCCGGCGCTCCGGCACCGCCTAGCCCTGCTCAGAAGCAGCTGGTGCCGACGGTTTTGCAGATGAACGATCATCGAAACCGAGTTGCCGCTTGATGAGCTCCTGGATTTCCTTTTCGGTTGTCTGCCGCTCCTCATCCGACATCTTGGCCAAGTCTTCCTCGCTTAACCCGTGTCGTTCTAGATAATCCTCGCGAACCCGTTCTGCAGGAGACTTTTCGTTCAACTCCAGGAATTCGGTGCGAATGGCATCTTTTTCGGCCGCATCTGCGGCCGCAGCCTTGCTCGAAAAAACCTCGGTCTGCAGGAGCCACAGGCTGGAACCAAGGGTCGTGGCAGACTGATCGCGCTCCAGAGGCTTGCCGGGCGTAGAGGTTGTGACGGCCTGTCCTGTCAGACTGCCAGTCTCGGTTGCCGTGCGCTTCTGGTACATTGATGTGTAGATGCTGGTATCACCGACGCGCATGATGCTCTCCTCATCCGTGGGAAGATCCTAGCCAGCACAGCTTGTGCGTGAATTGCGCAACAAAAAACCCGGCACAGGGCCGGGTCTTTGACGCTTGAATTCGGCGAAGGATCAAACGAGGCGGCTCTGCTCCAGCGCTGCCCCGATAAAGCTTGCAAACAGCGGATGCGGATCCAGCGGACGCGACTTCAGTTCCGGGTGGTACTGGACACCGATGAACCACGGATGATCCGGATACTCCACCGTTTCCGGCAGCAAGCCATCCGGCGACATGCCGGAGAACACGAGACCGCAGGCTTCCAGCCGGTCCTTGTAGTCGACATTGACTTCGTAGCGGTGGCGGTGGCGCTCGGAGATATCCTGGGAACCATAGATCTCGGCAATCTTGGTACCCTTCTTCAGCGAGGCCTTGTAGGCACCGAGACGCATCGTGCCACCGAGATCACCGGCTGCCGAACGCTTCTCAAGCGCATTGCCCTTCATCCACTCGGTCATCAGGCCGACGACCGGCTCTTCGGTCTTGCCGAATTCGGTGGACGAGGCCTTGTCGATGCCGGCGAGATGACGGGCCGCCTCGACGACCGCCATCTGCATGCCGAAGCAGATGCCGAAATACGGCACCTTGCGTTCGCGGGCGAACTGGGCCGCGAGGATCTTGCCTTCCGAGCCGCGCTCGCCGAATCCGCCGGGCACGAGAATGCCGTTGACTTTTTCAAGCCACGGCGACGGATCTTCCTTTTCGAAGATCTCGGATTCGATCCATTCAAGCTTCACCTTCACCCGGTTGGCGATGCCACCGTGATACAGGGCTTCGATGAGCGACTTGTAGGCGTCCTTGAGGCCGGTGTACTTGCCGACGATCGCGATCGTGACTTCACCTTCCGGGGTGCGGATGCGGTTGCAGACCTCTTCCCAGGCATCGAGACGCGGCTTCGGCGCCGGTTCGATGCCAAAGGCGGCCAGAACCTCGTTGTCGAGGCCTTCCTTGTGATAGGCCATCGGCACGTCGTAGATGTTGGCGACGTCGAGAGCCTGGATCACGGCGCTCTCGCGCACGTTGCAGAACAGGGAGAGCTTGCGTCGTTCGGCCTGCGGGATCTCGCGATCGGCGCGAACCAAGAGGATGTCGGGATGGATGCCGAGCGCCTGCAGTTCCTTGACGGAATGCTGGGTCGGCTTGGTCTTCAGCTCGCCGGCTGCCGGAATGTAGGGCATCAGGGTCAGATGGACGTAAACGGCTGTGCCGCGCGGCAGGTCGTTGCCGAGCTGGCGGATCGCTTCCATGAACGGCATCGCCTCGATGTCGCCGACCGTGCCGCCGATCTCGCAGATGACGAAATCATAGTCGTCATTGCCTTCAATGACGAAGTCCTTGATCTCGTTCGTGACGTGCGGAATAACCTGGACGGTCGCGCCGAGATAGTCGCCGCGGCGTTCCTTGTCGATGATGTTCTTGTAGATCCGACCGGTGGTGATGTTGTCGGTCTTGGTGGCAGAGCGTCCGGTAAAACGCTCATAGTGGCCGAGGTCGAGGTCGGTTTCGGCACCGTCATCGGTGACGAAGACTTCGCCGTGCTGAGTCGGGCTCATGGTGCCCGGGTCAACGTTGAGATAGGGGTCCAGCTTGCGCAGACGCACGCGGTAACCCCGTGCCTGCAACAATGCTCCGAGAGCCGCGGCCGCAATTCCTTTACCGAGAGAGGAAACCACGCCGCCAGTGATGAATACATATCGCGCCATGGGCTTCACCGGATACCGTTTCAAATTCGATTCCGCCAGCCCTAATCGGGCTTGTCCCACATTTTTCGTGGGTACCGGCGGAATTCAGACAAAAGAAAACCGGCGGACCCTGGAGCCCGCCGGAGTGATGGGATGCGTTCCGATCAGTTGTTCGGAACGGCGTTCGGGTCGACCGGAGCCGGCGCAGCCGGGGTCGGCGCAGGGGTCGCGGGTGCGGTTCCCGGGAGCTGGTCGAGCACGCTGCCGCCGCCGCTGCCCTGCGTCGTGCCATTGCCGGCCGGAATCCGGTCAAGAATGTCTGTCGGCTTCGACTCGTAGCGAGCGAGAATGCCAAGCGCCAGCGAGATGACGAAGAACAGCGTCGCGAGGATGGCCGTGGTGCGCGTCAGGGCGTTGGCGGTGCCACGGGCCGACATGAAGCCGGAACCGCCACCGATACCCAGGCCTCCACCTTCGGATCGCTGGATAAGGACGACGCCGATCAGGGCGACGACGACCATGAGGTAGATAACGAGCAATACGGTCTGCATGGAATTTCCATCCTGCCCGAAAGGGCAAAATCAATGAGGTTGGCGGCTCTTTACATCAGAGGAACGGGCTTTGAAACCCCCTCACCTGCTTTTGCGCGCATTCGCGTTCAGGCGGTGAGGTCCTCGTAGACCCGATATATGGCGAGGAAATCCGCCGCCTTCAAGCTCGCACCACCGATCAGGGCGCCGTCGACATTGTCGACTGCCATCAGTTCCTTGGCGTTGGAAGGCTTGACCGAGCCGCCGTAGAGAATGCGCATGGCCTTGCCGGCATCGCCGAAGCGCTTGACCAGTTCTGCGCGAAGAAAGGCATGGGCCTCAGCGACATCGGCAACGGTCGGCGTGAGCCCCGTGCCAATTGCCCAAACGGGCTCATAGGCGATGACCGTGCGCTCGGCCTTGGCACCGTCGGGAACGGAGCCGGCGAGCTGACGCTTCAGGATGTCGAGGGTCTGTCCCGATTTCCGCTCATCGGCCGTTTCGCCGATGCAGATGATCGCGGTCAGGTCGGCTGCGTAAGCGGCCTCCGCCTTGGCGCGCACCAGATGATCTGTCTCGGCATGATCCGTGCGCCGTTCGGAGTGCCCCACGATCACGTGAGTGCCGAAACAATCCGCGACCATCTCCGCTGACAGGTCACCCGTATGAGCACCCGATGCATTCTGGTGGCAATCCTGGGCACCGATCTCAAGGGGGCTGTCGGTGCAGAGTGCGGTCGCGACATAAAGCAGGGTCGCAGGCGGGCAGATCAGGCTTTCAACCTTTTCGGCCAGCGGGCCCTGAACGCCCTCGGCTATCGCCTTGATCTGGTCCAGCGAGGCTCGCGTGCCGTTCATCTTCCAATTGCCCGCAACGAGCGGACGAACATCCGGTGTCATGTCGTCATAATACCCCTATTTCGCTACTGCGAAGTAGCAAATCTGAGCACGAAAGGAAAGATTGCGCCGCAAGATTGGCCGCTTTATCGGGCGACATGGTGAAAATGTGGCCGGAGGGAGCCTCTAAAGACAGCAAAGCAAGAAGACCCTAGCGGATCAGCCAGTTGAGCATGGCACGCCAGTCGGACATGCGCACCGGCGTTCCGTGGGAGCCGGTTTCGAACAATGTGAACCGGGCGGGTTGCCCTCCGTCTCTGAGTTTTTGATAGATGGCCAGCTGATCGTTGGCCGCATAGACGCTGTCGCGGCTGCCATGGGTAAACCAGATCGGAAGCCTGGCTTTGGCGGCGGCACTTTTCGGCAATTCTGGATCCGGCGCTCCGCCGAGGATCGCCATCCCCGACAGTTTCGCCACCGTCTGCGGATCGCGCGAGATGCCCCAGCAGATGAAGCTTCCCATGGACGCGCAAGCGAGGACCACGGGCTTGCCGCCGGATTGCGCTGATGCATGGCCAATCAGGGCGGCGACGTCTGCGACGCCCTTTTCATCGAAACTTTTGACCGAGGGGGCGTAATAGGTGCCGCCATTTTCGGCCGCCAGATTCTTCAGGCGATTGAAATTGCCGCCGAAGCTGATGTCGTTCAACCCGAGGCGACGGTCACCGCCACGACCGTGGATGAAGATCACCGTGAAGGCCTGTGCCTGGTCAAGACCGACTCTCCCCACCTCCAGCGGTCCGGTGGATAGTGGCAGCGTCTGATTTTCCTGAAAGCGGCGGACCTTGAGGGAGACGTAGCGGTCCTTTACCCGCCGCTCAGGAATGCTGTCGCGGCCATTGATGTCGCGCATCTCGTCATAGTCGACGATCGTGAAGTCACCGCCATCCCTGGTTTCAAGCACGTTCTGCGCCGAAAACAGGTCGTCCTTGAAGGGACCGACCGCCTGCGCATGGGCACTGGCCAGAAACAGAAACGGAAAGAGAACGCAGGAAATCGCCGCAGTGCGGAAATGAGCTGTGGACATCTGCATGGAAGATGGGTTTCCTCTCGGCTCACGCTTGCCTTCGCGAAATGCGCCACGCAAAGCTGGCCCGAATTCAACATGCGCCGGCTCTATGGCCCTTCGCGCCTGCCTTGCCTTTCTGGCACAATCCGACCGATTCGCAGATGCGACTGGCCTGGTGCGGCGGCTTTCTGAAGGTGCCGCAGACCCGGCATCGAACAGCAACAGAGTATCGAACGACGCCATGGACGACAACGATCTCTTTTCCGGCATGCCGCTCGCCCAGAAGGTCGAGGCGGAAACCGTGACAGCGCCTACCCCTGCCCCCACGCCCGTTGCGCGGCCGGCTGCCCCTGCTTCGAATGCGGGTGCCGAGGAATATGGCGCGTCCTCCATCCGGGTTCTCGAAGGCCTCGAACCGGTGCGCATGCGTCCCGGCATGTATATCGGCGGCACGGACGAGAAGGCGCTGCATCACCTGTTTGCCGAAGTCATCGACAACTCGATGGACGAAGCGGTGGCCGGCCACGCCAACTTCATCGATGTACATCTCGACACCCAGGGCTTCCTGACGGTCACCGACAACGGGCGCGGCATCCCGGTCGAACTGCATCCGCAGGTGCCGGGCAAGTCGACGCTCGAAGTGATCATGACCAAGCTGCATGCCGGCGGCAAATTCGACGGCAAGGCCTATGAGACCTCAGGCGGTCTGCACGGCGTCGGCGTGTCCGTCGTCAACGCGCTCTCCGACCTGCTCGAAGTCGAAGTCGCGCGCAATCGCAAGCTCTACCGCCAGACCTTTTCGCGCGGAGTGCCGCAGGGCGGCCTTGAAGAACTGGGCGAAGTGCATAATAGACGCGGCACGCGGGTGCGCTTCCACCCAGACCCGCAGATATTCGGCGACCATGCGAAGTTTGATCCGGGCCGGATTTTCCGCATGGCGCGGTCCAAGGCCTATCTCTTCGGCGGCGTCGAGATCCGCTGGTCCTGCGATCCCGGCATGGTGCCTGAAGGTGGCGACATCCCGGAAAAGGCAGTTTTCCACTTCCCTGGCGGATTGAAGGACTATCTAGCTGCCACCCTTGGCAAGGAATTCACGGTCACCCGGGAGATCTTTGCCGGCAAGACGGAAAAGACCGGTGGCCATGGTGCCATGGAATGGGCCGTGACCTGGTATGGCGGCGACCCGGCTCTGCATTCCTATTGCAACACGATCCCGACGCCCGAAGGCGGCACGCATGAGGCGGGCCTGCGTATTGCGCTCACCAAGGGCCTGAAGAACTATGCGGAGCTCACGCAAAACAAGCGCGCCCAGCAGATCACCACCGACGACGTGATGATCTCGGCGGTCGGCATGCTCTCGGTGTTTATCCGCGAGCCGGAATTCGTCGGCCAGACCAAGGACAAGCTCGCGACCGTCGAGGCTCAGCGTATCGTCGAAAACGCACTGCGTGACCCCTTCGACCATTATCTCGCCGACAACCCCAATGAAGCGGCCAAGCTGCTTGACTGGGTGATCGAGCGGGCCGAAGAGCGCCTGCGCCGCCGCAAGGAAAAGGAAGTCAACCGCAAGACGGCGGTGCGCAAGTTGCGTCTGCCGGGCAAGCTCGCCGACTGCTCGCAGAATACGGCTGAGGGTGCTGAACTCTTTATCGTCGAAGGTGACTCGGCCGGCGGTTCGGCCAAGCAGGCGCGTAACCGGGCCAATCAGGCCATCCTTCCCTTGCGCGGCAAGATCCTGAACGTCGGTTCCGCGAGCCGCGAAAAGCTGATGGCCAACCAGCAGATCGCCGATCTCATCCAGGCGCTCGGCTGCGGTACGCGGACCAAATATCGCGACGAAGACCTGCGTTATGAGCGCATCATCGTCATGACCGATGCCGACGTCGACGGCGCCCATATCGCCTCGCTGCTGATCACCTTCTTCTACCAGGAAATGCCGGAACTGATCCGCGGCAACCATCTCTATCTCGCCGTACCGCCGCTCTATGTCATTCGCCAGGGCGCCAAGACCGTTTATGCCCGTGACGATGCGCACCGCGCGGAGCTGATGGAAACGGTGTTCAAGGGCAAGAAGGTCGAGATCGGTCGCTTCAAAGGCCTCGGCGAAATGATGCCGGCGCAGCTCAAGGAAACGACCATGGATCCTGCCAAGCGCACTCTGCTCAGGGTCGGGATTGATGACGTGGACTTCGAGGGTACGCGCGATGCGGTTGATGCATTGATGGGCACAAAGCCGGAAGCACGGTTCAGGTTCATTCAGGAACGTGCCGCCTTCGCGGAGAACCTCGACATTTGACGGACCAGGGCTTGGCGTCCCGCTTGTCTCCCGGTCGATAATGCTCCATATGCAGGGCAGAATTAACGGGACACTGCAGATCGTGAGCCAGGCTGAAATTCAGACCCCGTCGAAAGGGCCGCGTTGGCTCGGTCAGGCGACGGCCAATCGCATCGCTTTGATCACGCCAATCGCCGTAGCGCGCTGGTTGCTCGTGCTGATCGGCATTGCAGCCATCTACTTCTTCCACGGTTTCGTCGTCCCGGTGCTCGCCGCGCTCGTGATCGCCTTCGCCAGTTGGCCGCTTTACCGCCGACTGCTCGAGCGTACGGGTGGTAACACGACGCTCGGCGCGACCCTCGCCCTGCTCGCCATTCTCGCATTTCTGATCATCCCGATCGGCATCGCGATTTCCTATGCCGTCGACGAAATCCGGCAATGGATTACGTGGGCGGTCGAAGCGAACACCACGGGCGCGCCGCCGCCTGCATGGATCGCTGCACTGCCGCGTGTGGGCGATTGGCTCGCCGGAAAATGGACCGAGCATATCGGGCAACCGGGAGCGATCGGCGAACTGATCCAGATCGTCAGTGGTGCCAATATCGGCAACATCTATCGTGCTGTCATCGCCGCAGGGGACGGACTGTTTCATCTGCTGCTGACATTGCTGTTCATGTTGATTGCGCTCTTCTTCGTCTATCGGGATGGCGCAAACTTTGCCCGGCAGCTCGATCTGCTTGGAGAACGCATCCTGCCGAATCGTTGGGAACGGATCTCACGGGTGGTACCGGCGACGATCAGCTCCACCGTGACGGGGATGACCCTGATCGCCATCGGGGAAGGAATCATTCTGGGCATCGCCTATTGGCTAGCGGGTGTGCCTTCGCCAGTCACGCTCGGTGTGATCACCGGCGTCATGGCGCTCATACCCGGCGGAGCGCCCCTCTCCTTCACCCTCGTCTCCATCTATCTGGCGGCCAGCGGTGCGATGGTCGAAGGTCTCGCCCTCTTCGTCTGGGGCTCGGTCGAGCTCTTCATCGTCGACAAGACTGTCCGGCCCCGGCTGGTCGGTGGCCCGATCAAGCTTCCCTTCCTGCCGACCTTTTTCGGGCTCGTCGGAGGTGTAAAGACCATGGGCTTCCTGGGGCTATTTATCGGCCCAGTGCTGATGGCCCTTCTGGTGTCAATCTGGCGCGAATGGATCCGTGAAGTGGAATTGTCTGACGAGATGGTTCCGCAGGAAGAGCAGGGCGAGCTCGACTTTGTCACAACTGCTGGCACCGGCACCCGGCGGGTTTCTTCGGGCTGAACCCGAGGGCGCTCGCCTCCGGGAGGCCCGGACGGCCAAAGTGCGGTCGAAAACAAACGCACGCGGCTGTTCCACGACCATGCCTTGCTTTGGCTCCAATCCTTCTGTTTCGTCCGTTTACCTGCCCTGACCGGAGCCTTGCGATGAAGACCGCCTTGATCATGATGACGATTCTGGGATGTGACGACAGTGTGAGCCAATGCGAGTTCGTCGAGACACCGTCGGAGCGCTTCGTGTCCATTGAGCTGTGTGATGCGGCCTCGGAAGAGATCCTCGGTCGCTATACCAACATCGCCTACCCGACCGCTGTTGCAGTGTGCCAGACCCCTCCTCCGGAGATCGCCGCAGCCATTGCAGCCTCCACGCAACCAGCGCCGGATACGTACGAGCAGCAACAGGTCGAAGAGCAGCACAACAGGACACTGAAGGATATGGCGGTCGATGCTGTCCGGCAGGTGCTGCCAGGCAAGGCGCAGATCAAGATGATCTTCGAGAAGCCGATCCACGTCGTGTCTGACAGCTATTCCTGGGTGGCCAAGAAAATCGTACCCTGAGGTCGATCACGCGGCGGCGAGTGCCACTCCGCTGGCATAGTCCCGGGCCAGCCGACGTTCCTCGGCAATAGCCAGACGCTCGATCATATCAGTCAGGGCGCGCGCCGCGTCACTCAAGTGTGGGGTGCCGCGATAACGGCTCACGAGGCGGTGGGCAATGTGGTCGAGCTCAAATCCCTCTGCCGACTGGATGAGCGTGCGCCAGAGCATGACGGCATCAACGAAGATCGGGCTGATCTCGCGGCTGATGCCCGCCGACTCGAGCAGAGCACGAAGCGCATGGAAGCGGCCGGTGGCGAGTATGGAACGCACGCGGCGCTCCTCCAGTCCAGAAATCGCGACCATGGCCGAGGAGAAGAAATCCGTTCGGCCTGCGCACAATGCGTGCATGAGAAAGGCCGGGGTCAGACGGCCAGCAGCGCGAAGCTGATCCGTGAGGCGGTACAATTCCTCGCCATGCACGTCAGCCAGGAGCGCAACGGTGGCACTGTCGCCGGCTTCGCGAGCGATACGCTCGATGCGACGACTACCAACCGCACCGATGACGAGATCAGAACCGGCGAGTGCATCGGCAACGAACTGCACGAGCAGTTGGCGCACACCAATGGCGAGGTCGTTGCGGTCGAGCAACCTCGCGCGGATGCGCTCGCAGTGTCCGTGCCGTTCGGCGATACGCCGCAGGGTGAAGGTAGCGAAGCGGGCACCAGGGTTCTCGAGAAGAACTTCCAGTTCTGCCGCATCACCAATCTCGGCAAGAGCGGCCGCGACGGCAACGCTTACCTCGCTGCGGGCGGCGATCAGGGCTCGGGTCTCCATCGTGCCACGGCCGGCGATGTCGACTAGGTCGGCGTCGGTCAGAACCGGACAATGCAGGATTACCGCAGAGGCAATCTCGGGCTGATCTTCGGCAAGAGACACCATCAACGCACGCGGCGCCCTCGCCTCACCTGCCAGAACCTCGGCCAGCGCCAGACGCACCTGTGGAGAAGGGTCATCCAGGAGGTAAGTCATCGCCATCTGAGCGGCTTGGCGCTCTTCCGGTGCCATTTCCGACTTCAAGTAGGCACGCGCCAGAGCATTTGCAGCGCGGGCGCGCTCCTGCGTCTTCGCCGTTTCGACCCACTTGAGAAAAGCTGTAACGATCAAAGTCGAACCCACTCGCCACCTGTGCACACCCGAAGCATTCGGTATCAGGACACTAGGAACAAAGTGTTTAAGAAACGTTCACCACGTTCATTAACCACCCCGAATAAGGGGGTATGCCCGACTGTTACCGGGGCGGGTGCGGCCTCGTTGCAACCACACTCACGCCGCTGATCGCGAGCCTCTCACCCTGCCTTTACGCTGGGACGTTCGAGTTCAAAGATCGGACCGATCCCGGCATAATCCATATATCCCAGGCGCATGATCGGGTCGGCAAGCGCGAGATCGAAGCGACCATCGCGAATCACGTCCTCGGCAATGTGGATGCCGACAACCTGACCGAAAACCGCGTGGCTGTCGGTCTCATTGCCGTCGACGTCAGGTAATGTGATGACCTTCGTGACTCGGCATTCGAGAGCTGCCACTGCCTGCGCCACATATGGTGCGTCGATCAGCCGGGCGGGGGCTGCTGCAAGCCCCGCCAAGTCGAACTCATCGGTACCGTAGGCCACGGCAGCGGACGAGGCGTTCATCGGCTTCATCAGACCACGACTGACGAAACTCGCTGTGAAGATACCCGTCTCCTCAGCGTTGCGCAGGGTATGCTTGCGGCCACTGGACGAGAACATCACCATCTTGGGGCGATCACCGACGGCATTGAAGAACGAATAGGGCGAGAGATTGCGGCTGCCATCCCGTCCCTTCGTGCCGATCCAACCGATCGGCCTTGGCGCGACGATCGCCTTGAAGGGATCGTGCGCCATTCCGTGGGCATTCGATTCGGTATCATAAAACATCAGTCATTCCCGCCCCGCCACGACACGACGTCCGCCAACGCCGGACGCGGACGTTCGACGATCGGGAACTCGGTCGAGCCAATGTGAATGAAGCCGGCCACCTTCTCACCCGGCTTCACACCAAGGAGCGGATGAGCGCGCTCGTCGAAAGCGAACCACTCCGACAGCCAATTGGAGACGTAGCCCTGGGAATTCGCGGCCATCAGCAGATTGAGGCAGACGGCACCGGCCGACATAACCTGTTCCCATTCCGGGATCTTGGCATGCGGCGCAGCCGTAGAGATGACGGCGACAACCACAGGAGCCCGCGTGAACCGGGTACGCTCGACCTGGATCATCTCCTCGGAAAGCTCGGGGTTCTTTTCCTTCGCCAATCTCAGGAGTTCCTCGCTTATGCGCGCACGCTCCTCGCCACGATAGACAATGAAGCGCCACGGAGCGAGCTTCCCGTGATCGGGAACGCGAACCGCGAGCGACAGGATCGATTCGATTTCCGCCTTGTCCGGCCCAGGCTCGCACATCTGGAATGCGGGCACGGAACGGCGAACCGCGAGATAATCGAGCAGCTTGATGTCTTTTTTCATTTTCGTGATACCTTCATAGGCCTTGGCGGGATCGGCAGGTCTTGAAATTGCCATCCGGTTCGGTTTGAAGTTGCCGGCATTGGGAAGGAAGTCAACACACAGTGCATCGCATGGTTCGCCAACCTGTTCTCATTCGACTGTTGCTCGCGGTCATCGTCGCCTCGGCTGCGACATCGCCAGGCATTGCACAAGAGGCCTTCGAGACATTCAAGCAACTGAACGGTTCGACGAAGATGCCGAAGCTGAAGGCCTTCTCTGCCCCCAGCATCGGCACGATCACGAGTGTCAGCCAAAGCCGCAACGTAAGGCTCGACGCCAAGCTGACCGATGATGGCGAGCCGATGAGGCACGGGCTGTCGTGGCGGGTTTTCAGCCCGATCCCTGGTGCGGATGGCAAGCTGCCCCTGCTTGCGAGCGCCGAGGGTGGGACAGCAGCCTTCCAGCTGGCACCCGGCGACTATTTCGTCAATGTCTCCTTCGGTCGCGCCGGCGCCACCAAGAAGCTCAATATTCCCGCTGAGGGCGATGTTTCCGACCAAGTGCTGGTGCTTGATGCGGGTGGCATGTCTCTCAATGCCATCTCCGGTGCCGACACACACATCCCGGACAAGCAGCTCAGCTTCGACATCTTTTCGTCTGATGTGCGCGAGGATGGCGAGCGTGGGCTCGTGCTGGCGGATGTCAAGCCAAACACGATCGAGAGGCTGAACGCAGGCACCTACCATGTTGTGTCCGAATATGGCTCGATCAATGCGGTCGTCCGTGCCGATATCACCGTC
>CALSAF010000092.1:0-19273 GCA_943372805.1 Rhizobium sp. Q54
CAGCCGCCGCAATGTGCCCGATTTCGTCGCGGCGGTCCGCATAGGGCACCGTCGCCGTAAAGTCGCCCGAGGCCATGTTTGTCATGAAGCCGGTGATCTCGCCGAGCGGTTTGAGGGCGCGTCGGTGAATGAAGTAGACGCTGCCGAGCGCGGTGCCGATCAGAAGCAGGCCGAGCGTAATGACAAGCGCTTCGCGGCTCGAGGATTCCTCTGCAGCATAGGCCTCCCGCCCAACGAGATACTCGCTGGCCATGGTCACGAGTTCGTTCACCGAGGTCTCGTGATCGTGGAACTCGACTTTCAATCGCGCCAGAATGGGCATGACAGCGCTTGCATCACCGGCCGCAAGAGCGGGCTTCAGGTCGTTCTGCAAGGTGGTCCAATAGCGATCGCCCTTTGCGATGACCTCGTCATAGAGCTTGGCGCGCAGGTTTTCGGGAAGCGTCGAGTTCTTCCAGTATTCGCGGCGCTCGTCATAGAGCTTGTTGAGCAGATCAAAGCGCGGCACGTTCACGGCGGCCGTGTCCTGATGAATGAAGACTTCGTTGGCGAGAGCGTAGGATTCGATCAGATAGAGGGGGGGCGGAAGGATGTCGGCGATCAGGTCCTTGCCGTCAACGATCTGCTTGTAGATCGGGCCGTTGACCTTGAGCGTCTGCAGTGTCTGGGCGCCAACGCCGGCCACTGCGACAATGCCGGCGGCGAGGGCAAGACCTGCCGCCGTCACCACTATTTTGAGGTTCAGGTTCATGTGTTGTCCGTTTGCAAGGCCGCGCGCTGACCGGGCGCACGGGATTGCGCCCTCGGCCTGGCTGCCGTGGTTGAAGAGTAGGTTGAAGAATGGCCTTAGAGGAATGATTCCCAGTCTCGACGAGGCGCGGCTGTGTTGTCTCTCGCTCGTCTCCCCGAAAATAGGGAGAGAAATACTACCGCATGGTTAAGGTGAGCGAATGATGAACGGCATACTGCGAATTTTCGCAGTATCTGATCGTCAGGCGTGATTATTCGTGCGCTTGCACGCAACTAAAACGCTTTGGGAGGTGTTTTCGCAATTATCCGGTGATGTCTATGACGCCGCAGTCGCCAGCCTCGGAGGCAAAGGCGAGCAGCTTGCCGGTGCTGCTCCAGGCGAGCGAGGTGACCGCGCCCTTGCCCGGACGGCGGAGCAGTGCCTCCTTGCCGTCGGCAATGCGGACTGCCAGGATCATGCCGTCGATGAAACCAATCGCCAGCACTTCCTCTACCGGGTGGAAGGCGACCTGTGTGACAAGGATGTTGGAGCGGGTGCCGAGTTCCAGCGGTGCCTTGCCCATCGGACCGTCCTTGCCCGAGAAGGGCCAGACGATGGCTGCGGGGGCGCCCGACGAGGCAAGCCACTTGCCCTTGGGCGACCAGGAGAGGGACTTCACCTTGGCCGGATAGCCTGTCATGCGCATGTGGCGCGTCTCGGAGGCCTTGCCGTCGAGCTTCCAGCCGTGAAGCGCCGATTCCTGCATCATGGTGACAACGAAGCGGCCGTCGGGGGAGAAGGTGACACCCGTGTGGGCGCCCTTCCAGTCGAGATCGACAGGTGCGCCTGATGTCCCGACCCAATGCAGCGTCACGCCGTTGTAGCGGGCCACTGCGATGCGCAGCCCCTTGGGCGCGAAATCGACCGCCTCGACAGTGCGTTCCTCGGTGAATTCCTTCGTCGTCCCGTCGGCGAGGCGCACGAAGGTCGACTTGCCGACGGCATAGGCAATGGCGCCCTGCGGTCCGGGGGCAAGGACCGAGATCCACTTGCGCGGTACATGGGCGAGTTCGGTCACGGTCCCGTCATGGGCAACGCGCAGGACGCGTCCGTCTTCCCCGCCGGTGAGCAGCGTCTGGCTTGCCGGATCCTTGACGCAGGTGAGGAGGCCGACATTGGCCTCCGTCACCTTCTCGCCGCCATCCAGTCGGTGGATCGCGCCCGTCGCGGCGGCAAAGACCGGGATGTCTCCGAGGAAATGGGTAGAGACAACGTGTCCTTCGATATCGAGCGGCGCGACTGTCGGCATGTTAATAGGCTTTCTTTCAGGCGGAGGTCAGGCGGTGAGGGGCGCAGAGCGCCCCGTTCATGCGGCGGCTTCGCAGGCCTTGAAGCTCGCTTCAAGCTTCTCGCGGTCGAGTTCACGGCCGATGAAGACGAGGCGGCTCTCGCGCTTCTCGCCGTCCTTCCAGGGGCGCTGGTGATCGCCCTCGACGATCATGTGAACGCCCTGCACCACATAACGTTCCTCGTCGCCCTTGAAGGCGATGATTCCCTTCAGGCGCAGGATGTTCGGGCCTTGCGTCTGTGTGACCTTCTGGATCCAGGGGAAGAAGCGATCCGGATTCATCTCGCCACCGCGCAGCGAGACCGAGGTTACGGTCACGTCATGGATCGCCGAGGGAGCGTGGTCATGGTGGTGGTGATGGCCATGATCGTGGTGATGGTGGTCATGCCCGTGATCGTGGTCGTGATGCTCATGGCCGTGATGGTGATGGTCGTGGTCGCAGTCCGGACCGCAGACATGGTCCGGGTCGTCGTGGTCGAGGAAATGCGGATCGTTTTCCAGCGCGCGCTCAAGATTGAAGGCGCCTTGGTTCAAGACCTTGGTGAGATCGACGCCCGAGCGGGTGGTCGAATAGATCCTGGCCGAGGGGTTGATGGCGCGCACGATGTGCTCGATCTGGTGCAGTTCGTCATGGCTGACGAGATCGGCCTTGTTGATGACGACGACATCGGCAAAGGCGATCTGGTCTTCGGCCTCGCGGCTGTCCTTGAGGCGCAGCGGCAGGTGCTTGGCGTCGACCAGCGTCACGACAGCGTCAAGCTCGGTCTTGGCGCGCACGTCGTCGTCCATGAAGAATGTCTGGGCGACCGGGACCGGGTCGGCAAGGCCGGTCGTCTCGACGATGATGCCATCGAAGCGGCCGGGACGGCGCATCAGGCCTTCGACGACGCGGATCAGGTCGCCGCGCACGGTGCAGCAGACGCAGCCGTTGTTCATTTCGTAGATTTCTTCATCCGACTCGACGATCAGGTCGTTGTCGATGCCGATCTCGCCGAACTCGTTGACGATGACGGCGTATTTCTTGCCGTGGTTCTCGGAGAGAATGCGATTGAGCAACGTCGTCTTGCCGGCGCCGAGATAGCCGGTGAGCACGGTGACGGGTGTCGGTTTCGCGGATGCTTCGGTCATGAAAGCCTCTGGTCTCAGGGGGGCGCCGGGGGATGCGGCTGTAATGGTATTACCCCATATAGGCGTTCCGCTTCGCCAGTTCAAAGGCTTTCGTGTTCAGGTGATGGACAGTGCCGCGCGGACATCGGTGCGGGCGAAATCGTCGCCGACATAGAGGAGGGGGCAGCCAAATTCCTTGGCGGTAGCATAGGAAAAGCAGTCGCCGAAGTTGAGCGCTGCGGGGTGAAATCCCTTGCCGAAGCGCCGATAGGCTGCGGCAGCGAGTTCCGCGCGTGCCAATGTCAGAGGAATAATTTCGATGGCCGATGCTGTGATGAGCATCTTCAATTCCGCGAGCCGCTGATTGCGCGCAGCTACGATGTTGGCTTCGGTCAAGATGGCAGCAGACATTAGCAGGCGCCGCGATTCATCAGACAGAATGGCCTCGCACTCAGCGGCTGCAGTTTCTGTCTTGAGGATCGCCATCAGCGCAGAGGTGTCGACTACGATCACTTAGGTAGACCGTTTTCGTCGTATAGGAAGTCCTGACTTCTCGCTGCCGTTTCCTCTGGAAATGGGTCTGGCATCTGTGCGACGCGTTGCTGTAGCTCCTTGAAGAGTTGCCGCCGTTCCTCTTGCGAAAGAGTTGGCAGCCTTTCTGAGGCTTCTATCGGTCGCAAGGCCACGGCATCCAGCCCGTCACGGGTGATGATGACTGCCTCTCCGCGTTCGGCTCGTTCTACGAGTTCTTCGACCCGTGCGGCTGCCTGCTCCATGGAAACACGCATGCTTTCTCCTCAGGATCTTTCTCGATCAATATGCGCCTTCTGTCTTGAGCCTGCAAGTTTACGTCAATGTTGCCACATCAAACCCATGCACGTCCTCCAGCAGTTCCAGGAGCCCGACCACGGCATGGGCAATCAGCGCGTCTCCCCGCTCCGCCGTCGCCGCCGCCGCATTGCCGGCGACGCCATCAGGATTGAGATCCGACATCTTCCAGCCGAAGGCATGGGGGCCGTAGGCGCGCAGGTGCTTGTAGCGGGCGGCGAAGTCGGATTGGCGGGACGGGAAGTTGGCGGCCTTGCTCATGTCGACTTTCTCAGGTGTCAGCGCCAGCATGACCGACGTCTCGATATCGCCACCATGGATGTCGATCGCCTTGTCTTCCGGCGTGATCCAGCCCTCGGGCTGGCCGAAGCGGGTCCAGCTGGTGGCCACCACCAGCATGTCGAACCGGACACGCGCTTCCGTTGCGACGATGGTCAGAAGCGGAGAATTGCCGCCATGAGCGTTGAGCAGCACGAGCTTGCGGATGCCCTGGCGATGGAGATCCTCGGCAATCCCGAGCCAGCGGGTGACGGCCTCTTCATAGTCAAGGGTGCGCGTGCCCTCGACGTCCATATGCTCTATCGAATAGCCGACGGTCTCGACCGGAAGTACCGTTACCGGCAGGAAGTCGGGCAGGGCAGCAATCAGATACTCCGCAATGCCTTGGGCGATAATCGTGTCGGTCTCAAAGGGCAGGTGCGGGCCATGCTGTTCATGCGCCCCCAGCGGCAGGATCGCAATCCAGTCCGCGCGATCCGACGAGGCGATGACCTCCCTGTTATCCACGAACCAAGGCGCCGGTTTCGCCATCTGGCATAGCCTCCTGATCTTCGTTAAGACTCGCAACCGATGTTTGGCAATTTTGTCGGCAGTCTCGCGGGCAATGCCGCGTGAGGGTGAGTTCCGGGGAAGAGTAATGGCGAAAAAGGACAAGGCCGACAAGAAGAAGGCGGGGAAGAAGAAGGAACCGCCCGCGTCGGGTGTCCTCAGCGGCACGGTCACGCAGGTCGCCAGGGCCCTGCGCACCCGCCTCTCGCATGGCCTTGCCGAAAGTGGCCTCTATCCCGGCCAGGACGGCGTGGTGCAACTGCTTGCCCAGGACGATGGGCAGACGCCCGGCGCGCTCGCACAGCAGCTTGGGGTAAAGGCGCCGACGATGACGCGTACGATCGGGCGCATGGAGGCGCAGGGATTCGTCATGCGCCGCACCGATGACCGCGACGGCCGGCTCACCAAGGTCTATCTCACCGACGAGGGGCGTGGCAGCGTGGCCCGTATCGCCGAGGCAACTGCGGCCTGCGAGGCGCAGGCGCTCCAGGGGCTGTCGGGCAAGGAGCTGAAGACATTGGTCAAGTTGCTGTCGGTGATCGACGGCAATCTCTCCGGCCATGCTCCTATGCGACCTTCGAACGAGCCGGACGAAGACGATTGAAACGTCGCCTTAAATTGTTTAATTAAACGTTTTAAGGGCGATCAAGCGCCCACCGGTCTGCTGCGAGGGAGGAAACGTGGCACAAAAGGTAAAGCTTTCGACCATTGCTGAGTCACTGGGTCTTTCGACCGCGACCATCTCGCTCGCCCTGCGTGACAGTCCGCTGGTTGCGGTCGACACGCGGGAAAAGATCAAGGAACAGGCCCGCGCGCTGGGCTATATCTACAATCGTCGTGCCGCCAGCCTGCGCACGTCACGCTCCGGGATCATCGGCGTGGTCGTGCACGACATCATGAACCCGTTCTACGGGGAAATCCTGAAGGCCATCGAGACCGAGCTCGATCGCAGCCGACATACCTTCATCCTGTCCAACCACTATGACAGCGTCGACAAGCAGCGGATGTTCGTTGAAACGCTCCTGCAGCTCGGCGGCGACGGCGTGATCATGTCGCCGGCCATCGGCACACCACCGGAAGATGTCATGCTGGCGGAAAGCAACGGCATGCCGGCGATCTTCATCGCGCGCTCGATGGATGGAGTCGAGGTGCCGATCTATCGTGGTGACGACACCTATGGCATCTCTCTTGCCACCAACCACCTGATCGGTCTCGGCCATCGCTCGATTGCCATGATCGGTGGCACGGACCAGACATCCACCGGTCGCGATCGCTACCAGGGCTATGTCAACGCCCTGCGCAAGGCCGGCATCGAGGTGGATCCGGGTCTGCGTATCCCGGGGCCGCGCACCAAGCAGGGCGGTTTCGAGGCGGCGGTCAACTTCCTCTCCCTGCCGCAGAAACCGACAGCGGCCGTGTGCTGGAACGATCTCGTTGCTATTGGCCTTATGAACGGGATCGCCCGTGCCGGGTTGATCCCTGGTCAGGACATTTCGGTCACCGGCTATGACGACCTCGAGGAGGCCTCGATCGCCACTCCATCGCTGACCACCGTGTGGAACGGACAGGCGGAGGTCGGGCGGCTTGCCGCCCGCGCCCTGCTGGACAAGCTGGCCGGAAGTCATGAACCTGATGGCATCCACCTGATCAAGCCCGAGATGCGCATCCGCCAGTCGACCGGACCTATCCGCCGCTGACCCTCGGCCGGTTTTCATGCCCGGCCGCTCCCAACCTTGCCTGCCAGGAGACAGCCATGTCCGATCGCCCCGTCGTGTTGATCCCCGGTCGTATCCATGCGCGCGTGCGATCCCGCCTTGCCGAGAAGTTCGAGCTTGTTGAGGTTGCCGACGCGACCGCCGCGGATTGCGACGTGGACAAGCTGGCTCAGGTGCGAGGCGCTGCCGTGTCCGGCCGGTTCCCGGCATCACTCATCGAACGACTGCCGAAGCTCGAGGTGATCGGGAGCTTCGGTGTCGGTTATGACGGTGTTGATGTAACGACGGCAGCGGCCCGAGGGGTCGTCGTCACGAATACGCCCGACGTGCTGAACGACGAAGTGGCCGATACCACGATTGCGCTGATGCTCAACGCCGTGCGCCTGTTTCATTTTGCCGAGCGGCATCTGCGCGACGGGCGTTGGGAGCGGGAAGGGGCCTTTCCGCTCTCGCCCCTGTCGCTCAAGGGGCGGCGGGTCGGCATTCACGGCCTCGGACGCATCGGCATGGAGATTGCTGCGCGGCTCGTCCCGTTCAAGGTAGACATCTCCTACCATACCCGGCGACCGCGCACGGATGTGCCCTTTGCTCATTACGACACGCTGGTGGGACTGGCAAAGGCGGTCGACATCCTGATTTCGATCGTGCCGTCGACGCCTCAGACGAACGGTGCAATCAATGCCGAGGTGCTTGCCGCGCTCGGACCGAGCGGCGTGCTGATCAATGTAGGGCGCGGCTCGACTGTGGATCAGCCCGCCCTGATTGCCGCCCTTCAGGATGGAACGATCGCCGGTGCCGGTCTCGACGTCTTCGCCGATGAGCCGCATGTGCCGCAGGCACTCATCGATCTGCCGAATGTCTCGTTGCTGCCGCATGTCGCCTCTGCATCGGTGCCGACGCGCGATGCCATGGCCGATCTGGTCGTCGACAATCTCGTCTCCTGGTTCGATGCCGGCCGGCCGCTGACGCCGGTCCCGGAAACACCGGTGTTACAGGACTGATTCGCGAAGCCAGCCTTCCGCAAGTTTCGACGCGCATCCTGGATGAACCTGGGGTTTCGAGCGGAAGGATGATCGCATGAAGACCTCTATCGCCATCGTGGCGACCTCTTTGGCTTGTGCGGGTGTCTCGGCGTTTGGGCTCACGCTCTGGGGCGTGCCGAAATCGGTAGACCAGGAGGTCGCGGATCCGATCGTGCTCGGAACCATTCCGTCCGCCGGCACAGCCGAACGTCCCATTCCCTCGGCTCTGCAAACGCAGACCGTTTCGCCGCCGGCGATCTTCTCGGTGTCGAATTTCAGCCGCAAGACGGTCTGCCTGGTGGAGCGCGGTGCTGCGCTCACAAGCCGAAGCCGGGATTTCTTCGCCCCGCCCGATTGCGAGCATGTCTGGCCGGGGCTCACCCGGGCGACCAACTGGACGCAGAACGAGGACGGAAGCGTGACGATCACCGATGGGCACGGGGCCACCGTGCTTGTGCTGGTGCGCGGGCGGCATTTCTCCTACGAGGCGGCAGAGGCTTCGGCCGACGACCTGGCCCTGCTCATGCTGCCCTGATCAGGACGGGCTCCTGCGGGCGGCGAAATCGCGGACGGCATCCCCGAAAGCCTCGAAGAGGGCGCGTGATGGCGCGTCGGTTTCAGCCCAGTATTCCGGATGCCATTGTACACCGACAGCGAAGCCCTTGGCGTCTATGACCGAGACGGCCTCGATCGTTCCGTCGTCGGCCAGGGCCTCCACCTGCAACCGTGGGGCTGCCTTGGAAATCGCCTGGCGATGCAGGGAGTTCACCGGCACCCGTCCTGCGCCGAGATAGCGTGCGATACAGGAGCCCTCGGCGACGATCACATCCTGTCGGATGGCATAGGCGACGTCGCGGTCGGGGTGCTGCGGTTTGCGGTGATCCTCGATGCCGGGCTGTTAGTGTATTTCCGTCGCGAGTGTTCCGCCGAGGGCGACGTTCAGTTCCTGGATGCCCCGGCAGATGGCGAGCAGCGGGATGCCCCGGTCGATCGCCCGGCGGATCAGCGGCAGGGAGGTGGCGTCGCGCGCGGGGTCGAAGGGGCCATCACTCTCCCTCACTTCGGCGCCGTAGAGGCTCGGATGGACATTGGTCGCGGAGCCCGAGACGAGCAGCCCGTCAACGCGATCCAGAATCACATCCGGATCGATTCCGTCCTCCAGCGCCGGAACCAGCAGTGGAACGACCTCGGCAGCCTTGATGGCCGCCTTCACGTACTGGGTCTGCACGGCATGCCAGGTGGTTCCGTCGAACTGGCGGATATCTGCAGGGATGGCGACGATCGGTCTGGGCATCGAGCTCTCCTGGAACAGGTTACATGCTTGGCGTCCGAAGGCGTCTCCTGTCAAGCGTGACCCTTGTTCGCGCTAACACAAATCCTCGTCGAGACAAGCGCTTGCGGGGCATTTCGCCTCACCCAAAAGAATAGCACGCAAGCGCTTGAAACGCTTTGGCCAAAATGGTTAGCTCGCGCATCGCTGCCGGGAGGGGCCGACGATGCCCGCCGGTGGGGCCACTAAATGGGAGGTAGTTTATGGATCGTCGTTCATTCATCAAGAAGGCTGGCGTTGCCGGTGCGGGCGCAGCCGCGTCCACCGTGCTTGCCGCACCCGCCATCGCGCAGGAAAACCCCAAGATCACCTGGCGCTGCTCATCGGGCTTCCCCAAGGCGCTCGACACCATTTATGGTGCTGCCGAAGTGTTTGCGGCAGCCGTAAACGAAGCAACCGACGGCAATTTCCAGATCCAGGTCTTCGGGGCTGGCGAAATTGTCGGTGCGCTGGAAGGTGCAGATGCCGTTCGCGACGGCACCATCGAAATGGCGCATACCGCGTCTTACTACTTCTTCGGCAAGGATCCGAGCTGGGCTTTCGGTACGGGCGTTCCGTTCGGCCTGAACCAGCGCATGACCAATGGCTGGCTCTACGAGGGCGGCGGTCTCGACCTGCTCAACGAGTTCTATGCCGCCAACAACATGATCTCCTTCCCGGCTGGCAATACCGGTGCGCAGATGGGCGGCTGGTTCCGCAAGGAAATCAACACCGTTGCCGACCTGCAGGGCCTGAAGTTCCGCATCGGCGGTTTTGGCGGACGCATCATCTCCGAACTCGGCGTTGTTCCGCAGAACATCCCTGGCGGTGACATCTACGCTGCTCTCGAGCGCGGCACGATCGATGGCGCCGAATTCGTCGGCCCTTACGACGACGCCAAGCTCGGCTTCAACAAGGTCGCGCCTTATTGCTACTATCCCGGTTGGTGGGAAGGTGGCGTGACGCTGATGAACATGATCAACCTCGACAAGTGGAACGAGCTGCCGAACAACTACAAGGGCATCATCAAGAGCGCTTCGGCACTTGCCAACGGCGTGATGATGGCGCGTTACGACAGCCTCAACCCGGCCGCTCTGAAGAAGCTGGTTGCCGAGGGTACCCAGCTTCGTCCGTATAGCCGCGAGATCCTGGAAGCCTGCTTCGATGCTGCAACCAAGGTCTATGGCCAGATCAGCGCCGAGAACCCGCAGTTCAAGAAGCTGCACGATTCCTACATGGGCTATCGCGGCGACGGCTATCTGTGGTTCCAGCTGTCGGAATACAGCTTCGACACCTTCATGATGCTCCAGCAGCGCGCCGGCAAGCTCTAAGCCTTTCGCTGCTAATCGGTCGACAGGGCCCTGGGATGAAAGTCCCGGGGCCCTTTTCCGTTGATTGACAGGCTTGCGCGCCCCATCGGTTGCGCGTGCAAAGAAAAACCCGGCGTTTCCGCCGGGTTCAAGGTTGGAGCTGTACAGAGCCCTCAATCGAAGCGTGGCAAGCCGCCCGCGTCGCCTGGGCCCGGAAGCCCGCCCGGTGCAGGTGCAGTCGCCCCATTGGCTGGCGGGTTCGCGGGCGACCCGAAGTTCGGGAGTGCCGGCATGCCGTCTCCCGGCCCCGGAAGCCCGAATGACGGTGTGCCTTGAAGTTCCATTCCACCATCCAGGCTCATCCCCGGCTGACCGAATCCTGATCCGCCGGCATTGTTGATCTGGCTGTTGATGTCCGTCTGGTTCATCTGGATCGGCTCGGACTTGTAGTGAGTGACGATCCCAGGGAACATGATGAGAATTCCCAGCATGACGATGTTGATCACGATGAAGGGTAGCGTCCCGGTGTAGATCGCACGCGTCGTGATCGGGTCGATCATCCGATCGGTCGTCTTGTCATACCACGCGTTGGTTGGTGCAACGGAGCGCAGGTAGAACAGGGCAAAGCCGAAGGGGGGCGTGAGGAAGCCAACCTGGAGGTTGAATCCGAGAAGGACGCCGAACCAGATCAGATCGATACCAAGCTGCTCTGCCACCGGCACCAGAAGCGGCACAAGAACGAAGGCAATCTCGAAGAAGTCGAGGAAGCATCCCAGGATGAAGACAATGATCGTCACGACGATCAGGAACCCGGTCTGGCCACCCGGAAGCGCCAGCATCAGATCCTCGACCCATATGTCACCGGAGATGCCATAGAAGGTGAGGGCAAAGACACGAGCCCCGATGAGGATGAACATCACGAACGTGGCCAGCTTGGCCGTTGCTTCCAGAGCTTGCGACAGGGTCTTGAAATCGAGGCGGCCCTTCGCGGCTGCCATGATCAGGGCACCTGCCGCGCCCATGGCGCCTCCTTCCGTGGGGGTGGCAATGCCAAGGAAGATCGTGCCGAGGACGAGGAAGATCAACGCCAGCGGCGGGATGAGAACGATGATCACCTGTTCTGCCATCTTGGAGAGATAGCCCAGCTTCATTTGCCGGTTTGCCAGCGCGAAGAGGTAAGGCAGAACCGTTGCCAGCAAGGCTGACCAGACAACGCGCGTCTCATAGCGGAAGCCGCCGAAAATCAGATAATAAGCGAGCAGATAGAGCAGCACGGCGGCGACTAGGATCAGATAAAGCGAACGTCCGCCACTGCCCAGCGGGCGTGCTTCCGGGGGCAGGGCCGGGACCCATTTTGGCTTGAACAGCGTGACCGCGAAGATATAGAGGCAGTACATGCCAATCAGCATCATTGCTGGCACGATGGCGCCGACATACATGTCTCCGACGGAGCGACCGAGCTGGTCAGCCATCACGATCAGGACGAGCGACGGCGGTACGATCTGGGCCAGTGTGCCCGACGCCGCAATCGTGCCGGCTGCAAGGCCAGGGTGGTAGTTGTAGCGCATCATGATCGGCAGCGAGATCAGGCCCATGGCGATGACCGAGGCCGCCACCACGCCGGTTGTTGCCGCCAGCAGGGCACCAACGATGACAACCGCGAAGGCAAGACCGCCGCGCACCGTTCCAAACAATTGGCCGACGGTGTCTAGGAGGTCTTCCGCCATGCGCGATCTCTCCAGGATCAGCCCCATGAAGGTGAAGAAGGGAATGGCCAGAAGCGTGTCGTTGCGCATGATGTCGAAGACACGGTTCATGTTCGCCTGTGCCAGCGGCCAGGAGAGTCGGATCTCCGGGGAAATGTGGCTCAGTTCAACGCCGAAGATGAAGAAGTAGATGCCGCCTGCAGCCAGGGTGAACGCGACGGGATAACCGAGCAGGAGCATGCCCATGACAATGACGAACATGATCGGCGCAAGGTTATGGGCGAAAAGATCAAGCATTGTTGCCCTCCTTCGTCTGGCTGGCTGCGTTCTCGGCCGGTTCTGGTTGGGCGTGTCCGGATACGATCGTCGGTTCCTCCAGGTCACCACGCATGATGGCGAAGCGCTTGATGATTTCGGAGAATGCCTGAAGGTTGAGCATCAAGAAGCCGACAAAGATGCTGGCCTTTGCCGGCCATATGATCAGGCCGCCGGCGTTGGATGACATTTCGCCCGACATGAAGGAACGCCAGAAGAAGGGCCATGCGAAGTAGGTCATCATCAGGCAGAACGGCAGCAGGAAGAAGACGTGGCCCAGGAGATCGATCCAGTCTCGCGTCCGCTTCTTGAAATTGCCAGCCAGGACGTCGATGCGCACATGATCGTTGCGCTGGAGTGCATAGGCGGCGGCCAGCATGAACACCGTGCCGAACAGATACCACTGGACTTCGAGCCAGGCATTGGAGGAAATGTCGAAGGTCTTGCGAATTACGGCATTGCCGGCGCTGATTAGCACGGCGGCCAGGAGCAGCCAGGAAACCCAGCGCCCGATGGCCCCGTTGATCGCGTCGATCAGCCGGGAAACAGCCAACAGGATTGTCATTGTGTTTGTTCTCCCCTTGTCGCTCCGTGCTTAGAGCAATGGCCAAGCGCGCGCAACTGGACTGCGCACATGGTCCCCGGGAGCCGACGAAAGTTGAAGCGCCGTGTGTGCCTCCGCGTCACAGGGGTGCGGCGCCCCTTCGATCGGACATGTGCCGCTCTCTGGCATTTTAACGGTTCCGGTTGGTTGCCCTTAACAGGTTCTGACTTAGTCGTTTGCCTCCCGCTTCGAAGCAGTGCATTTTAGCATCTGCTTCGGTTCGAGTGTTACTGTGACGTTTTAGGACATGCTTTTTTGGCCCTTTCATGGGGCGCAGGGATTGAAAGACATATCATTTGATATCTGAGTTTCGCGTCGAACCTCGCCGGGAGGGCAGATCATGAGAGCCGAGAAGGGGCATGGCCAGCATGTGCCCACGGATGTCTATCTGTCGTTTGTGAGCTCACTGTTCGACAACCGCTTCACGCTGTTCACCGGCATGGTTGTCCACATCCTGACTTTCGTCACCGTCTTCGTGCAGACGGGTGCTTCTTTCTATCTCCTGCTCTGCGCATGCTTTGTCCTCGTCTTCGCATTCCGCCTGCACTCCTTCTTCTTGTTCGATCGCGAGGACAAGAAGTCCCTGACCAGAGAGCGGATCGCGGCGTGGGAACGCCGCTATGTGCTGGGCGGTGCATCAACGACAGCTATCCTCGGAATCGGTAGCGGTTATGCGATGCTCGCGTTCCAGGATACTTTCGCCGAGCTTGCATGTATTTCGGTTGCGATGGCAACGATGGTGTCCATCGTTGGGCGAAACTATGGGTCACGCCTTGCTGTTGACCTTCAAACCCTTGCGTGTTGCGCTCCCATGGTAATCGGAAGCCTACTGGCGCAGGATGTCTTCAAGGCCTTGTTGTCGCTTATGCTGGTACCATTCTGGCTGACAACCCGAGCCATGGCCAATGGGGTGCGCGAGTTTCTCTACGAAAACGTCATCGCGTCCCGGGAAATGGCCAAGATCGCCGATCGCTTCGATACGGCGCTGAGCAACATGACCCATGGTCTCATTATGCTGGACCCGGCTAACCGGATCGAGGTGATCAACCGCAAGGCTTGCGAACTGCTCCATCTCGGTGACCGGAGGCGGCTGGCGGGGTGCGATCTCGATGTTGTTCTGCGCTACGGTGTCCGGCATACCTTCATTGACGGGGCCATGCCCAGCCTGTTGCAGAAGCAGCTCGCACAGCTGACACAGGGGGTGTCTAACCGCGCGATCATGCATTTCTCCGAGGATCTCGTGCTGGAGTTTTCCGCCAGTCGTCGAGATGAAGGTGGCGTGGTGCTGATTTTCGAAGATGTTACGGCGCGAGTGCGCGCAGACCGCAAGATCCTTCATATGGCGCGCTATGACGGCCTGACTGGTCTACCGCAGCGGGCCTATTTCAATGAGCTGGTGCGTGAGCGGATGGAGCGCCCCGGTGAATATGGCGCCACGATTGGTCTGATGATCCTCGACGTCACCGACTTCAAGCATGTCAACGATCTAAATGGGCATCTGACGGGCGACAAGCTTCTCGTTGCGATCGCCAGCCGGCTGACGGAACTGGCGGCGGGCAAGGCTGTGATCGGGCGCCTGGTAGGGGATCACTTCATCTGCTTCTTTCCGAATGTTGAGGGGCGGGACGACCTGGACGCCGAGATGCGCAACCTGCACGCTGCGGCCTCCGCAAGCTACGATGTCGCCGGATTGCATATCCCGGTAAACTTTTCGGCCGGCGCGGTTCTGCTCGACAGCGCGGAACTGAAAATGGACGATTGGCCGGTGAAGCTGGACATAGCGCTATTCGAATCGAAGGCGCGCAGCCGGGGTCAGTTTACCCTCTTCGCAGACGAGATGGACGCACGCTATCTCGAACGCCAGCGGCTGAAGGCCGACCTGCGGGCTGCCGTCGACGACAATGGCATTACTGTTGTCTACCAGCCGATGTTCACGCCGGATGGGCGCGTGCTCGCCTGCTGCGAAGCGCTGGCTCGCTGGCATCATCCTGACAAAGGGGCGATCGCCCCGAATATCTTCATCCAGATTGCCGAGGAAATGGGCATCGTCACCAACATCACGAAGCAAGTCTTGCGCAGGGCCTGCATCGACTGTGGCACCTGGCCGGAGGGGATCGGTGTGTCGGTCAATCTTTCGGTTCACGATCTTCGCCATGGTGATCTCGTCGCGACCGTGGAGCGGATCCTCGCGGATACGGGGCTTTCAGCCAGACGTCTGCATCTGGAAGTCACCGAGAGCAGCCTGATCGAGGAGTTGTCGGCCGCCCGCGTGATGCTGGACCGGTTGAGGGAACTCGGTGTCACGATCTCGATAGACGATTTCGGGACCGGCTTTTCCAGCCTAAGCTATCTCGACACGCTCCCGGTTGATGTGGTGAAGATTGACCGCTCCTTCGTGCGCGATATCGGCGAAAACGCACGTCGTCTCAAGCTTCTGCGTGGTATCGTCAGCCTGACGCGCGGGCTCGACATCGGCATCGTGATCGAGGGCGTCGAGACGGGCGAACAACTGGCGCTGATCAAGAAGCACAATTGTGCGGATCTAATCCAGGGCTATGTCTTTTCCACGCCCATCAGTCCGCATTCGATCGCTGCGCTGGCTGCGGAGGCCGCACTTACGGGCATTAAGGGAGAGGCCGGCGTCGCCTGAGAATGAGCGGCGAAGTTGGGTTGTTTCCTGAAGGGGCCAGCGACCTGTCGACGCCCGTATGTCTAGTCGATGGCATCATCTGACACCATTAACCTTAATGCCTGTCATTTTAATCTTTTATTAATATTGAGGGGGGCGGCGGGAGCGCTGGCGTGGTACCCCATTTGCTTCGGCAACGACCGGGGCGAGCGTCTGGCATGGAACTGGAAGGCTTTTCGGAACGATTGATGCGGCATCTCGATTTCATCGAGTATCGCCGGGTTGAAACACAGGAGGATCTCGAGGAGATCGAGCAGCTTCGATACAGGTGTTACAAGGCCGCCAACATGATACCGCGTGCGGCTCCGAGCATGATCGATGACGCGGATTTCGACCCGCATGCCTATGTGTTCGGGATCTACTATTTCGAGGAACTGGTCAGCACCATTCGCCTGCACCATGTCAGCCCGGAGCATCCGCTCTCGCAGTCGGCGCAGGTCTTTCCGGACATCATGGAGGCATATCTCGACGCTGGACTAAGGCTTATTGATCCCGCTCGTTTCGCTGTGGACCCAGCGTTCGCTGCGGAGTTATCCGTGTTGCCCTATATCACCCTTCGTTCAAGCATCGTAGCAGCCGCCTACTTTAAGGCTGATCGCGTGCTTCAGCCCGTGCGACCCAGCCACGCAGCGTTTTACAAGCGTGTCTTCTACGCCGAGACAGTGGTCGAGCGACGCATGACGGAGATCTACGGACGCGAACTTACACTCATGGCAACAAATACCCATACGACGGGTGAGAAGCTTCTGAAGCGATACCCCTTCTTCGATTCCGGTGTGCATGAACGGCGGCTGATGTTCGGGCGGGAGGAGGCGCACTTGCCGACAGCGCCGCTGACGATCCTGCCTTCGGCGCGTCTGGTGGCTGCGGGCAAGATCACGGGTGCTATCGCCGGACGGGATTATTGACCACGAACAGTGGAGGCGATTGCACTCTGCCTGTCGTTTGTGTATGCGGGAAAAAGACAAAATTCCGCCCACGGCCGTATCCTGCTGATTCTGCCGTAGTGCCGCCAGTCCTACGATTTGGGAGATCGAACATGAGCGAACATCATTCCGGTCCGGTCGAAACCGGTGTTTCGATGGACTACAAGGAGCACGAGAAGACCTACGACCTCTTCATCGCCGGCACCAAGTATGGCACCGTGCTCCTCGTCACGCTGATGATCGCCATGGCTGCAGGCTTCTTCGGCGGTGCCGGCCTTATCGGCGGGTTCTTCATCTGGATTGTCCTGACGGTCGCCGGCATCTTCATGATGCGCTGATCGACTGGGGATATCACAGTCTCGATGAGGCGATCCGGTAACGGGTCGCCTTTTTTGTTTGCCGGTGTCCGTCTTGGCCAAGCCGCTACCTGCGCAACAAAAAACGGCGGGTTGCCCCGCCGTTCGTCACAATCTGTTGCGATTGTCGAGCTCAGCTCGTCGTGGCGCGTGTGCGGGCGAGGCCCTGCTTGGCGGGCTCGTATTTCGGATCCAGACGCAACGCGTGCGAGTAGGACTTTGCAGCGCGGGCCTTGTCGCCGCGTCGCTCGTAAATCAGAGCCTGGTTGGCCCAGCTCTCCGCGATATTGTTGTTCAGCTCGATTGCCAGGTTGAAGTCGGCAAAGGCGTTGTCGTCGTCATTCAGTGCCACATAGGACACGCCCCGGCCGTTGTAGGGCTCCGGTGCGCGCGGTGACAGCGAGATGGCCTTGGAGAAGTCTTCGATCGCCTTGGGGTGATCGCCACGCAGCTGGTAGATCAGTCCGCGGTTGTGATAGGCGCGTCCATCGGTGGTGTCGAGCTGGATGGCGCGGTTGAAGTCGCCGAAGGCTTCGTCGATGCGGCCAGCCTGGCGATAGATGTTGCCGCGGCCGATATAGGCAACGTCGTAATTCTGGTTGATCTTCAGCGCCATGTTGTAGTCAGCCGCAGCTTCGACCGGCTTGCCCATGTTGCGATAGACCAATGCACGGTTGGCATAGGCCTGGAAGAACTGCGGATTGAGCTGCAGAGCGGTGTTGAAATCGTCGAGCGCCTGCTTGAACTGACCGGCGCGTCCGTAGGCCGAGCCACGCACGTTGTAGCCTTCGGGATCGCGCGGATTGGCCTGGATGACGGCGGTCAGGGAGGCGATGTTCTCTTCCGATCCCTGCGCGCGGTCGAGGCGGATGACATCAGTGGTTTCCGTCGTCGTGGCACAGCCTGCCAGGGTCAGGGCGGCGAGCAAGACGGCTGCGGAAGCCAGTCTGTGCCTGCGCTCGGCGTGGAAGGCGGTGGTGAGCACGGAGGTTTTCGTCATGAGGCGCATCATCCGGCAGCTGGCAGCGCCAACGAGGCAGCAGACAGCGCAAGTTCGTGTTGCATATCAAAAGAGCGGCGGCGATTCGTCTCGCCCCCGCCCTCATTTCACAGGAAAACGCCCAAATCGGGGCAGATCAACGGCCGCGTGCAGCCGGCAGCAGGCCTTCGCGCTGCATCTTCTTGCGTGCCAGCTTGCGGACGCGACGAACGGCTTCGGCCTTTTCGCGTGCACGCTTCTCGGACGGCTTTTCGAAGAAATCGCGCATCTTCATTTCGCGGAAGATACCTTCGCGCTGCATTTTCTTCTTGAGAGCGCGGAGCGCCTGGTCAACGTTGTTGTCGCGGACTAGTACCTGCACGTTTATCCCGTTCCTTTGGTTCTTTGAGTTGGTCCTTCCGCCGATGCAGGTCACATCAACGGAAACAGCATATGAGTTCGCCCGGCCCGTGAGTCCGGCGATTAGGCTGCGAATTACCAGAACAAGCGGGTGAAGTCCATATGGCGCAAGGCTTCTGGTCAAGAATTTTGCGCCGTTGTTGACCCTTTGGCGAGGGTGTCGAAAGACGGATGACAATGCGTCGCAAAACGGACGTCATGTCGTGGGTTGATCTGCGACCTGTATCATCCTAACCCAGTGCCTGAACCACAGGAGTTTAAGGCGAATGCGCAAATATTCGGTCTTTGCCGTTGTCCGTGAGGCAATGCGTGCCCACAAGGGATGGGAGGCTCAATGGGTCTCTCCCGAGCCGCGGCAGTCCTATGACGTCATCATCATCGGCGCTGGCGGCCATGGCCTCGGTGCGGCCTATTACCTCGCCAAGGAACACGGCATTACCAATGTCGCGGTGATTGAAAAAGGCTGGCTCGGCGGTGGCAATACCGGCCGTAACACGACGATCATCCGGTCCAACTATCTGTATGAAGAAAGCATGGACATCTACGAGCATTCGCTGAAGCTCTGGGAGGGCCTCAGTCAGGATCTCAACTACAATGTCATGTATTCGCCGCGCGGCGTGATGATGCTGTCGCACAATGTGCATGATCAGCAGTCGTTCAAGCGCCATGTGAATGCCAACAATCTCTATGGCATCGACAATGAATGGCTGACGCCGGAGCAGGCCAAGGCCTTCTGCCCGCCGCTCGATATCTCGAAGACCGCGCGCTACCCGATCAATGGTGCAGCACTTCAGCGTCGCGGTGGCACGGCCCGTCACGATGCGGTTGCCTGGGGCTATGCGCGCGCGGCGTCGGATCGCGGCGTGCACATTATCCAGAACTGCGAAGTCACCGGCATCCGCCGTGGTCCGAATGGTGAAGTGACCGGCGTCGACACGACCAAGGGCTTTATCGGCGCGAAGAAGGTCGGCGTTTCCGCCGCCGGCCATTCCTCCGTCGTCATGGGCATGGCGGGCGTGCGCTTGCCCGTTCACTCGACGCCGCTGCAGGCGCTCGTGTCCGAGCCGCTGAAGCCGATCTT
>CALSAF010000093.1:0-19261 GCA_943372805.1 Rhizobium sp. Q54
CGGACCCGATCAATCATATGTGAATGGCGGTTTGCGAATTCAATCACCACCCACCCTCACCCGCTTCGGTTGGCGGCCAAGTCCATGAGAACGGCGAGCTTGAAGTCCAGTTCCGTCACGCCGCCCGCGGAATGGGTTGTCAGCACGACATCCACCTTCCGGTAGACGTTGAACCATTCGGGGTGATGGTCGAGTTTCTCGGCGGCGAGCGCACACTCGGTCATGAACCCGAAAGCCTGCCGAAAGTCGCGAAAGACGTAGTGTTTGACGATCGCAGCTCCCTCACGGCCGACCTGCCATTCCTTCAGCTCCGACACACGTGCCGCAATGGACGCCGCATCCAGTTTCTCGTATTTCACGGATCGCACTCCTCAGGATGAACCGATGACGGCACCTTCCATACTCTTCGTCTGCCTTGGCAATATCTGCCGTTCGCCGCTGGCAGAGGGAATCTACCGCCACCTCACCCAGGGTGCCAGTGAAAAGCCGTTGATCGCATCGGCCGGAACCGGTGGCTGGCACATCGGCAATCCGCCGGACCGTCGTTCCATAAACGTGGCAGCCGAAAACGGGGTTGATATCTCCCGCCAGCGCGCGCGGCAGATCTTGGTGTCAGACTTCTTCGAATTCGATCTGATTGTCGCGATGGACAGGAGCAACCTTGCAAGACTCCGGTCAACGGCCCCGGTGGATGCAACGGCAAGCCTGCACCTGTTCGCCGAACTCGCCTTTGGCACTTCGGACGAGGTGCCGGATCCCTATTACGGCGATCTGGCGGACTTCGAAGCTGTCTACAGCATGCTTTCTTCAGGCTGCAGCGCCATGCTGGCAAAGTTCGAATAGCCTCCCGCTTCCTGCAGCGGAAAGACCTCTTCCGTCAAATAGGGACCGCCGCCGACCGATTCCCTGGACGAGAGAAGCACGAAGCGTCCGATGCGGAAGGGCATTGTGTGGAAGTCGCCGCGCCCGCCGAGATAATGCACGACATCGTCGACCCGCGACGCCTTCAGTCTGGCCAGGGTCACATGTGGTGTAAACTTGCGCGGATCGGGCGGCAGGCCTATGCGCTGGCAGATCCGTTCTATCTCGCCCTGGAGTGCGTAAAGCTCCGGTGCAGGAGAAACGCCTGCCCAGATCGAATGCGGCTTCTTCGATCCGAAAGAGCCGATGCCGTTCAAGGTCAGGGAGAATTCGGGTCGCTCTATCCGGTCGAGCCTGTCGACGACCTCGTCTGCAGTCCGACCGTCCACATCACCGATGAAGCGGAGTGTGATGTGGTAGTTCTCCACATCGATCCAGCGTGCTCCGGGAAGGCCACCGCGCAGCAATGAGAGACTCATCGCAGCGTTGCGCGGAATTTCGAGGGCAGTGAACAATCTCGGCATGGAGAGCTCCCCGAATCTTTTGCAGGTGCTCACAGCGAATCATGCAACGGCATCAGGCGCAAGCGTTTAATTCGGCTGACCCTTGATGCCCGCCACCCAAGATTCGGCGAGAGGCAGCATGCGCTCGGCCATGATCTGCAGTCCCTTGGTGTTCGGATGCATGCCGTCTTCAAGCAGCAGGCTGCGATCGGTGATCACGCCATCGAGCACGAAGGGATAGAGCGGCAGACCATGCTTTTCGGCAAGGCGCGGATAGATCGCGTTGAACTTGTTTCCGTAGTCCTCACCCATGTTGGGCGGTGCCAGCATGCCGACCAGCAGGATCGGGATGTTGCGTTCCTTCAGCCGTGTGATGATCTGCTCAAGGTTGTTCTCTGTCTGCTCCGGGGGGATTCCGCGCAGGGCGTCGTTGGCTCCAAGTTCGAGAATCACGCCGTCGGTTCCATCCGGCACGGACCAGTCGACGCGTGCCAGGCCTCCGGAGGTCGTATCCCCGGACACGCCAGCATTGGTGATGACCACATCATGACCCTTGGCGGCAAGCTGTCGCTGAAGCTGCGCCGGAAGGGCATCCTCCTGCGGCAGCTGGTAGCCGGCCATCAGACTGTCACCCAAGCCGACCAGCTGCAGTGGCTCGGCCGCTGCAACCCGGGGGCCGACAAGCGCAGCCACAAGGATCACGGCGAAATGAAGGAGTGAAGCTTTAAAAGTCATGGTGGCTTTCCTAGATTGCATGCAATGCCGCAGTGCGGCGAAGCTTTGTCTTGCAAGATATAGGATGGTCGAGTGTGAGAAACAGCATCATCGAACTGAAAAGCGCCGATCTCACCCTGGGCAATGCCGCAGCCTCCGTTCACGTTTTGAAGAGCATCGATCTTTCCATCGCGGAAGGCGAGGCGGTGGGCATCGTGGGGCCGTCCGGCTCGGGCAAGTCGACGCTTCTGATGGTGTTGGCCGGGCTGGAGCGCCTCGACAGTGGCCAGATCCTTGTCCGCGATACCCCGCTTCACACGCTCAGCGAGGACCGGCTCGCGGATTTCCGTGGCAAGAACATCGGCATCGTGTTTCAGTCCTTCCATCTGATCGCCAACATGACGGCCCTTGAAAACGTGGCTGTCCCGCTGGAGCTGGCCAACGTCAAGGGCGCCTTCGACATCGCGCGTCGGGAACTTGAGGCCGTGGGCCTGGGCGAACGCCTCAGCCACTATCCCGGCCAGCTTTCAGGCGGCGAGCAGCAGCGCGTCGCGATTGCCCGTGCCCTTGCGCCTTCTCCGGCGGTGCTGATCGCCGACGAGCCGACCGGAAACCTCGACACCGACACCGGTCGTCAGATTGCCGACCTTCTGTTCAACAAGCAGAAGGAGCGTGGCATGACACTGATGCTGGTCACCCATGATCCGTCGCTGGCTGCCCGCTGCACACGCCAGATTCGCGTTGCGTCCGGCCGGATCGCCGGTGATAGCCGAAACGAGGCGAACCGCCTGGCTTCGGTGTCGGCATGACGGGTTTCACGTCACGCATTGCCATTGCCTTCCGTATCGCTTTGCGCGAGCTGCGCGGCGGGTTGAGCGGCTTCTACATCTTCCTTGCCTGTATCGCCCTCGGCACGGGGGCGATCGCGGCGGTCAATTCGGTTTCTACCGCTATCACCGATGCCATCTCCTCGGAAGGACGGACATTACTTGCGGGCGATGTGCGCTTCGAGCTCGACAATCGCGAGGCGACCCCGGAAGAGCTGGCATTCCTGGAGCGCTTCGGCACGGTATCCGTGACCACCAATCTTCGTTCCATGGCTCGCCTCTCTGACGGTTCCGACCAGTCGCTGGTGGAGATCAAGGCAGTGGATGGAGCCTATCCGCTCTATGGGCGTCTCGTGGCCGAGCCTGATCGGCCGCTCGGTGAACTGCTGGCACAGAGGGATGGTGCCTACGGCGCCATCGTCGCGCCGCTGTTGTTGGAGCGCATGAATATGGCGGTTGGCGACGAACTGCTCGTCGGCAATGCACGCTTCCGTATCAACGGAACGATCACGACCGAACCCGATTCGATCTCTGACGGCTTCGGCTTTGCACCGCGCTTCCTCACAAGCCGGGACGGCCTGTTTGCGAGCGGTCTCGTGGCGACGGGCAGCCTCGTCGAGCATGCCTACAAGATCCGCTACACCGAGCCGGCTCCGACCGCGGAAGCGATCCGCGATCTCTCCCAGACCGAACATCCGACCGCGGGCTGGTCCATCCGCACCAGCGACCGCGCCGCCCCCGCGCTGACGGAAAATGTCGAACGGTTCTCGCAATTCCTCACGCTGGTCGGCCTGACTGCACTGGTTGTGGGAGGTGTCGGTGTCGCCAATGCCGTGCGCGCCTTCCTCGATTCCAAGCGCACCGTGATCGCGACGCTGAAATGTGTCGGTGCCCCAGCATCAGTCGTTGTGATGGTCTATCTCATTCAGATCACATTGGTCGCCTCGGTCGGCATCATGGCCGGCCTTGTGCTCGGCGCCATAGCCCCGCCACTCACGGCGAGCTACCTCGCGGGTATCCTGCCGATTTCCGCCGAAGCGACGCTTTATCCCCGCGCGCTGCTGCTGGCTGCCGTCTTCGGCATGCTGGTGACCTTTGCCTTCGCCATATTGCCGCTGGGTCATGCCCGTAAGGTTCCCGCCACGGCACTCTTCCGCGAGCAGGGCTTCGAAGCCTCGGGACTGCCGTCCTGGCCCTATCTGCTCGCAATGGCGATGGCGCTTGCCGCGCTCGCCGCGCTTGCCATCTTCACCTCCGAACAGGAGCGCATCGCGGCCATTTTCCTCGCAGCCATGGCCGTTGGCTTTGTGCTGCTGCGGGTCGTGGCCCTCGGCATTTCCTATGTCGCACGGCGCAGCCCCCGGATTCATTCGGCGGCCTTGAGGTTGGCCGTCGGCAACATCCACCGACCGGGCGCACTGACGCCGGCGGTCACACTGTCCCTCGGTCTCGGCCTCAGCCTCCTTGTCGCACTTGCCCTGATCGACGGAAATCTTCGCCGAGAGCTGACGGGCAATCTGCCGGAGCGTGCGCCGAACTTCTTCTTCGTCGACATCCAGGGCAGTGAAATCGACGGGTTCCGAAATCTCGTCGAAGGCATGGCGCCGCAAGGCAAGCTGATCGAGGTTCCGATGCTTCGCGGTCGCATCGTGGAACTCAACAACGTGGACGTCGCCAAGGTCGACGTGCCCCCGGAGGGACGCTGGGTGCTGCGCGGTGATCGCGGACTGACCTATGCGAAGAATGTGCCGGAAAACAGTACCGTTACGGAAGGCGAATGGTGGGCCGATGGGTATGCCGGTGAACCGCTTGTGTCGTTTGCCGAGGAAGAAGGCCGCGAACTGGGCCTGAAGATCGGTGACACCGTCACCATCAATGTGCTCGGTCGCAACATCACGGCGAAGATAGCCAACTTCAGAACGGTGGAATGGGAAAGCCTGTCGATGAATTTCGTCATGGTCTTCTCACCCAATACCTTCGCAGGTGCCCCACATGCCTGGCTCGCAACACTGATCGACCAAGATGCGACTGCGGCACAGGAAGCCTCCATCCTGCGCTCAGTGACCCAGCAGTTCCCGACGATCACGACGGTACGGGTGAAGGATGCTCTCGATATTGTCGACCGCCTCGTCGGGCAGCTCGCCACTGCCATCCGGGCGGCTGCGGCTATTGCCCTGATCGCCTCCGTGCTCGTTCTCTCTGGAGCGCTGGCCGCGGGCAACCGGGCTCGCACGCACGATGCGGTGATCCTGAAAACGCTCGGCGCCACGCGTTCCATGCTGATCCGGGCCTTCACCTATGAATACATGCTGCTCGGCGCTGCCACTGCATTGTTCGCGCTGATTGCCGGCGGAGGCATCGCCTGGTTCGTGTTGAGCCAGATCATGAACCTTCCGTCCAGCTTCCTTCCCGATGTGGCCCTGATGACCCTGGTCATTGCGCTCGTCGTGACGATTGGCATCGGACTGGCCGGCACGTGGCGCATTCTCGGTCAGAAGGCGGCCCCCGTGCTTCGGGAATTGTGATCCCGGCGGGCGGATGGATCGACTATCCGCCCAGGATTACGGCGATTTAAGATTGTGGCCCTTGTCGATGACACGGGAACCTCTCATATTGAAGTCACGCATGCTGGGCTTCACAGCGGCGCGGGAGCCATTCTGGCTCCGCCGTCCAACATCGAAGCTTTTGAGAGAGGAAAACATGTCCGAACTTCGCAACTATCAGAGCCGCTCGGGTCAGACCCAGTCGGCCACGATGATCGACGAAGGTCTGCGCGCCTATATGCTGAAGGTTTACAACCTGATGGCACTCGGCCTCGCCATTACCGGTCTCGCAGCCTTCGGCACCTTCCAGATGGCCGTGTCGGATGGCCAGTTGACGGCCTTCGGTCAGGCGATCTTCCTGAGTCCCTTGAAGTGGGTGGTCATCCTGGCGCCGGTCGCCATGGTGTTCTTCCTGAGCTTCCGGATCCATAAGATGAGCGTCTCTGCCGCGCAGACGACCTTCTGGGTCTATGCAGCGTTGATGGGCCTGTCGCTCTCGTCGATCTTCCTGATCTACACGGGCGCCAGCATCGTGCAGACCTTCTTCGTGACGGCCGCTTCGTTCGGTGCGCTGTCGCTTTACGGCTACACCACCAAGCGTGACCTTTCGGCGATGGGCTCGTTCCTGATGATGGGTCTCTTCGGCCTGATCATCGCGTCGCTGGTCAACCTGTTCATGGCCTCCTCGGCGCTGGACTTTGCGATCTCCGTGATCGGCGTCCTGATCTTTGCAGGCCTGACCGCCTATGACACGCAGTCGATCAAGGAATCCTATCACGAGAGCCATTCGAGCGAGATGGCCGGTCGCAACGCCATCATGGGCGCGCTGCGCCTCTACCTCGACTTCATCAATCTCTTCCTGTTCCTGCTGCGCTTCCTCGGAAATCGCGAGTAGTCACACGAGGCCGAAGAGCTTTGATATCGCCTTGTCGACCCCCGAGTGGCTTCCCTCGGGGGTCTTTTGCGTTTGGGCTGCCTCGCTTGCTGACGTTCCGGCACGGCGGCTGTCCCGGGTCTCGTTCGAGCTGTCTCTGCCGTTGGATCGGATAGTTTGTGCATCGGCCGACTACCGGCTTGCGACAAGTCTTAAAAAAGCGTTAAATTTCACCCGTGGGCCGATGAAGGCTCAGGCGCCGTGCCCGCCGTGAGCGGGACTGCCAGGGTGAGAACACGTTATGAAGACGTTGACGATCGACATGCGATTGGCTGGGCCCGGAGATGCGGCTGCGATCGCTGATGCCCATAGGAATGCCTGGACGCATGCCTATTCCGGGATCATTCCCTATCGGGCCCTGACCCGCATGATCGAGCGCCGCGGTGAATCCTGGTGGCGCAAGGCGGCGCGCGGCCCCGCCACCATCCTGGTCGCGGAGGTGGCCGGAACGGTCGCCGGCTACGCTTCGCTTGGATACAATCGCGCCCGCGTGCTGCCGCATGAGGGCGAAATCTACGAACTCTACCTGCGGCCGGAATATCAGGGCATCGGACTCGGCTACCAGTTGTTCCACGAGGCGCGCCGGCTGCTCAAGTCGCTTGGCTGCAATGGCATGGTCGTCTGGTGCCTCGAGGACAGCGAAATCGCGGCCAATTTCTTTCGCTCGAACGGCGGCGTGGATGCCGTCGAAGGCATGGAAGACTTCGACAACGTGCACCTGAAGAAGCTCGGTTTCATCTGGAACTGAACCCTGTCCGTCAATCGACGACATAGCCCTCGGGCCAGCTGAAAGTCCGCTCGCTGGCTAGTGGCCCGCGCTCGCCATACCAGAGCGGCGGCTGCATCCCGCAATCGAACCCTGCCGCCGCCTGATCTGCCACCTGCCTGGCCACGATATTGGCGTTGGCCGTTGCCTTTGCATCGACCATGCCGACAAAGCAGGAGCCTGGATAGTCCGGGGTCGCAATGCGGGAGACAACGAGAACCTGGCCGGTGCTTTCCGGGCTGGGTGAACCGTCCGGCCCAGGGTTTTCGATGAACCAGCGGAGGATCGCGGCAAAGGGCTTGCCGGAGGCATCCAGCCGCCACTCGATCTTGTCGTTAACCCGGTTGAAGGCACTGAAACTCTCCAAGCCGGCGTCGCGCAATTCCCTGTCGACGGGGCCGAACAGCACGCTCTGCCGCAGGTCTCCTTCCTTGAAATGAACAGCCAGGCCCTTGAAGCCCTTGCAAAGCATACTGGCGCCCATCGCATCGGCTTCGATAGTCTGGCAATTGTCGAGGTCGAGATCGGTATAGGCGCTGTCGTTGGCCTGCGCCGGTGTCGCGAGGGCGATCTTTGCGGCCATGAGCACTGCGATCCGCACAGGGGTGGTGGCTTGCATTGTCTCATCTCCTGTATGCCCGCCGGCGAAGGCGAAGGGGCTTCTCCCAAAGCCGTGTTGCATTGCGCCATAATTCGCATTAGGTAACGCAGGAATTCAACACTCTACGGGGTCCAAAATATGCGTATTGATGCCATTGCCATCGGCAAGAACCCGCCGGAAGACATCAACGTCATCGTCGAAGTTCCTGTCGGCGGTCAGCCGATCAAGTATGAGATGGACAAGGACGCCGGCACGCTCGTCGTTGACCGCTTCCTTTACACCCCGATGACCTATCCGGGCAATTACGGCTTCGTGCCGCACACGCTCTGCAAGGATGGCGATCCGCTTGACGTTCTCATCTGCAACACGCGCCCGCTCGTTCCGGGCTGCGTCATCAACGTTCGCCCGATCGGCGTGATGATGATGGAAGACGATGGCGGCATGGACGAGAAGATCCTCGCCGTTCCGGTGCCGAAGCTGACCCGTCGCTACGACAAGATCACGAACTATACGGATCTTCCGGAAATCACGCTGAAGCAGATCCAGCACTTCTTCGAGCACTACAAGGACCTCGAGCCGGGTAAGTGGGTCAAAATCGGCGACTGGATGGACGTCGATGTCGCCAAGCAGATCATCCTCGACTCGATCCAGCGGGCCAAGGACGAAGGCAAGTAAGTTCAGGCCGACGCGAGCGCATCTATGCGCGATTTCAAGTCCTCCGGATCGCCCTTGATCCGGAGGATTTTTTGTCTGGCGGTCTCGCCGGAGACAACCGTTATGGCGGTTTTCGGGATTTTGAGCGTCTTCGAGAGAAGCGCAACAAGTGCCTTGTTGGCCTTGCCCTTTTCCGGCACGGCAGTCACGCGCGCCTTGAGTTGCGCTAGACCGTCAGCACCAACCTCCACACCGTCAAACGCATCGCGCCCGCCATTCGGTGTCATCCGAACGGCGAGCAACAGATGATCATGGCCAAGACGGCAGGGGCTGGTCACGCCACCAGCGGATAGATGCTGTTCCAGAGAAAGGAACGCAGGAAGAAGATAATCAGAAGAACCACGATCGGCGAGATGTCGATGCCGCCGAGGTCCGGCATGAAGCGGCGGATCGGACGCAGGACGGGTTCGGTGACGTTGTGAAAGAACTGTCCGAGCGAAGCGACGAAGCGGTTGCTGGAATTGATCACGTTGAAGGCATAGAGCCAGGAGAAGATCGCACTGCCGATCAGAATCCAGGTGAAGATGCTCAGGGCAAGGTCGATCGTCTGAAACAGGGCGTACATTCAGGTCTCCATTTCTCGGTTGACAGAGATGTAGACATTGACGACTTAACGGACAAGTGGATGGGGCCCACGCAATCCGAATCATGTTTAACGGCGGGCCAGCCCCCTGCAGTCCAAGGTATTGTTCGATGCACCCCTCCTCAGCCGACGATCGTTTCGCGGCGTTCCGCCATTCTTCATATACCCGTTTCTTCTTCGCCCGCTTTCTGGGGGGCTTCGCGACGCAAATCCTCAGCGTCTCTGTCGGCTGGCAGATGTATGACCAGACCGGCAATGTCTTCTATCTGGGCCTGATCGGTCTCGTGCAGTTCCTGCCTTCGCTGATGCTGATTCTGGTGACGGGTTCCGTTGCCGACCGTTACAATCGCCGTGCGATCGTCGCGGCCTGTATGATCGTCAGTGCCGCATGTGCGGGGGCGCTGCTGGGGCTGACGATGGCGGATGCCTTCGAGCCGACGATCGTCTTCGCCATCCTTGTGATCTTTGGTATCGAGCGCGCCTTTGCCGCACCTGCCGTCCAGTCCCTTGCACCCAATCTGGTGCCGCAGAAGGATCTGTCGAATGCGGTTGCCTGGAACTCGTCTTCCTGGCAAACGGCCTCTATCGTCGGACCCGTCGCCGGAGGCCTGCTCTACGGTGCAAGCCCCGTCCTCGCCTATTCGGTGTCTCTCGCCTTCTTTGCCGGCGCCGCCGTTCTGGTCTTCCTGGTGAAGAGGCCGCCGCAACGCCAACCGGGCAAGGCGGTCACGCTCGATACCTTGTTTGCCGGCTTCCGCTTCATCTTTGGGGAGAAGGTGGTGCTCGGCGCAATTTCGCTTGATCTGTTCGCCGTGCTGCTCGGTGGTGCCGTGGCCCTGATGCCGGTCTTTGCGCGGGACATTCTCGATCTCGGCCCCTGGGGCCTCGGTCTTTTGCGCGCTGCACCCGGTATCGGCGCCATCATCGTCGCGATCGCGCTTGCAAGCTTTCCCATCCGCCACAATGCCGGAACCTTCATGTTCATCGGCGTCGCCCTCTTCGGGGTCGGGACGATCCTGTTCGGCTTCTCCGAGACGGCGTGGCTGTCGATCTTCGCGCTGATGCTGATGGGCGCCGCCGACATGGCGTCCGTCTATGTTCGCGAGACGCTGATTGCGCTCTGGACGCCTGACGAGGTCCGCGGCCGGGTCAACGCAGTCAACATGGTCTTTGTCGGCGCCTCAAACGAACTCGGTGAGTTCCGCGCCGGCACCATGGCGCATTTCATCGGGCCGGTGCCTGCCGTCGTGCTTGGTGGCTTTGGTACGCTGGCCGTTGCCGCAGTCTGGGCGCTTGGCTTCCCGCAATTGCGCAAGATCGACAGTCTCGAAGCGCCGGAGCGTCAGGAAGCCCGCTGATCGCGATTGAAGATCAGGTCGAGGAAATCGGAGAGCCAGGCCCGCAGCGGTGCGTCGAAGATCATCCGGCCTTCCAGATGTTCCCGCCCCTGCTGTGCATTCGGCAGGACAAAGCGATGGGCGCCATGAACCACCCAGCGGTGCATCATGGCGCGGGTCAGTTCGGCATGGAACTGCACCGCCCAGGCGTTCTCACCATAGCGAAAAGCCTGGTTCGGATAGATGTCTCCGGTCGCCAGCAGCTTGGCGCCATGCGGCAGGCTGAAGCCTTCGCGGTGGAAGTGATAGACCATCTTCGGCCAGTGCATCAGCAGGCGGCCATGTTCGGTCGGCTTGATCGGATACCAGCCGATTTCGGTGCGCTCATCACGATCGGCTTCCACCTTGCCGCCGAGATGACGGACCAGCATCTGGGCGCCGAGGCAGATGCCGAGGAAGGGCTTGTCTTCCTTCAGCGGCACATCGAGCCAGTTGATCTCGGTCTTGATGTAATCGTCGGGATCGTTCGCACTCATCGGACCGCCAAAGACGACGGCGCCCGCATGGTCCGCCAAGGTTTGTGGCAGAGCCTGCCCGAGTACCGGACGGCGGATGTCGAGGGGATAGCCCTTCTCCTGCAGCATCTGGCCGACACGGCCGGGGCTCGATCTCTCCTGGTGCAGGACAATCAGGACGGACTGCTTGCGATCGCGCGGGCGCGATCGTTCGTCACTTGGCATCGTCTATCGCTCCAAGGCCGGCTCGTTCGGCCGCTTCCTGCCGTTGGACGATGCGTTCCCGCCCGGATACGCCGAGCAGGTCGGCGACCCGCCAGATGGCATGGTCTTCCATCTCGCTGCGGCTGCCGTCTGCGTAAACGATGTCCCAGAGGATACCGACCAGATGTTGGCGCTCGTCTTCGTTCAGCTGTCGCTTCAGTTCGGTGGTGAAGCGGTAGTAATCGACCGCCTCACTCTCGGCGTCCTGACCGGCCGCAATCAGGGCGTCGAGGTCGCTTTCTTCGAGCCCATATTCCTCCGTGAGGATTTCTCTCAGTTTCGCCTTCTCGGTGTCGCGGACGATGCCGTCCGCTTCCATGACCTGGAGACAGAGGGCGGCAACGGCAATCCGGGGATCGTCAGGCGCAAAGACCGCCTTAGGGCGGTCCTGCATCACGGATTGGAAGAAGGATTGCAGGCGATCGAGCATGCCGGTTCCTGTCAGAAGAGTTTCAGGCGGGTCTTGGGTTCCGGGGCAGCGAGCGCCGGATCCTTGACGCCGGGATCATCAGGCGGGCGACCGAAGAAGGGTTCCACGACCGCTGGCTCCTTCGCGGGCATGCTTTCCTTCGACGCATCGACCACAGGAGCCTCCTGCTTGGTCGGCTTTGCCAAATGCACCTCCGGTTCTGCCGATTTCGCTGAAACCTCACCGTCGATCACCTGGCCTTTTGTCTCCATCACCTTCGGGCGTGTCGGCTCGACCACAGGCTCGGGCTTGGCTGCAGTTTCAGTCCGCGCGACAGGAGGAAGGGATGCGAGCGCTTTTTCGCCTTGGGATGCCGTGCCTTCCTCGATCGGGCCGGCCAACTGGTCGAAGGGCGTCTTCCATTCGAAGGCGTCGAGGCGACCGGTGACAGGAGAGATCGGCATCCAGCGCTCGGACACGTGGCCGTCGGCCACCCAGGATGGATCGCGCGGCGCTTTGAGCGCCTGACCCATCCAGTGACGGATACGCCCCTGATCGCCGGTCTCGGCTTCCTCGATGTCGGCGAGCAGCAGATAGACGCGTTCGCGCGAGGCGATGCGGGCCGCTGCTTCGGCCTTGGTCCGGGCCTTCTTGAAGTCGTGCGCATCGAGCGCTGCTTCAGCTACCGCGAGCAGGGACTCGTAGTTGTTCGGCTTCAGAGCTTCCAGCTTTTCCGCCTTCTTGAGCCGGTCGACGGCGCTGTCGCCGCTGCGGGCACGGACATAGGCGCGGGCAATTTCCGGATGTGGCTCAATCTTCCAGACCTGCTCCAAGGTGTTCGACGCCTTGCGCAGATTGTCTTCGCGCATGTAGGCCTTGGCAGCGACGATGGCGGCGGGCACCAGATCCTTGGCGAGTTTCAACGCCTTCAATGCACTGTCGCGCGCGCCCGCGGGATCGGCTTCCAGCTGGTCTTCGGCCTTTGCGGTGAGCAGCACCGCCTTCAGGCGTTCGGCTTCATGACGTTCAAGGACATGGGCGATCTTCTGCTGATCGAGCAGCCGGATCGCATCGTCCCAATGACCGGCGCGGCAGCGATGTTCCAGCGTCGCTTTCGCTGCCCATGGCAGGTAAGGTGCCGCCTCTGCTGCGGTTTCGGCATATTGCCGGGCAGCCTCATGCGCGCCGAGACGGTTCGCTTCCACGTAAAGACCGCGCAGGCCGAGCTCCCGGGTCTCGGGATCCTCCGACATCTCCTGGAACAGGCGGCGCGCCTCGTCGTGACGTCCCTCGATTAGAGCAGCCTGAGCGTCCAGCAGGCGTATCAACGGTTCCTGGTCGGCGCGGATCAGGCCACGGGCGCGGGCGCTCATCTTGCGGGCGAGAATGGCATTGCCGGCGCCGGCTGCGATCAGGCCGGTGGATATCGCCTGATAGCCGCGGTCCCGCTTGCGGGCGCGGAAAAAGCGGCGGACCGAATGGGGCGAGGTCCAGAGTGCGCGGAGCAGCCACCACAGGAGCATGATGGCGGCGGCGAGGGCGACGAGCGCCGTCACCGCGACAATGAGATCGGTGTTGTATTGCTGGCCTTCCCAGATCAGCGAGATTTCACCGGGGCGATCGGCGATCCAGGAAAAACCGAAGCCGAGCGCTAGGATGAAGCCGAAGAAAAAGAGGATCTTGAGGATGGTGGTCATGCGTCAGCCTCCGTTCCCGGCCACGGTCTGGGACAGAGCGGCGGCAACGCGCTCCTCGGCCTCGATCCTGTTTTTCAGTTTGGTCGAAAACTCGGAGGATGCCTGCTTGCCGGCCTCGGGCAGTGTTTCCCATTCAAGGGCAGCTCCCTTCAGGTCGCCGTTCTGCAGTTTGTTCTCTACGCGGGCAACGATGGCCTCTGGCGTCTCGCCTTCGACATTGCCGACAGGTCGAACCTTGACCAGAGACCGAGCGCTTGCGAGCAGACGGTCCGTCCAGCCTTCGCCAGTTGCCGGCTGGTTGACGGCGGCGAGGATGTCTTCTGCGACCTGATTGAAGTCGCGCGCAAGATCCGAGCGGGAAGACACACCGGCGCTCGCGAGCGGTGTGAGTGCCGCAACAGCCGGGTCTTCCGGCGACACGCTCTTCAGCGCGTCGAGCTCCGACAGGAAGGGGCCGCCTCGATCAATTGCGGTCTTGAGGCCTGCCAAAGCAATCGCCCGCGCCATTTCTATATCGCTGCGCGGCTCTTCGAGCTTGCGCTCGGCTTCGGTCAGACGGGTCGTGCTCTGGTCCAGCGCCTGCTTGTTGCTGGCGATTTCGGCACGCAGCGATTCGATGGCCTGTTCAGCCGCGACAAGTTGGGTCTTCAACGCTTCAACCGCTGCCGCATCGGTTGCGGGAGCCGAGTTTGTATTTGCAACGCTGGTTTCCAGTGCCGCTATGCGCTCGGCAAGGGCAGGGTCGGTCGACGGTGCCGCCGGTTGCGCTGCCAAGCGCGCGACGTCCGCCTTGAGGGCATCCAGCTCCGCCGTGTCGATCGCGGGCGCTTCGGTCCTCTGCTCCGGTCCGATGCCCGGGACAATCCCGGCATATTGCATGCTACCGGCAAGAGCGAGCGCCACAAGGCCACCGAAGATCCCAGAGGCGACCAGCGTCGAGGTCGGGGGCGACTGGCGGACGGGCTCCTTGGGAGTGGTGGCTTCGGTCTTCGCCGTGCTGTCGGCGGGCGTTTCGCTCTCGGCGGCCGACGTGGTTGCTTCCGAGGGCTCGGGCGCCGGTGTCCAGGGATCGGCAGGCGTATCGGCTGGGGCGTCGCTTGCTGCCGCGTCGTTGGTAGCCGCTTCGTCCGTCACGACAGACGAGGCTGTTGCATCGGAATTCGTGCCCGAGGTGCCATCTTCCTTCGGCGTCGCGCTTTCCTCAGCGGTCAGGTCAATTGTCGCCGGCTCATCAGTGGCTTTCGATCGACGGGGTGGCTTTCCGGAAACCATGGCAACCTCTTCATTTCGCGCGTGTGATTAAACCTAGTCAGTCCTCATGGCGAAGGAAAGGCCTGAGGTTCCATTTCACGCGGCACTGCATCAAAGCAGAAGAAGCAGTTGATCCTCCCGAGGTTCCATCGACCACTGGCTGTTGGATTGAATTTCTGCGGGGAGTGCCCTGGCGATTTTTTCGCTGAGACACAGGAAACGCACCTGTTGCCAGTCGAGCAGGTCACGTGTGGCCTGATGAAGTTCGCCGAGGCGGCGGGCGGTTTCCGCGGAATAGACGAGAATTGCGTCCGGCATCGGCATCAATGTCTTGAGGACCTCAAGATTGTCGGGAGTGGTCGGGACCATCCGGTAACATTCGCGTACATCGATCGCTCGACCTGCTTGCTGCAGGTCGGTTTCGAAGTCGGGTGAGCGGGGCGTACCGGCCAGGTAGAGGATCGGTGTTGTCGGATCCTGCGTTGCGGCTAGAAGTCTCGCGAGGGATCTCCCGTCGCCATCTGCGACCGAGACATCCGCAAATCCTGCATCGCGGGCCGCACGAGCGGTCGCGCGACCGACTGCGAAGAGCGGCAGGGCGAGCAAAGCTTGCCTGGCTTCCTGGGGCAATGTCTCCAGAACCCGGATCGCCTCGGCGCTGGTAACGGCAATGGTAGCCGTATCGTGCAGGGCAGGCGTCACCAGCGCTTGCGGCTGGTGGATTGCCTGCATCAGCGGCAGCAGGAGCGGCTCATGGCCACGACGCTCGAGCTCGGCGGCGGTTCTGGCCGATGCCGGCTCGGGGCGCGTCACCAGAACGCGCATTTGTCAGTTCCAGCTATCGAAGAAGTCGCTGCCAGCCTTGCTGCGGACCGTCCCGCCGGCTGCGGCGCCGAGCACTGCGGCGTCCGTGCGGCTGCCTTCGATCTCCACATCGTGCCAGCGGCTGCCATCGGGCGTCAGGATCATGCCGGCAAAGCGGATTGCATCCCCATCCACCGTCGCATGGCCCGCAATCGGTGTGCGGCAGGAGCCGTCAAGGGCGCCGAGGAAGGCCCGCTCGCAGCTGACTGCGTCGAAGGTGTCGTGATGATTGATCGCCTCCAAGAGCTCGCTCACCCTGGTATCGCCGATGCGGCTTTCGATGCAGATCGCACCCTGGGCGGGGGCCGGAGGGAATTCGCTGGGGTCGAGCAGTTCGGTCGGAACGTCCGGTTTGCCCAAACGCTTCAGGCCGGCGAAGGCGAGCAAGGTTGCATCCACTTCGCCGTCGGCGAGTTTGCGCAGGCGGGTGTCAACGAGGCCACGGAAGGTGATGACGTTGATATCAGGGCGAAGCCGCCGAATGAGGGCCTGACGACGGAGCGACGAGGAGCCGACGGTCGCGCCGTGCGGGAGTTCCTTCAGCGTTGGCGCGGTTCGTCCGACGACGGCGTCGCGAACATCTTCACGTGGCAGGAAGGCAGAAAGGAAAAGCCCATCCGGAAGCTTCGTCGGCATGTCCTTGGAGGAGTGCACCGCAAAGTCGAGGTCGCCCGAAAGAAGCTGCTCTTCCAGTTCTTCGGTGAACAGTCCCTTGCCGCCGATTTCGGAGAGGGGGCGGTCGGTGATCCGGTCGCCCTTGGTGGAGAGCACGACGATCTCGAACATGTCCTCGGTCAGACCATGTGCCTCCATCAGGCGGCGGCGGGTCTCATATGCCTGGGCGAGAGCGAGCGGGCTGCCCCGCGTGCCGATGCGGAAAGGTTTTGTTTGCATCCGAACTTGTCCGTTGTTACCGACAGATTTCGTAGACCGGTTTCTCGGCAACCGCAATCAATGAACAGGTTCCATGGCATCCAAACTGCGCATCCTCGGCATCGAAACGAGCTGTGACGAGACGGCGGCGGCCGTCGTCACGCGGCTTGCGGATGGCTCTGCCATCACCGAGGCGGATGTCGTCTTGAGCCAGCTCGACGAGCACAGCGCCTATGGCGGTGTGGTGCCGGAGATTGCAGCGCGTGCGCATGTCGATGCGTTGGACACGCTGATCGAGGAGGCGCTCACGCGGGCAGGCATCACGCTTGCCGAGGTGGATGCGATCGCTGCCACCTCCGGCCCCGGCCTGATCGGCGGGTTGCTAGTGGGACTGATGACCGGCAAGGCGATTGCGCGCGCAACCGGCAAGCCGCTCTATGCCATCAACCATCTCGAAGGCCATGCGCTGACCGCGCGGCTGACCGATGGCGTTCCCTTTCCTTATTTGATGCTGCTCGTTTCCGGCGGTCACACCCAACTGGTGCTGGTCAAAGGCGTTGGCGAATACGAGCGCTGGGGCACTACGATCGATGACGCCCTGGGCGAGGCCTTCGACAAGACGGCGAAGCTGCTTGGTCTTCCCTATCCCGGTGGTCCCGCTGTTGAGCGGGCCGCCGCCACGGGCAATCCCAAGCGGTTTGCCTTCCCTCGGCCTTTGGTCGGTGAGGCTCGCCTCGATTTCTCATTCTCAGGTCTTAAGACCGCCGTGCGTCAGGCGGCAGAAGGCATCGCGCCTGTCACCGATCAGGACATTGCCGATATCTGCGCCTCGTTCCAGCATGCCATCTCGCGCACGCTGAAAGACCGCATCGGCCGTGGCCTTCAGCGGTTCAAGGACGTATTTCCCGATGTGGCCGAGCCTGCGCTGGTTGTGGCCGGTGGTGTCGCTGCCAATAAAGAGGTGCGCCAGACGCTGGATACGCTCTGCGCCGAGAACCGCTTCCGCTTCGTCGCACCGCCGCATCATCTGTGCACTGACAATGCCGTCATGATCGCCTGGGCCGGTCTTGAGCGCATGGCCCTTGGCATGCCCTCGGATGATCTTGCCGTCGCCCCCCGCTCGCGCTGGCCGCTCGACCAGGACGCCAAGGCCTTACTCGCCTATGGCAAACGGGGAGCCAAGGCATGAGCGGGATGCAGCGTATCGCCGTTATCGGTGCCGGTGCTTTCGGCACGGCGCTTGCCGCAGTGGTTTCGCAGACCGGGAGGGCGCAGGCCCTGCTGATCGGTCGCGATGCCTCGGTTATGGCCGATCTCGCTACAAGCCGCGTGCATGAGGCTGCACTGCCAGGTATTCAATTGCCGGCGGCGCTTACCTTTTCCGCCCGGGCGGAGGAAGTCAGCGAGGCCGATATCGTGCTCTTCGCCATGCCGTCCCAGGCACAGATCGCGGCGGCCGAAACCTATGGGCCGCATCTCACAGCCGGCATACCCGTCGTCATCTGCGCCAAGGGCATCGAAAAGCAAAGTTCGCGTCTGCTCACCGACGTGCTGGAAACGGCTCTTCCCGGTCATCCCATCGCCATGCTTTCGGGTCCCGGTTTCGCCGCCGATATTGCGAAGGGCCTGCCAACGGCCATGGCGATTGCGGCTGAAGATCTGCCCCTTGCCGAACATCTGGCAAAGGCGATTTCCGGCCAGACTTTCCGTCTTTACGCGTCGGATGACCGGATCGGCGTGCAGCTCGGCGGCGCGTTGAAGAACGTGTTGGCGATTGCCTGCGGGATCGTCGAGGGCATGGGGCTCGGCGATTCGGCCCGTGCTGCCCTGATCGCCCGTGGCCTCGCGGAAATGTCGCGGCTCGTAGATGCGATGGGCGGGCGTGGCGATACGGTGCGGGGTCTGTCCGGCCTCGGGGACCTCGTTCTGACGGCAACCAGCCACCAGTCGCGCAATCTTCGCTTCGGTATTGCGCTTGGCAAAGGTGAACCGATTGCTGCCCAGCAAGGCGCGCTGGTCGAAGGCGCATTTGCGGCGGCAGTAGCCGCGCGTCTCGCTGAAGGGCACCAGATCGAGATGCCGATCACTGAGGCCGTTGCCGCGATCATCGATGGCAGGCTGGACATCCCGACCGCCATCACCCAACTGATGTCACGACCGATCACCACCGAATAAGAGACCCTTGAGGAGAGACAAGATGCTGTTTGCCGTCATCTGCGCCGACAAGCCAGGCCACCTGAACCTTCGGATGGATACGCGTCCGCCGCATGTCGAATGGCTGAACGGACTGAATGCTGCTGGCCAGCTGAAGATCGCCGGCCCGTTCCTCGATTCCGACGGCAAGCCCTGCGGCTCGATGCTGATCATTGCCGCCGATGATATCGAGGCTGCCAAGGCGCTTGCCGCACAAGACCCCTATGCCAAGGCCGGGCTGTTCGAGAGTGTCGAGATCAAGCCCTATAACTGGGTCTTCAACAATCCGGAGGCGTGAACGGCATGGCATTCTGGCTCTACAAGTCCGAACCCTTCAAGTGGTCCTGGGAAATGCAGAAGGCCAAGGGTGACGTCGGTGAAGAATGGACCGGCGTTCGCAATTATCTCGCGCGCAACAACATGCGGGCGATGAAGATCGGCGACAAGGGCTTCTTCTACCACTCCAACGAGGGTCTCGAAGTCGTCGGCATTGTCGAGGTCTGCGCGCTTTCGCATCCGGATTCCACCGCCGAGGGTGATGCCCGCTGGGACTGTGTCGACATCCGCGCCGTCTGCGACATGCCCAAACCGGTCAGCCTCAAGGACGTGAAAGCGAACGAAAAGCTGGCGAAGATGGCACTCGTCACCTCGATGCGGCTTTCGGTCCAGCCGGTGACGGATGACGAGTACTTCGAGATCTGCCGTATGGGCGGCCTCGAAAATCCGCCCGTCTGATCCGCCCGTGAAGACCGATCCCGATCGCTTCATCCTCGAAAACACCAGCGTGCTCTCGCCGCCGCATGTGCCGGAGA
>CALSAF010000094.1:0-18762 GCA_943372805.1 Rhizobium sp. Q54
CCTTGTAGTCGAACTCGACGAGCATGGCGGAACCGATGCGGGTGATCAGCGGGCAGGACGTGTAGCCATTGTAGCTCTCCTTGCTCTCGCGGCCCTCGATCTGCGCGACCAGCTGGTCGACGGCGACAGGGACCTGCCACTTGACGCTGGCCGCCGTCTTGCCCTTGGGCACACCGGCAATGTCACCGACGGCGAAGACTTCGGGATAGCGCATGTGACGCAGCGTGTGCTTGTCGACCTCGACCCAGCCCTGGCCGACCCACTTGTCGGCCCAGGGCAGCGGGCTGTTGAGGATAACATCCGGCGCGCGCATGGGCGGGATGACATTGGTGAAATCGTAGCCCAGCTCCTTGTCACCTTCCGGCGTGGTGAATGTGGCGATCTTCCGCACCGGGTCGATCTTCTTCATCACATGCTCGTAGACCGTATCGATGCCGCGCTCTTCATAGAGCATGCGCACCTTTTCGGAGACGATCGGCACGCCGAAGAGTGCCTTGTTGTGGGCAGCATAGACGACCTTCGAACTGCTGCGGGTGCCCTTGCGTGTGAGATAATCCTCGGTGAGGAAGGTGTATTTGAGCGGCGCGCCGGCGCATTTCATCTCGGTCGCGGGGCGCGAGAAGAGTGCAAGCCCGCCCTTGTCGGTGAAGCGGTTCATTTCGGCCCAGGTCTTTTCGGCATAATCAGGCCCGGCATAGACGGAACCGATGCCGTCCTTGCCGATCAGATCGAGAGACATGCCTTCGATGGCGGCATAATCGAGCTTGAGGCCCGTGGCGACGAAGAGGAAATCGTATTCGAGCGCCGCGCCACCCGTGGTGACGACCTTCTTGCCGTCCGGATCAACCTCGGCTGCGCCCTCCTCGATCCACTCGACGCCGGAGGGCAGCCAGTCCCCCGTGCCGGAGACGGAATAGGAGGCCGGCTTGAGACCGGCGGCGATCAGCGTAAAGCCCGGCTGATACCAGTGCTGCTTGCGCGGATCGAGGATGGTGATCTTCGCTCCCTCGAGGCGAGCGGAGAGCTGGTTGGCCAATGCCGCCCCGGCAGCACCTGCACCAAGGATCAGAATGCGAGCGCCGGTCTTGACCGGCGTCGCCGTGGCACGGCCCAAGGGGGCAGCCGCGAGTGCCGCACCGCCCGCCGCCAGACCGAAGAACTGTCGTCTGCTGGTTTTCATCATTTCCTCCCCAGGGCGGCCCTGCCACCACGCTGCTCCCGCCGGCGACACAACCGGACCCTTCGGGGTCTCGACACGCATCGCAGGCGCAACCGCCTCCATATACATATACCAATCTGTATCTACAATACAACGTAGTTATTGATGTATAGACTTTAGCATCATGCCGCGCTCCGACGGGCATCCGGATTGCCATTCGGAGAGAGGCCAGCTAACACCATGATCCAGCACCGCGAGAAGTCGGGGAAGACCCCAAACTTGGCCGTGATGGTCAGTTTTACCGCCTTCAAACCGGGCATCAAACTGTCATAAAGAATTTCACCCGTTCATTATCAGAGTCCATTCGTTGATGTTGTTGCCGAAACGCCGGGCGCCGGCGCCCCTTGCCGCGTACAGCCTGAACCTTACGCTGGTGGCTGCCTGCCTGGTGTTGCCGGTGCTGCCTGCGGCTGCACAGCAATCGCAGAATGTCATGCCCCGTATCGCTGGAAGCTCTTCCGAGGCGATCGAGGCCGAACGCCGGCAACTGTTCGAACGCATGATGGCGGCTCCCGACGATCTGGATACGGCCTTCGAGTATGCCGCACTTTCCTCCCAGGCGGGTGACCTGGAAGGGGCCATTTCCACGCTGGAGCGCATGCTGATCTATGCACCCGGCCTGCCGCGGCTGCAGCTGGAACTCGGCGTGCTCTACTACCGTCTCGGCGCCTATGAGACCGCGCGGCAGTATTTCGACGGTGCCAAGGCCGCCGGAGAGGTGCCGCCAGAGGTTTCCGCGAAGGTGGACCAGTATATTGCGGCGATCGACCAGCGCGCGGCGCCCTCGCAGCTCTCGGGAATGATCAGCACCGGGCTGCGCTATCAGAGCAATGCCAATGCCGGCCCCGGCAATTCCACCGTCACGCTGAATGGCCTTTCCTACACGCTCGACGAGCTCAGCGTCGCTGGCGAGGATATCAATGCCTTCGTCAACGGCGCGCTGCGTTTCCGCCATGACACCGACATCCAGGGGCTCTCACTCGAAGCCGGGATTTCCGGCTACGCTGCCGGCTACAGGGAGCGCGACACGCTGAACACGGCTGCCGTGGAGGCCTATGCCGGGCCTGTCTTCGACCTCGGCCGTTTCGGGCTGGACGACCGGTCGGTCTCGGTGCTGGTATTGACAAGCGGCGTGCTGATCGAAGGCGACCGCTACCTCGCCTCGGCTGGGGTCTCGACCAATTTCGACTGGCAGTTGACACCGGTCGACAGCCTCTCGGCGAGCCTGCAATACCGTTACGAGGACTATTCCAACACCAAATCGCGTCAGACCGCCGAACTGCAGACCGGCAACCGCTTCGACGCACAGCTGTCATGGTCGCACAACGTGACCGAGGATTTCAGCCTCACCGGCCGGCTGCTTGCGACGCGGCGGGACGCGCAGGAGGGCTATCTCTCCTCGACCGAGGTCGGTGGCGCGATTTCCGGCACCTACCGCTATGCTGCACCTGTCGGAGACGGACCGGCGTGGGTCACCGGGCTGGAAGCGGCGGTCGCGGGGCGCGGCTATGACGATCCTGATACGATGATCAACGCGGACGAGCGTCAGCGCGATACCGAGTTCAGCCTCAACCTGCGCCAGATCATGCCGTTTACCGAGCGCGTGGCCCTGGTGGCCGAGGCCGGTTACCGCAAGGTCTGGTCGAACTACGACATCAAGGCCTTCGACAATATCTCGCTGTCGCTTTCGATCCAGTCGTCCTTCTAGGAGCATCACGATGAAGACGAAGACACGTCATGCCCTTTTCAGCACCTCGGTCGCGCTGCTGCTGCTCGCCTCCGCTCCGGGGCACGCAGAGGCCGAAGTCGCGGGTGTGACCGCTGCCGTCAATCCGACGGCAACGGCCTTTGACGGCGGCGGCAAGCCGCGCCTGATCTCGCTTGGTGATCCGGTGATCCGCAACCACCGGATCGAAACGAGCGGCGAGGGTCTGGTGCAAATCCTGCTTGCCGACGGAACATCCTTCACCATCGGACCGAATTCCTCTGTCGTCATCGACAGCTTCGTCTATGATCCGGAAAAGAACACCGCCTCGCTGGCCGCGACCATGACCAAAGGCGCGCTGCGCTTCATCGGTGGCAAGGCCTCCAAGGCAAGCGGCAATGTGAAGATCGACACGCCGATCGGCACGGCCGGCATTCGTGGCGCCGTGGTCGACATCAATCTCAACGGACGAACCAATGACGGTCAGCCGCTGCCGCCGCATATGACGCTGGTCTATGGCAAGGAAGTGCAGCTGACCGGCAACGGCCAGCCACAGCGGCTGTTCAGACAGGGCTTCTCGATCGTGGCTGGCGATGGCCAGCCGCGCGTCCAGCGGACTCCGCCACAATGGGTCAGCGGGCTGCAACAGTTCCTCGCCAGTCGCCCCGGCCAGAGCGGAGGTGCGAACAACACGCCGACCGACCAGACGGTGCAGAACAGCACGGTTGGCCAGAGCAATTCGGCGCAGCTGCCGTCGGAGAATACGATCCCGGTGCCGCAGCCGCGGCCGATCGTGACGACACCTGTGGAAGACGTGGCCGGCGAATCGCAACGGGATGTCGGGACACGACCGGACGCGCCGGTCGACCCGGTGGATCCGGAACCGGAAGAACCGTGGGATGGATCGGCCAGGGCCGTAGCACGGGTCGACACGGGCGGCGACGTCGCCGTCGAGGCGATCGACGGGACGCTGACCTCAAACGCCGCCGGCAACCTGACCGGAACCTTCGGCGGTCTGGGTGCCGTCTCCCTGCAGAAGCCGGCCTCCAGCTCGACATTGACCAGCACAAACGTCACCGGGACGATTGGCAGCCTCGGCGTGGTCAGCGGCACGGCCTATACCGGCAGTGGCGAATTCATCGCCTATTTCCTCACCGCCAATGACGGCGGCGATCGGGTCTATATTGTTGGTGGCACGCCTGCCGATGCGACCGAGGTGTTTTCGTCCAGCCAGATCTATCGCTACGGCGTGCAGGCGGATCCAATCAGCGGTTCGGTGACGATCGGCGGCGTGCCGGTGCCCTTCACCGATTCCTTCTCGTTGGGGACACCCGCGACCGGCCTTGCGGTCACCAGCGACATTTATGCCGGAGGCGTGACCTCCGAGGACGATGTGGTTGCGCGCCTTCTTCAGGCATCCCTGTCGATTTCCGGCACAGGCAACGCCCAGTCGAGCTCAATTCTGGTCATGGCAGGAAGCTTCGACGAGCGGGACAGCACCTACGGCTTCAACGGGCGGGTCTCAGGCTCGTCCCAGACCAGCGATCCGACCTCGACCTCCGGGACCGCCCTATATGTGGAAACGCTCGGGAGTGGCAGCGGGAACGATCAGATCTTCGGCGAAGACGGCGAGTATCTCGTGCTCGGCACCGGCAGCATCGAGGACGTCGAAGATCGGGAAAACCTCTATGGTACGGTGCAGGTTGCGAGCCGCAATGACGCGGCGACCACATCGGCGACCCGCAGCTTCGGCGGACAGACGATGACGGGCTTTGCCTCGGGCGCGGCAACCAACATGTTCAGCGGCAATACCGAGCTTTTCCAGGGCGTGACGTCGCTGGAATTCGACAATGCGGCCGGCACCTTCACGGGGTCGATCTTCAAGCCCTCGAGCAGCTACTTCGCCGATTTCCTGGCGACGAGCGAGAAGAGCGAACAGGTCTACCTGACCGACCAGTTGATCGCCGCCGTGGATTCCTCAGGCGGGGCCTACATGGTCTCGTCCGCCGTCGTGCCGACGACGATCTTCAACGGCAATACGAGCTCGGCGATCTGCAATGCCTGCGATTTCATGACCTGGGGATGGTGGGGCAAGCAGTCGGGCCCCGAGAGCACCTACAGCGTCCATCTCGGCAACTGGATCATCGGCAAGCAACCGGCCAACAGCGCTGTTCCGACCACGGGCACTGCGACCTATAACGGCAATGCGGTCGGCACCGTGCTCAATGACGGCGCGCAGTATATCGCGACCGGCGCCATGACCTCGACGATGAATTTCGGCACACGGACAGGCAGCGTTTCTGTTTCCGGCTATGATAGCAAGAGCTTCAGTGCGAATGTCACGTTCGGCAACGGAAGCGCGACCTTCAGCGGCACCTCGAGCAGCGGCATTGCCACCAGCGTCACAGGCGCGTTTGCTTCGAACGGCACGGATCCGGTCAAGGGCATCATGGGCAGCTTCAGCGCAAATGACGGCGCCGACTGGTCGACGACCGGCATCTTCGCCGGCAGTCGCTAGGCCTTCCGATGGCAGAAGCCCGCACGCACCGTCGCCTCTCCTCCTCGCAACGGCGCAAGCTCGGTGTGCTGATGGTGGGGGCGGCAGCGCTTGTCGCCGTTCTCACGGCCCATGCAGCCCTGGCACCGCAGGCGTTCCGGCTGACGGCGCTCGTGTTCGACGCCTATCAGACGATCAAGCCGCGCGAAGCAACCGATCCGCCGGTGGCCGTGATCGACATCGACGAGGCCTCGATCCGCACGCTCGGGCAATGGCCATGGTCGCGGCGGACGGTGGCAGACATCGTCACCCAGGCGAGCGGGCTGGGGGCGGCGGCGATCGGCTTCGACATCGTGTTTTCAGAACCGGACAGAACGGCACCGGCGCGTCTGATCGAGGACATGCGGCGGCAGGGGGTCGAAATCGAAGTCGGGCCGGATCTGCCGGATCCGGACAAGATGCTGGCCGACGCGGTCGCCGCGAACACCGTGGCGCTGGGGATCGCGCTCAGCAACGAGACGTCGGTGCCGGCACCAGAGCCCAAGGCCGGTTTCTCCTTCCTCGGCCCCGATCCAGGCGAACGGCTCCTTGCCTTTTCGGGAGCCCTGTCCAACCTGCCCGTGCTGACGGACCGCGCCACCGCGATGGGTTATTTCTCCTTTCCACCGACGCCCGACAACATCATCCGCACCTTCCCGCTGATCTCAAAGAGTGGGGGCAGGCTCTATCCAGCGCTGTCGATCGAAACGCTCCGCATTGCCCAGCAGGCCGGATCGTTCATTGTGCGGTCCGCGGGCACGGCAGGGGGATCGGCAATGACGGATCTCCGGGTTGGGGCGCTCGACATACCGCTCAGCGCCGATGGCGAGATCTGGATCTACTATTCCGGCCTGCCGAACATGCCGGTCATTTCCGCAGCCGACTTCTTCGATCCGACAAAGGCCCCTGTCCTGATGGGGCAGATCCAGGGGCGAATCCTGCTGGTGGGCACCAGCGCAGTCGGGTTGCGCGATATCGTGGCGACCCCCATCGATCCCGCCATGGCCGGTGTAAAAGTGCATGCCGAGATCATCGACCAGATCGCCAGCGGCGTCTTCCTCGAACGCCCCGACTGGATGCTTGGGGCGGAGCGGGCCGCAGCCGTTGCTGTCGGGCTGGTGCTGCTCCTGGTGCTCGCAACGGCCACCCCTGCCCTGTCGGTCGCGACAGGTCTGCTGCTCGCCGGCCTCATTGCCGGCGCCTCCTGGCTTGCCTTCGCCCGCGCACTGACGCTTTTCGATCCGCTGCTGCCGTTCGCAGGGCTCGGCGCCGTGCTTTTGACGGCGCTACCACTGCTCCTGATGCTCACCCACCGCGAGAAGCGCTTCGTGCGCGAGAGTTTCGGACGATACCTGTCGCCGACTTTGGTCGAGCGGCTTTCCGAGAATCCGGAGGGGCTGAGCCTTGGTGGCGAGGACCGCGAGCTGACCATTCTGTTTTCCGACATCCGTGGCTTCACCACGCTGTCGGAAAAGTTGAAACCGACAGAACTCACCGGACTGCTGAACAAATTCCTGACGCCGATGACCGATGTGCTCCTGAAGCGCGAGGCGACGATCGACAAGTATATCGGCGATGCCGTGATGGCCTTCTGGAACGCGCCGCTCGACATTGCCGATCATCCACAAAAGGCGTGTCTCGCCGCACTCGACATGGTGTCTTCGCTGGAACGGCTGAACCGCGAGAGCGGCATGGCCCTGAAGATCGGCATCGGGCTGAACACCGGCATGGCCTGTGTCGGCAATCTCGGATCCGATCAGCGCTTCAGCTATTCCTGCCTGGGCGACAGCGTCAACCTCGCCTCGCGGGTCGAGGGAATGACCAAGCTCTACGACGTGTCGATCCTCGTGACCGAGGATGTGCGGGCAAAGACCACGGGGCTTCTATTTGTCGAGGTGGACCGGGTGCGGGTGGTCGGGCGGCAGGCACCGGTGATGCTGCATGCGCTCATGGGAATTTCAGCGGGAAGCGCTTCTGAGCAGACCGACCTGTTCACAGCCCACGGCGCCTTCATCCACGCCTGGCAGGCGGGCGATCTCGCAGCCGCTCGCAACCAGTTGCAGAAACTGCTGGCACTGCCAAGGAACCGGCTATCCGGGACGCATGCACTCTATCAGCAGCGGCTGTCGCAGCTACCCGAAACGGCACCCGAGGGCTGGGACGGCGTATTCACCGCGAGCAGCAAATAGTCCCTTCGGCATCGGTCACTCATGCAGCGCCTGGACCAGGCGATTGGCGATGGTCAGGCGTTCGGCAAGGGTCGTGGCGCAGAGACGGTGAACGAGGAGCGCCAGTTCCGGGTCTGCCTGTTCGAGATAACGCAGCTGTCGGCGGGCGAGGCGGTAGACGGTGGACGGAACCTCTGCGACAACATCGGCTGTGCGTGGACCACCACGATAGATGGCGATTTCACCCAGCACGACGCCGGGCTTCACGGTGCGCAGGCGCAGGCGCTTGCCATTGGCCAGTACCGCCTCCACCTTGGCGCGGCCGGTCCAGAGCAGGAAGAGGTCGTCGCCCGTTTCACCGGCGCGGATGAAGCGGTCGCCCGGTTCGAGACGGATTTCCTGCATGGAGGCGACGAGGTCCTTGAGCCGGGTGCTGTGGCCGATCGTCTGGGCAAAATAGTCCTCGACATCCTGCCAGGTTTCTTCCCGGGCGATCGCAGCGATCAACCGCTCCTCGCAGCGCTCCAGCGCGTGGTCGAGATCGCGCTCGCGGCCGACGACGGGATCGGTCGAAAAGTCGATGCCGTTTCGAACAAGCGCCTGCTCGATCTCCGGCGAGAGGTTGCTGAAGACGAGTTCGACCTCGCTGCCGGCAAGCAGGTTGCGGATCTTCACGAAGGTGGCCGCAGCCGCGGCATCCATGCCGCTCACCCGGCGGAAATCGATGATGACGAAGCGCAGCGACAGGCGGGTGCGATCCTGGAGGCGCTGGCGGATGGCATCGACCACCTGCTCGGCCGTGCCGAAAAACAGAAACTCCTGCAACTCCAGAACCTGGACCTGCTCGCCCTCGAGTTCGAGCAGGCTGTTTTCCGCCGGCGGACGGTCGATACTGCTCTTGCGCTCCCGCAAAGAGGCATTGATCCGGATGACCGAAAGGCGGGCATAATTGTAGACGAAGGTGACGATCGACAGACCGAGGCCGAGCGCCATGCCGCCCATGAAGCCGAAGGCGGCCATGCCCAGCGGAATGGCAAGCACGATGAGCCACTCGCTGCGCGGCAGCTGTTGTCGCGAGCGCCAAAGCCAGTCGTGGATCAACTCGATGCCGAGGGCGATCATCAAGCCAGCCGCGACGAAAGTCGGCATGGCACCGGCGAGTTCGCCGGCAAAGGGCAGCATCAGCGCAAGCATCACGGCCGTCGCGATGCCGACAGACCTCGCCCTTGCGCCCATGCGATTGGCGAGCAGGGTCATCGACAGGCCGGTGAAGCCCGGCGCGCCACCGAAGCCGCCAGCGACAATATTGGCGATGCCGGTTGTGCGCAGTTCGGCATCCGCATCGATATCCTGGCGGGTCGCCACTTCCAGTCCACTGGTGTTGAGGAGCAGGCCGACCATGCCGAGCAGCGCGACCGAGATGATGGCCGGCAAGGCCTGGAAGACAACGGGCCAATCTGCTGTCGTGACGACCTCAAGCGGCTGTGGCAGGGCAAGGCCCCCGCCAGGCGGCATGGCGGGAAGCCAATGCATGGCGCGCGCCTGTTCGACGTCGGCGCCGATCGCAGCCAGCATGGCAAAGAACAGGACGCCACCGCCGAGCATGAGCAGCGGCATGGTCAGCGGGCTCGTGGAGCGGCGTAGCGCAAAGGTGACGACAGTGGCAAAGACCAGGGCGACATAGAGATTGGCAAGCGCCTGCTGGCCCTCGGGGCGGACGAAGAGTTCGGCCAGGCTGCGATCGCCGACGATCATCATCATCGCGCCCTGGATGAGCAGCCAGCCGGATCCGGCGAGAAAACCGGCGACCACCGGATAGGGCATGAAGCGCACGAGGCGGCCAAAACGGCAAAGACCGAAAATCCAGAAGACGGCTCCCGTGACAACCGCGCTCGTCCCGAGGATGGCGAAAGCGGTGGCAACCCTGACCTCCTCCGGCGCGAACTCCAGATGAGCGATGGCTGCGGCGATGGCTGTGGCGAGGATCGCGATGCTCGCCTCCTGCACCTGGCCGATGCTGGAGGGATAGCGGCTGCGCAACGCGATCCATGCGGCCATCACGATGCTCGACAGAAGAATGACACCCACCCCCATGCCGAAGCCCGCAGCCAGCGGGCCAGCGAAAATCAGGGCGGCAAAGGCGATGCTGGTGCCGAGCCCATCGATGCCGGCGATGACGGCGAAAAGCAGCGGAGCGAGAAGCCGCGCGCTGCCTCTGTGCCATGCCGCGGGAGCGACATCCCCTCTCGGAGCAGCCCCGAGCATGGCATCGCGATCCGGAGCAGGTGTCGGGCTGTGAAGGTTCAAGCGGATGTTCCTGCGGATTCAAGAGTCAGGCGCGCAGGCCATGCCGGCCTCGCGCCGTCGACTGGTAGACCTGGTCCTTGGCAGGAGCAACGCGAGCTCAGGGATCGGCCCAAACTTGGCCGCCATACAGGCTGCATCTGGGCCAGATGCAGCGCGGGACGATCGCGCTTCAAGCGGCCGGAGAGCCAATTGCGGACAGGCGACCGCTCGCTATTTGCGCTTGGCCTGCAGCACGGCGGTGCCGAGGCGCTCGACGGCACGGCGGAGGTTCTCGTCCTCTATCCCCTCCATCATCGCTGCGAGCCGTTTTGCCTTCTCACCCTCGAGCTTGCGGATCCGCGGCCTGACGCTCGCATTCGAAACCGGCTTCTGCACGATGCGGACCTGGCCGATCGCGGGATAGCCGAAGAAGCCGTTGATGCGGGCAATCAGCTCGCCCTGGGCATGGGAGAGGAAAAGCGCCCTTGCCCCTTCGCAGGCAATGGTCAGTACGCCGGGCCGATGACCGCCATCGTCGGGAAGATCGGAGCGACGCGGCCAGGCGATCTTTTCCGGCCGCGTGCAATCGGCAAAACTGTCGCCGACGATATCTTCCCAGGACCCGAGCAGCGCCGTGTTGATGCCGGCACGCCGCGCCAGAACAGGATCGACGATGCCATTGGCGATCTCGGCGATCTGGCTGGCACCGTAGCGCCTAGGCTGATCCTTCGACATCCGTATTCGCTCCCGGTGTGGCCGATACGGCGATGATCGTGCCGACCCAGAGGAACAGGGCGTCGTAGATCATGTGACCGAAGACCTGGTTGACCATGCCGCCCCAAGCATAGGCGAATACGAGGATCGTGGCGATGAACAAACGCGGTCGATAGAGGTCATCCTTCGGAGCGCGCACGGCCACGACCATCGGCGCTACGAGCAACACGGTCATCACCAGCAGGCCTGGAATGCCGTTGTCAAAGGCTGCCGTCAGGAAGCCATTGTGCCAATGGTTATAGTCGTAGCCCAGCAGGCCGATGAAATGGCGCCGGTTCTGGAAACCGTGACCGGAGAAAGGCGCCTCCAGCACCGCTGTCAGGCCGCGGGACCACATGGTCAGACGCTCGGTGTAGGAATTGCCCAGTGTCGCCGAAGGATCCTCCTGTACCAGGATCGCCCAGATATCGCGGAAACGCTCCCAGCTGCCCGACAGATAGAAGCCGATGCCCGCGAATAGCATGACAGCGAGCCCGATGCCGGCGAGCTGCCAGAGGGGCATGCGCCCCCTCAGGAAGATCAGCCAGAAAAGAGCAAGGCCGAGGATGGGAACAGGCATCATGCTCTTGGTCTGAGAAAACAGGACACAGAGGAAGCCGGCCGCAAAGCCAGCCGCCGCCAGCCACCGATAACGCCTGTCCTTTTCATTCAATCCGAGCAGCGCACAAGAGGAGAAGAGGGAACCCATCAGCGCAAAGGGGATGGCGTTGCCCGTCCCCGCCTCGGCGCGCATGTCGAGGACAAGCCCTTGATACAGCGTGTAGGGGAGCGTTGCGAGCCCCCAGACGGCGGCGGCGAGCCAGACCGTGCGCAACAAGCTTTCCGATGGAACGGTCGCCAGACGTGCGGCAATGAAGAAGGGCAGCAGGAAGGTGGCAAGCTTCAGCGGCTCCGCCCATTCCTTCTCCGGCTTCGGGAAATGGGTTCCGTAATGCGCCAAGAGATAAGCGACGTGAACCATGAAATACGCGGCTGCCGCCGCCACGAAAAAGCCGATCGCGCCGTCGAGCCTTGGCTTCAGGACGCCCACCAGCAGAAAACAGAGGGCCCAACCGGCGGAGACCATCAGCGCTATGTTGAGGATGAAGTTCTCGTAAGCGGAGAGGCTGAGGATCAAGAACAGGGCCCAGACCGTATTGCGCCTCAGGGCGGAGGACTGTAGCTGCATAGGATCTCCAGAGCATGGACTGACGGTCGTCTTCGTCGCTCGCCCCGTCTAAACGCATCATGGCAGCCATTCAACCGATGAAACACCAATTAAGCGCCGATCTCCTCGCCTGGTATGACCGACATCACAGGGACCTGCCCTGGCGGATCTCGCCTGCGGCAGCCAAACGGGGGGTAAAGCCCGATCCGTATTACATCTGGATGTCGGAGGTGATGCTGCAGCAGACGACGGTTGCGGCGGTGAAGGCCTATTTCGCCAGGTTCATCGCGCGCTGGCCAAGGGTGAGCGATCTCGCCCAGGCGCCGAACGAGGATGTTATGGCCGCCTGGGCGGGGCTCGGCTATTACGCCCGCGCGCGGAACCTCAAGAAATGCGCGGAGGCCGTCGCCTTTCAGCATGGCGGCGTCTTTCCCGATACCGAAGAGGGGCTGCGCGCGCTTCCCGGCATCGGCGACTATACCTCGGCTGCCGTGGCGGCGATTGCCTTCAACCGACCGGCGGCTGTCATGGACGGCAATGTCGAGCGGGTGATCTCAAGGCTCTTTGCCATAGATCAGCCGCTTCCGGGATCAAAGCCGCAGATGAAGGCGAAGGTGGCGGAGCTGACGCCGACCGATCGGCCGGGGGACTTTGCCCAGGCGATGATGGATCTTGGCGCCACGATCTGTACGCCGAAACGGCCGGCCTGTGCGCTCTGTCCGTTCAACGGCGCCTGTCTGGCGCTGGCGAGCGACGAGCCGGAGCGCTTCCCGGTCAAGGCCGCCAAGAAGGCAAAGCCCGTGCGGCTCGGAGCGGCCTTCATCGCTGTTGATCGCGACGGGCGGCTTCTGCTGCGCAAGCGGGTGGAGAGCGGGTTGCTGGGCGGCATGACGGAGGTGCCGACGACGGACTGGACCTCGCGGCAGGATGGGGAAACAGGGATCGAAGCAGCCCCCTTCCCGGCCGACTGGCAGGCGGCGGGCGCCATTGCCCATGTCTTTACCCATTTCGAGCTCAGGCTCTCGATCTTCCGGGTCGGGCCGATCGACTGCCCATCTGATAATCACGGTTTCTGGGTGCCGGTCACCGAACTTGATGGGCAAGCGCTGCCGACTGTCATGAAGAAGGCAATTGCGGCAGCTATTCCAACCGCCTTTCCAACAGCCAAGGGCTAAGACATGACCGAAATCCGCCATATCGTCTTCGACATCGGCAAGGTGCTCATCCATTACGATCCGAACCTGCCTTATCAGCGGATCATTCCGGACGCGGCAGAACGGGCGGATTTCTTTCAGCGCGTCTGTACGCATGACTGGAACATCGAGCAGGATCGCGGCCGCGACTGGGCAGAGGCTGAAGCGCTGCTGATTGCCCAGTTTCCCGAGCGGGAAGCGCATATCCGCGCCTTCCGCCAGCATTGGGCCGAAATGGTGCCGCATGCCTATGAGGAGAGCGTCGCTGTTATGACCGGGCTGATCGCGGATGGCCATGACGTCACCATGCTGACCAATTTTGCCGCCGATACCTTCCTTGAAGCGCGGAAGATGTACCCCTTTCTCAACACCACCCGCGGGGTCACGGTGTCCGGCGAGATCGGGCTGATCAAGCCTGACGTGGCGATCTACACGCGGCATGCAGCCGATTTCAATCTGGAGCCGGCGCATACGGTCTTTATCGACGACAGCTATCCCAATGTCGAAGGAGCACGGGCCGCCGGCTGGCAGGCGGTGCATTTTACCGGAGCGGAGACGCTGAAGGCGGATCTTCGGGGGCTCGGGATCAGCCTCTGATTTCCTCGGCCACAATGCTGCCCTGCGGCCCGCACATGCGGGCCGTTAGTGGATATCAGTCGGGTCGTTCGACCAGTTCCACACGGCGGTTCATCGCCCGGCCTGCCTCGGTCTGGTTGCTGGCGCGCGGGGCAAGCATGCCCATTCCGGCAGCGGCGACACGCTCTGCCGCGATGCCCGAGGAGACCAGCGCTGCCATGACCGCCTGAGCCCGCTTCTGCGACAGCGACAGGTTGGTATCGGCATCGCCGATCCAATCGGTATGGCCGACGATATAGACCTTCAAAGCCGGGTTTGCGGTGAGGAGCTTTGCCATCTCGGCAATGGCCGGGGCTGCTTCCGGCGACAGGTTGGCCGTGCCGAAGTCAAAATAGACATTGTCCAGCGCGATATGGCCCTCGTCCGAAATTCCCTTGGCCATGGCGGCGGCATCGATCATGCGGCTTTCGAGCGCTGCCGCGGTGACAAGATCCAGATGCACGGCGGCGCGCTCCGATGCATTCTCGGAGATCGGGGTTTTCTGGTTTTGCGCGACATAGAGCGCGACATGGCGGGTGCCATCTGCGGAGACGGCGGCAATGTAATGCTCGTCGCCCTCAACATAGAGCGCGAATTCGGACGCCTTGCCCAGATTCTTCAGCTTCCGCTCCGGCGGGTAGATGATGAGCTTGCCGAGCAGGGCATTGTTGCTGCCACAGGTTCGCGCGGAACATTCAAACAGGGGGGAGAAGCCGGCACCGACGAGGGCCGTGCGGTAGTTGAGAAAGACATCGGCTGCGCTGGCACCTTCAGGGGCCACATAAAGGCGGCGCTGCAACTGGCCCTCGATCGGCTTGACCTCGGACACGGTCCGGCCCTTCATCGGGCCGACCGGCAGCTCGAACCGGGTGAAGCCCGCATCTTCGGCGCCGTAGAGACAGGCCCCATCATAGACCGGCAAGGCCTCGAGCGGGGCAAAGCCTTCGAGGACAGGACAGGTTTCGGCAGCGCTGGTGCGGGCAAAGCCGAGAAGCACAAGTGCGATGATGCCGATGAATTTCAGTGAATGCCGGGCCATGGAGCACCTTTTTCCGGGCATTCCCCCAATGGCCTGCCGGCAGTCAGGATCGTGGCGCGATAGCGATCGCTGATCAAGTGTTTCCTGTCACTCTCTCCGGAGTTTGGTACCGTGAGCGCGCGAATGTCGACTTTTGGGGTGAGCGCCCGACAGGAGGGGCGAATAAGGCGCTGGCGCGGGTGGAGTTGGCGGACCCCTGCCCGCGCCAGCTCGATCCCTTAAGATCGAATGCAGTCGGGATAAAGCGCCCGACTTGCTCGAAGCTGATCACAGTTATGTGAGGATGTTCTAATGTTGACAGAAATCGGCTTCGGCGCATTCAAGGCGCCGGAGTCGTTTCGTCACTCCAGGCCGCCCATGCGGCTGCGGATGACAGAGCGCAGGTCGTCGATCGGCTTCAGGGCACCCTTTTCCTCGACATGCCAGAAGGTCCAGCCGTTGCAGGCATCGAGACCTTGCACCTTGGCACCGACGCGGTGGATGGAGCCGGCTTCGCCGTTTGCCGTCAGCGTGCCATCGGCGCGGATGATGGCGGAGTGGCGGCGCTTGATGTCGGTCAGGACCTGGCCGGGCTTCACTAGGCCGGCTTCCAGGAGAACGTTGAAGGCGACGCGGGGTTCGGCTTTCTTGCCGGTCATGACCGTCAGCTCGACCTTGCCCAAAGGCTCGACGGCGGCGATGCGGGCGGAGGCCGCATCAATGTAATCCTGCTCGCGCTCGATGCCGACGAAATGACGGCCGAGACGCTTGGCAACGGCACCCGTGGTGCCGGAACCGAAGAAGGGATCGAGTACGATATCCCCCGGCTTGGTGGAGGCCATGATGACGCGGGCGAGCAAAGCTTCCGGCTTCTGGGTCGGATGGACCTTCTTGCCGTCGTCGCCCTTCAGCCGCTCGCCGCCCGAGCAGATCGGGAAAAGCCAGTCGGAGCGCATCTGCACGTCGTCGTTCGAGGCCTTCATCGCATCGTAATTGAAGGTGTAGCCCTTGGCCTTCGGATCAGGCGAGGCCCAGATCATCGTCTCATGGGCGTTCTGGAAACGGCGGCCCTTGAAGTTCGGCATCGGGTTGGTCTTGCGCCAGACGATGTCGTTGAGGATCCAGAAGTTGAGATCCTGCAGCGTGGCGCCAACGCGGAAAATGTTGTGATAGGAGCCGATGACCCAGATCGTGCCGGTCGGTTTCAACACGCGGCGGCAGGCAAGCAACCAGGCGCGGGTGAAGGCATCATAGGCCTCAAACGAGGCGAACTGGTCCCATTCGTCATCGCAGGCATCGACCAACGACTGATCGGGGCGGTGCAGGGCGCCGCCAAGCTGCAGATTGTAAGGCGGATCGGCAAAGATGACGTCGACGGATTTATCGGGAAGGGCTTCGAGGGCCGCGACGCAATCGCCCTTGATGATGCTGTCGACCCAGGAAAACGGGTCCGTAGAACGGCGGAGTTCGGCAATCGGGAATACAGAAGCCATCGGTTACTCACTCTTACGCTGACGCAGCACGGGATGTGAGGCTTATGGTTACCGAAGTTGGTTACTGAAGGGTGAAGAGGGCGTGAGAATTTGTGCGGGGGTGGGATGTGAGAGGCGCGCCATCTTTCCAGGACGGCGAACTTGGTGATCAAGCAAAGCAGAAAAAAGCTGGCAATCAGGAAGACACGGCCAACCCGGACGTCTGGGTCGCCTTCAGTTTTTCACCGACCGCGACGATGGCCACAAGGGCCGGAACCAGCTCCTGCCCCAGTGCTGTGAGAGCATAGTCAACCGATGGCGGGGTCGTCGGCTGAATGGTCCGGGAAATCACACCACGCGCCTCGAGTTCCTTCAAGCGCTGCGACAAGACCTTGGCCGAGATCGGCGGAATGTCGAGGCGCAATTCGTTGAAGCGACGTGGACCGGCGCGCAGGTGCCAGATCACGTTCGGCGCCCAGGCGCCGGCGATGATCGACATGCACTCCGTCAGAACGCAGTTCTGGGGCGGGCGTTCGCTTCGGTTTTTTCGGATTTTCAGTGGCATGGCTGTTTCGGGTTACTACGGAGAAACTTGAATATTTAGTTACCACAAGAAACCTGGTTTTCAAGTGTTACCTCACGCCATAAGGTCTCTTCGTCCAACACAGACAAGGATCTATCCATGTTGCTTTATTTCAAGCCCGGCGCCTGTTCTCTGGCGTCTCGCATCATTCTCACCGAAATGAACCGCGACTTTGATGCGGTGAGCGTCGATACAGAGAGCGGCATCACGTCGGAGGGAGAGGATTACCGGACCATCAATCCGAAGGGGTATGTGCCTGCCCTCCAGATCGCACCCGGCGTGGTGCTGACGGAAAATCCGGCCATCCTTCAGTACCTCGGGGATCTCGCGCCTGACGCGGGTTATACGCCGAGTGCCGGGACACTTGAGCGCGTTCGCTTGCAGGAGTGGCTAAACTTCACCTCCTCCGAACTGCATAAGGCCTTCAGTCCATGGTTCAGCGGTCGCCCGTTCGAAGGCGAGGAGCGGGCACGCGCCGAAACCCGGCTTTTCCGCCGGATTGACGATATAGAGGCCGCCCTCAAGGATGGACGCCCCTACATTCTCGGCACCACATTCACGGTGGCCGACAGCTACCTCTTCGTCGTTCTCAACTGGAGCAATTTCATCGGCGTCGCTCTTGGCCGCTGGCCAGTCGTTGCTGCCTATGTGACGCGCATCGCCGCACGACCAGCAGTGCGCAAGGCGTTGGCGGCGGAAGGCCTGATTTCGGACGAGGCTGCATGATGACGAAGACGGAATTTCCGAGAATTGCAGCCGCCATCGAAGTCTATTTCGATGCCCTCTATTTCTGCGATGTTGCCAAGCTGGAGAGTGTCTTTCACCCACGCGCCATCTATGCGACGGCCGACGAAACGCCGTTCCTGCATCGCACGATGGAGGAATACTTTCCGATCGTTGCCGCACGCCAGTCCCCCGCCTCGCGCAACGAACCGCGGCACGACTACATCGATTCAATCGAATTCGCCGGCGAAAACACCGCCTTTGCACGGGTCCGGTGCTCAATCGGCACACGTGACTTTGTCGATTTCCTGACATTCGTGAAAGTCGATGGAGTGTGGCAGATTATTGCCAAGGTGTTCCAGATTATCGAGCGACCGCCTCAGGAGAATTGAAGCGATGCCTTATGTGAACATCAAGATCACCCGCGAGGGCGCAACAGCTGCACAGAAGGCCGAACTCATCCAGGGAGTGACGAAACTGCTCGTGGACGTGCTGGACAAGACGCCTGCGACAACCTTCGTCGTCATCGATGAGGTCGCGATGGAGGACTGGGGTATCGGTGGCCTGCCTGTCGAGGCGTATCGACAGGCTTCGAAGCGGGGCGCCTGAAACTTCATGGCTCTCAGAACCCGCATTACCGAAAACTTTGGTCTCTCGGCGCCGATCCTATCGGCGCCGATGGCTGGCATCGCAGGTGGCGCCCTCGCGGCGGCGGTCAGCCATTCCGGAGGCTTGGGGCTGATCGGCGGCGGCTATGGCGACCGGCGCTGGCTGGAGCAGGAATTCGAACGCGCCGGCAATACCAAGGTCGGCGTCGGCTTCATCAGCTGGGCACTCGCCAGGGATCCCGGCCTGCTCGATCTGGCCCTCGATCGGTCTCCAAGAGCGATCTTCCTTTCGTTCGGCGATGTCGGGCAGTTTGCACCGGCAATCGCGCGCGCGGGCATCGCTCTCATCGCGCAGGTTCAAACGGTAAAGGCGGCGAAGATTGCCGTCGCCGAAGGGGCTCAGGTGATCGTCGCACAGGGCACCGAGGCCGGTGGTCATGGCGGCAGCCGCGCGACGCTTCCGCTCGTCCCGGCTGTCGTCGATGCCGTCCCCGGAACGCCCGTGATCGCTGCAGGCGGCATTGCAGATGGCCGGGGCCTGGCTGCTGCGCTCATGCTCGGAGCAGACGGCGTGCTGTGCGGCACGGCACTCTACGCGACACGGGAATCGCTTGCCAACATCCCGGCAAAGAACGCCGCGATCACCGGCTCCGGGGACGAGACCGTCAAGGGCACGGTCTTCGATCTGATCCGCGGCCATGATTGGCCACCGCAA
>CALSAF010000095.1:0-18655 GCA_943372805.1 Rhizobium sp. Q54
GGGATACGCCGCCTGACGGCCAGAGCGGCCTTGAGCCCCGCCATGATGAAGAAGACGAGCCCAAGATCGACGGTCGATCCGGAAATCAGCGCACCGACGAGAAGGCACAGGCAGCCGTTTCGAGCGGCGATCCCGACATCGTCCTCAAAACTGCGAGGCACGCCCTTCGGCAGGACAATTGCCGTCGCCAGAAACATCAGGAAGAAGAAGGTTCCGGGAATCCCTACATTGGACAGCAAGGCGATGGCAAATGAGGAGGTTCTGGCCGTTCCCAGCCCAACCCCGAAGCCGTAGGACCCGAAGAAATTGGCAATGCCATACGCATTCCAGGTCCCGCGCTCGATTGCCGACAGCGAAGTCGGTTTGCTCAGAAGCGTGATGTCGATGAAATTGTAGACGATCGCGTAGAAATTCTCGTTCAGGGCCAGCAGGAACCCGAAAGCCAATACCGCGACGGGCAGGCTTGCAACCACCAGGGCACTCGCCTTCGTCCCGGAGGCGCCGCCGGCCCGGAAGATGCTGCTGACATAGAGGATCGCAAGGCAGACGGGCAGTCCCGCGATACCGCTTGAGGATGTCGAGCGGACGATCATCAGGCAGGACACCAGAAACAGGAGCCCGCTGATCTTGTTGTAGCGCCCGCCTATCCAAAGGCTTCCGCAGAAGCCGACCATCCCCAGGCTTGCGCCGGCAAAGGCCGAGGCTTCGGGCCATGATCCTATGATGCGGCGCATGCCAGCCACAATCTCGTCGACATGAAACGTGTAGGATGCGTTGCGGATATAGGAAAACAGGGAAACGAGCGGTGTGCCCGGACTGACCATATCCGCCACGCCGAAGAAGATGTTTGCGGCGGCAAAGCCCATCAATCCGATCGCCACATGGCGAAACCCTCGGGGCGTCGACGCCACCGACAGGATAAGGCAGAACGTCACGAGATCCGCGAGGAGGTACACCGCCTGGGTGAAGTTTCCACTGACAGGGCCGAGCGGAATGATACCTTCGGGGTTGGGCATGCCGCCGGTTCCGATCGGCACGATGTCCATCGTACCGGCCAGCAGCCGCGGCGAGAAATAACCGGCAATGATCCCGTAGACGACCAGCAATGCCAGCCAGATCGCCGGAGACGACCGCAATATGGCATCGATCATCGACTGCATTCCGCCATGCAGCCACATCACCGAGATCATCAGAAAGACGATGAACAGATGCGCGGGCTGGATGCCAGTGGAGCCGAATATCAGGGCTGCAGCGCCGCCCAGCACAGGGAAGATCGAGAATGCGATGACCGTTGCCCCCTGGCCCCTCAGAAGGCAGAGGATACCGATGATCAAGGTCAAAACACCGATTGGCTCGACGCTCATCAACTACTCGTCCTGTTCGACGCCCTCATTGACCGCGAGGGGTCATAGACACGTCTTCCTCGTCACATTGGTCAGGCACCCATACTCCGCTATGGCGCCTCGTCGGGGAAGTCAGCCTTCCGCAGTAGGGCGCGGCTGATCAGGACATGCGCCCGGACATATTCATCGACACCCAACCCGCCAGGAGTCATCCTGCTCTGTGCCCGCACGGCCATTTCAAGCATTTCGTCCGGCTTGCGCCCGACATCCAGGAGCGCATCCGCCAGCGACATCGCATCCTGAGGCGGCACATAGCGTACCGCCTCCTCGGAAAAGTACGCCCGAAGCCCTCCCGTATCTGATGCAACGATCGGAAGACCCGCCAGCGCGCCTTCCTCGATCGCCGTAATCCCGCTGGCGTGCAGATTGGGCTTGAGCGGCACGCAGAGCACGCTCGCCTTTTCCATTTCAGCCATCAGTTCGCGAGTGTGTCTGGCCCTCCGAACTTCAACGTTCGGAATGTTCCTGACCAGCCTCTTCCCCACGGTGCCAGAAAGAATGACCACAGAGAGATCCGGGCTGGCTTTGGCAGCGGCGACAAGCGTTTCCCAATCCCGATGCCTGTCGTTGCCAATTGCCAGCACCCGAACGGGACCTGGCCGTGGCCTCGGTGCAATCTTGGTTTCCGTCGGAATTCCGAACGGGACGAACCGCACATCGGCATCCGGAAACAGTTTGCGAGCCACCTCAAGGTTCAACGGCGAAAGAAACGTCAAAACGTCCACCCTTGGAACAAGGCCTGCATAGAGCGTCCGCTTGAGCCAGGACAAGGAGAACCAATGATCAAACAACCAGACCGTCTGGCCGATGATTTTGGTGCGGGTGCCAGTCAGCTTCGCCACCGCAGCAACAGCAAGGTATTGTGACTCGGTGTGTGTCCATATGACATCGGCTTCGGCAAAGGCCTTTCTCTGCCGCCAGGCATGGAGGAAATCGAAGCCGAGAATGACGCGAAGACCATATCTCGCGAGCTTGGACAGAAGCCCCTCATGGCACCCCTTCGAGAAGGTTACCGAGCATCCGAGAGCGTTTGCTCGTCCATAGCCGTAAGGGGTGGCGTCATTGATACCGACAAGCGTTCCGGCAGCCCAGCCTGCCTGCCAACGCTCTGCATCCTTGTTTTCAGCCAAATGAACAAAGACACGAATGGGATCTTCGGACGGCGAACGATGTGCATCCTCTATCTGCATTCTGAAGGCACCAAATCAAAACCGAGCACTGCCACACCTCGAGAAACAATAAAGAAACAAGCCAAAACAGAAACCCAGATAAATCGAATTATCTGGACATCTCAAAAGTCGACATCACGGCAACAGAACGCGATATACAAAATAAAAACAAAATAAAAACAAGATAAAGCTCCATTGAAGCGAAAAAGAAACCATTGTAACCTTTTTTGATCGCAGGCCGAGGGATATCTACCATGAATTCTCAATGCATCGTCTACGTGACAGATGAAAACTATTTCTTTCCGACCGCCATATCGGCCCTGCAAGCCAGAAAAGCAGCGCACCAGGCAACGGATGTCGTCATTGTCACGACCGAAGCATTTCACAACAAGTCAGGCTGCGAGCGCTTCTGCCAGACATCGAACATCCTCCTGCTCGATGGTTCTCAATTTCTGGCAGAAAAATTCGCCCAAGTCGATCGCCGGGAATTTGGTGGAAGAGTGAGCATAGCTGCCATGGGTCGACTGCTGTTGTCGGATCTACTACCGGATCACTACCGACAAGTAATCTACATCGACGGAGATACCCAAATAGTGGGAGACCTTGCACCTTTGGAGGAATTTACCGTCCCGAAGGGCAAGGTTCTTGCAGCACCGGATTATGTCTCGATCATCCAGGCGGCGCGCAAAAACCAGCCTCATCACTACTTCAATTCAGGCGTCCTCAAATTTGACCCGAAGGCATGGATCGGCAAGGCCGCCTTTGATTACTTCGTCGCCAATGGCGGGCACCTCCATGATCAGGGCGCCCTCAACACGGTTGCGGGTGACTCCTGGATTCGCATGTCAAACCGATGGAACTTCCCGCGACAGTTCCTTCATCTGGCGACCGGGCAACCGACCATCATCCACTTCGCCTCCCATCCGAAACCATGGGACGGCGTGTACTTCCCGTGTTCAGCGCACCAAACCACGCCCTATGTACAGGCCCTGCGCGAACACGAATACCTCAGACCGTTTGTCCGCAGGATCTCCCTGGCCAGACGAACGGCCTACAAACTCAGGTCGCTGCGGCATCAATTCGCCTGTCAATGGCCGACGGCGGACACCCGCGCCGAGATGGAAAACCTGGGGCGCGTGGTGGGGGACTGGAGCTGCGATAGGGCCTTGTTTGCAGCTGCCGAAAAAGACCATGCGGGCATGGTTGGCAATGGCGTCGCGGTTGCCATCTCGTGATCGGAGAGCCGTGATGCATGTCTTTGTGAGCAGTATTGGGAAATGAGGTCGATCATGCATGCAGGTAAACTCACCGAGGTCGGCCGCAGGCTGCTCGCCGTTTCGGTCGGGCTTGTGCTCTCCGTGACAATGTCAACCGGCGGGACAGCGCATGCCGCGGAGGTTTCAGCCAGACCGACGGCAGAATTCCTGAGCAGCATCGGTATCGTCTCGACCTTCGACGACAGAGGACAACCCTACGCGAAGACGCTGGAGATGCTGAAATATGGGGGATTTCGCTGGCTTCGCGGCGGAATTGAGGGGGTGAGCGAAAACGGCCCCCTGACAATCGAGACCTTCCTGTCCCTTCATCGTGAAGCCGGCGTCATGATCAGCTGGGGTCTCGGCAGCGGTAGCGGCGATCTTGAAGGGCTGATCGCAACAGGGCGCATTCTGGCAGAAGCAGGAGCGCTGCTGGCATTCGAAGGCAACAACGAACCGAACAACTGGCCGGTTGTCTACAAGGGCCAGAAGGGCGGTGGCAGCGGCTCGTGGCTGCCCGTCGCCGAGTTGCAGGCCGATCTATATCGCGCGGTCAAGCAGGACCCGTTGCTGGCTGCCTACCCCGTCTGGTCCATCTCGGAACCGGGCGCGCAGACAGACAATGTCGGCCTGCAATTCCTGCAGATCCCGCAAGGGGCGGGCACCCTGATGCCGGACGGGACGCGCTTCGCCGATTATGCCAATGTTCACAACTACATCTACCACCCGAATGCGCCGGACCCATCCGACAACAAGACCTGGGACGCGGCCGAGCCCGGTAGCACCTCACCCGTAGACGGTCTCTACGGAAACTTCGGGAAGACCTGGGCCTACAAATATCAGGGGCACACGGAAGACGAACTGCCGACACTGCCCAGAGTGACGACCGAGACCGGCGTTGCCATCAAGGGGGAGGTGGACGAGGCCTTGCAAGCCGCGCATCTCGTCAATCTCTATCTGGCGCAATTTGCACGAGGCTATAGCTACACCTCGGTCTACCTCCTGCGTGACCGAACAGACGAGCAGGGAAATCAGACCTACGGCTTTTTCCGCCCCGATTATTCCCCCAGAACGGCCGCCATCCATCTCCACAATCTGACCAGCATTCTGGCAGACAACAGCACGAAGGAAGCGCCGGACAGCTTCGAATATGCCCTGGAGCCACAGCACGACACCGTGCACGATATCCTGCTGCAACACAGCGACGGCACGTTCCAGCTCGTGCTGTGGGGAGAGGCCCTCGAAGGGGAGAATACCACCACCATCAAGCTCGGCAGGCGGGTCGCGACGGCAACAATCTATGATCCGACAACCGGCACGTCTCCCGTCGCGGAAGAGAACAATGTTTCCGAGATCACACTGACACTCGGCAACCACCCGTTCGTGATCATGTTCCGATGAAAGACAGGATACATGCCTTCGAGCGCGCTCGCACGCTGGCTTTTGCGGAGCCGAACGTCTGACCTGTAGGAGGCTAGACCTCGGCAACAGTCTCACATCCCGCGCATTCACCTTGCAGAAAAAGCGACGCGGCCATTCAGTCGAAGTGAATGGCCGCGATGTCAGGACAAAAGCAGAAAAGGTGTCGGCGTGTTGGGAGGCAGGCCTATTTCAGTTTGAACGCCACCTGGGTACGGTTGGTGACATTGAGCTTCTTCATGATGTTGCGGATGTGAACCTTGACCGTGCTCTCGCACAGATTCATTTCATAGGCGATGATCTTGTTTGCCTTGCCACGACGCAGCGCTTCGGCGACCTCGATCTCGCGTGGCGTGAAGTTCTCGTTCACATAGCTGGATCCCTTGACCACCGAGTTCAGCGCATCCCGGCTAGCCAGAAGGCTGCTGACGGGAATGAAGACGCCGCCAGCCCGCGCAAGGGATATGGCCTCTGCGGCAACACTGATGTTGACGCTTGTTGGAATGTAGCCACGTGCACCCGCATCGATCGCGCTGAGCAGGTCGCCAAGATCATCGGATTCCTGAATGACGATGACGGGACTGAGCTTGAAAGCCCCCGCGACGGCCTTGATCTTGTCGCAGGCGCCCTTGTCACCAGACTTCCCGCCAGTCAGAACAAGCAGGATAGCCGCCGGATCATTCTCCAACTTACGGCCTCGCCATTCCTCGACCGACCCCGCAGTCAGGATGCGCATGCTCGGGTCATAGCTGGAAAGGCTGCGAGACAAGCATTCGCGATCCAGAACCCGGCTGTCTAAGATCAGGACATACTCATCCAGCTTCAGGTCAACTGTCTGACTGGATGAAAGGCTACTGAGATAGTCTATATCGGCCTTCTTCAATTTTTCGATATTGTGCGAGGTCGACGCATATGCACTCATTTTAACCCCCTCAATTCGCTTAGCATTCACCGATCACTCGGCACAAAAGGTCACATCATCTACTTATGCTGGTCGGTGCCGCGATAACTTCTTTATCCTATCAATTCATGTGGGTGATTTTTTCACAGTTTTATTAGCATCGCATTAACCCAAGTTAATTAACGGCAAAGAAGCCATATTTTCACCAAAATTGGTCGCAGCGACAGAACAAGGCCACGCTTGCGCCATTTTTGACTGTGGAATTGTAGGACAATAAGATCTTGATCGTGGTCCCGGACCGTTTTTCACTAGCCGTCGGCGTGGACGATACTGGTATCCGGCAAGCTGAGGTAGCTCGGCTCGAAATCAACAATTTCCATCAGCTTGCGCCGGTTCAGAAACTCGACGATGCCATTTCGAAACGACAGCAGACCAGCCACCCGCATGTCCTTGAGAACACGGTTGACATGGACGGTTGACAAGCCGAGCGCATCGCCGATCTCAGCTTGCTTGAGCGGACACTCGAAACCATCCAGCTCAGGCCTGGATGCATTACCGGCGCGAACGGCGAGCTCAAGCAGCAGGTGACCGGTACGACCGAAGGCATCCCTCCGCCCGATGCTTGCCAGCCGCTCCACCAGCCGCGCATGACGCTTCATCATCTCGACCGTCATGATGAAGGGCAATTGGGACGCGCCTTCGCTGACCTGCCCCGAGAGCTGGCCGGCGAATTCGTAGCATGTCACGGGCGATATCGCCTGAACGTTTTCCTGGGACATGGCCGCCGAGGCTGACGACAGCACGTCTCCATGCAGCGAAAAGTCGGTGACGATCCGGGTACCGTTGGACATTGTGCGGCTGGATACGACCCACCCGCTGCTGATGAAGAGAATTCTCGACGCATCGCTTTCTATGTCGAAGATGGTGGCACCCGGTGCAAACCGGCGCATAGAGGCACCCGGCGGTTTCTGACCACTTTTGTGGTAGTCGAAACCCATCGTGTTTAAGCCCTTCCAATGCTCGTTTACCACCATGCAGTAACCCGCGCGCATATGCCCTTAAAGGCGATGAAAACACTATCAAAAAACATGCTCATGACACTATCGCTTTCGGATCATAACGAGCTGGATCAATACTCTTCAAGTGCGGCAACGCCAGAAGGAGGCAGAATGAAAGCAATCGCGAAAGGAAAGTGCTCTCTCGGATACACCCGAATTGCTTAGATCACCGCCTTCATTTACTGGATTTGGCATCAAATTCGACAAAATGAGGAAACCACCCGGCTCTTTCGGAGTAAACACGATACATCTAAAGAATTAGCTCGCCTGCCCGGTTGGGTGAAAAATATCACCGAAAACAAAGCTTCAACGCCTCCTGCCAAAAGCACGTCGCGACTGGCACGAAGCTTTCGCTCTCTCGTCCAAGCAGTGCTCACCTGCGGAAACGTGAATTCGCCATCTTTCTCCACTGTGAGGCCGGCCTTGAAAGCGGCGTGGCAAACTGAAGGCGGCTCACTGCCCTCGCAATCCCTCACAACGGCAATCTCCAGACATTGAAATCGTCCTCAGGCGCCGTCCTTCTGCTGCCGGCCGCTCCGCGCTGCCAGTTGGAGGAAGCGATAGACAAGGCACCGATAGACCGCACGCCTACCCAAATGGATTAGACCGGGAAGCCGAAGACCGTCCGCCCTCACCCCAATGACCAGCTTTCCATTTCACGCCCGCGTGAAATTCTGGCGTCGTGGGAAAGGCCGCGCTTGAAGCCTTGCCGACATGTGTAGGCCTGAGGTTCCGCGTTCGGGTCGGACAGAAGCGTTGAAGCAGGGAAAGCCGATGATGGGTATCCAGCATGTGAAGGGTGCAGATTTCGAAAAGGGGGGAAATCGAAGCGTCGGCCCGCGCTACGATGGCTCGCTGGGCGTTCCCGAAATCGTCAGGCAGCACGCGTCCTCGCATCCCGATGCGATTGCCGTGATATGTGGCGACACCCGTCTCACCTATCGTGAACTCGACCAGTTGTCGGACGCACTGGCGGGCTATCTGATGGCGCGAGGCGTCGAGAAAGGGGATATCGTATGCCTTCTCGTGCCGAGGGCCTTGACGACGGTCGTCGCGAAGCTTGCCATCCTCAAGGCAGGCGCGGCCTATCTGCCCCTGGACCCTGCCTATCCGACGGACCACCTTCATTATGTTCTGGCAGAGTGCAACCCCAAGGTCATCCTGGCGAATACGGAACATGGCATCGATCTCTCGACGCTCGCTCCCGTCGCCGGCAGTGTGGTGGATCTGCCGCGCCTGCTTGCGCAACTCGAACCCGGCAACTCCGATCGGCTGCCGATGCTGACCGGAACGGACCTCGCCTATGTGATGTACACCTCCGGCTCGACCGGCCGCCCGAAGGGAGTGGCCGTGCCGCACCGAGGCATCACCAGATTGGTGCTGGACCAGAACTTCATCGAATTTCGTCCCAGCGACATCGTGCTGCATTCCACAACCATATCCTTCGACGCTTCGACCGTTGATGTTTGGGGCACCCTTCTGAACGGCAGCACACTCGTGATCATGCCGAAGGCGAATTTTTCGCTGACGGACATGCATGATCTGATCCGGGCCCACGATGTGACGATCGTCAACTTCACCACGGGTCTCTTCAATCTCTTTGCCGATCATGCAGACGTCCACCTGCCCACACTGCGTCATGCCATCTTTGGAGGCGAGGTTGCGTCCGCAGCGCATGTACGCCGCTTTCTTTCGGCCTACCCGCACTGCGCTCTGACGAATGTCTACGGCCCGACCGAGGCAGCCTGCATCGCCACGACCTTCACGGTACCGAAGGATTTCACGGCAACTGAGCTGCCGATCGGACAGGCAATCTCCCACACGCAAGTCCTTCTGCTCGACGAGGAGATGAATGTCCTGCCGCCGGGGATGGAGGGACAGATCGTGATCGCCGGAGACGGCTTGGCACTCGGATATTTCAACCGCCCCGACCTGACCAGCGAACGCTTCGTGACGATCGAGACGGATGAAGGCCAGTTGCGCTGCTATCTGACCGGAGATTTGGGGCTGCTAGACGAGCGAGGGCTCTTCCATTTCAGGGGGCGCAAAGACCGCCAGGTCAAGATCAACGGCAAGCGGGTCGAACTCGAGGAAATCGAGGCGACACTGAGAAGCCATCCGCGGCTGCTTGAAGCGGTCGTGGAATGCAGGGAGCCGGGCGGCATCAAGAGGATCATCGCCTATCTGCGGCCGCGCGATCCCCAGGAGTTGACTAACCCCAATCTGGTCCCCGCCGTCATGGAGCGTCTGCGCAACACGCTGCCAGCCTACATGATCCCGAGCGCAGCAATCGTCCTTGCCGAATTCCCCCTGACACGGGCCGGAAAGATCGATCGCTCCAAGCTGCCGATGCCGCCGATCGAGGATGTGAAGCAGGCCGCGCCGCAAAGTCGCAGCGAGGAGATCCTAACCCGTCTCTGGCGCGAGGCCCTGGGGCTCGATGCCATCCCTGCAGACCGGAACTTCTTTGACCTCGGCGGAACCTCCCTTCAGTTGATGCGGGTCCATGCGGGACTCGAAATCGAACTCGGGCAGCGCTGTGAGGTTCTGGCCCTCTTCAAGCATCCAACGGTTCAAGGCATGGCGCGGTTTCTGGATGGGGGAGGCTCACCGACGACGCGATCCACAGTCGCGGATCCGCGTGCCGCCTCCCAGCGCAGAACCATGTCGCAGTTTCGGCGGACCACTCCATGAAAGAGAATGGTCGGCCCATGGATACAGGCTTGAGCGATGCGCAGGCACACAGCGAACCGCAGCCGGACGGTATCGCAATCGTTGGACTTTCGGGCAGATTTCCGGGTGCGCCGAGCGTGGCCGAGCTCTGGCGCCTGGTTGAACGCGGCGGCAATGCATTTCGCACCTTCTCCGCCGATGAGATAGAGGACTCATTCACCGATGATGAAAGGGCCTCGCCGGACTATGTCGCGTGCCGACCGCACCTGCCCGATGCCGACCGGTTCGACGCGGAGTTCTTTGGCATGTTCGCGCGCGAGGCGGCGCTGACGGACCCCCAGCATCGCATCTTCCTGGAGCTGTGCTGGGAGGCTCTGGAGATCGCAGGATACGATCCCTATCGCGCGCCCGGCATCGTCGGTGTTTTCGCCGGCTGCTCGATGCCCACCTATCTGCTCAACAACGTGATGGCCGATCGTGCCGCCGTCGAGGAAGTTACCTCGAACTACCAGATCGGCTGCTACAGCCAGCTGATCGGCTCCATCGGCGACGCGCTTTCGACCCGGGTGGCCTACAAGCTCAATCTCAAGGGGCCGGCCTTCACGCTGCAATCGGCCTGCTCGACGTCATTGCTGGCCGTTTCCCAGGCGTGCCAGAACCTTCTCACCTACAGTTGCGACATGGCTCTGGCCGGTGGCGTCTCGGTCACGATCCCGCAGAAGCGCGGCTACATGTATCAGGAAGGTGGCATGGTTTCCCGCGACGGGATCTGCCGCCCCTTCGACGCGGACGCGTCTGGAACTGTCTTCGGCAGCGGTGCGGGCGTCGTTCTGCTCAAGCGGATCGAGGATGCAATCAGGGACGGCGACCTGATCTATTCGGTGATACGCGGCTATGGCGTAAACAACGACGGGTCCGACAAGATCGGCTTCACCGCCCCGAGTGAGGATGGACAGGCAGAGGCCATCAGTGCCGCGATGGCGCATGCCGGTATCGATCCGAAAACCATCGGCTACATCGAATGTCATGGTACGGCGACACCGCTGGGCGATCCGATCGAGTTCGCCGGCCTGGCAAGCGCATTCAGCGACGCGCACGACCTGAGAGAAACCTGCGCGCTGGGCTCTCTCAAGGGAAATATTGGTCATCTCGATGCCGCAGCCGGCGTGGCGGGCCTGATCAAGGCGACGATGGCGCTCCATCACCGCAAGATTCCCCCCATGCCGAACTACACAACGCCCAATCCCCGCATCAAGCTTGGGGAGACACGCTTCTACATCCCGCGCGAAGCGATGGACTGGCCCTCGGGCCAGACCCCGAGACGGGCGGGTGTGAGCGCATTTGGTGTTGGCGGAACCAACATTCACGTCGTTTTGGAAGAGGCACCAGCACGGCGGGAGGAAAGGGTCGAGGAGCACGGGCCGATCATCCTGCCTCTCTCGGCACGAACGCCGGCGGCCTTGGCCGAAATGCGCGGCAATCTTGCCGGCTATCTGGAGGCGAACGGCGATGTATCGCTGCTGACGGTGTCGCGGACCCTTCAGCAGGGCCGCTCCGATTTCAGGATTCGCACGGCGCTCGCAGCGTCAACGGTTGCCGATGCGGTGGAGCAGCTCCGGTCCGACAGCGTCGTGTCCAGCGCTGCGGAAGACAGACCACCACCGATCGTCTTCATGTTTCCCGGACAGGGCTCGCAATATGTCGGGATGGGTGCCGAGCTCTATCGTAGCGAACCGGAATTCGCCCGTTGGATCGATCGCGGTACCGAGCTGCTGAAGCTCCGCTTCCGGATCGACTTGCGCGACTACATCTGCCACAGCGGCCCCGTGAGTGCGACCATGGCAGCCGAGCAGCGCGAGACCCGGATAGCACAGCCCTGCCTTTATCTGGTCGAGTATGCGCTGGCCCAGCTCTGGATGAGCCGCGGCCTCAGGCCGGACGCAATGATCGGTCACAGCGTGGGTGAATTCGTCGCCGCAACGCTCGCCAATGTGATTTCGTTTGAAGACGCGCTGACACTGGTGGCCACACGCGGGCAACTGATGCAGGATCAGGCGCCAGGGGCAATGCTTTCCGTTCGTGCGGCCCCAGAGACATTGCAGGAATTTCTGACGGGACAGGCCGAGATTGCGGCCATCAATGCCCCCAAGCTGTGTGTCGCATCGGGGCCGATCGACGACATCGAGGCTCTCCGCTCCGTCCTTGAGAAGGCCGGAATCGCGTCCAGCCGTCTACAAACGTCCCATGCGTTCCATTCTGCGATGATGGAGCCCTGCATCGACGCACTGCGCGATGTTGCAACCAAGGTGACATACGGGCGCGCGACCGTTCCCTATGTCTCCTGTGTCACAGGTGGTTGGCAGAACGACGAGCTTGGATCCTCGCCAGACTACTGGTCAAGACATTGTCGCGAGCCGGTGCGTTTCGCCGAAGGTCTGGAGACGCTGTGCCGGGATCAAAGCCCGGTGCTGCTGGAGGTCGGGCCCGGCAGGACCCTTTCGGTCTTCGCAGCCCAGACAATCGGGCGCGGCGAAGTTGGCGCCATCGTGCAATCGCTCCCGGAACACGACAACGGCCAGGCAGCACTGCGTTTCCTGGCACAGGCCCACGGCCGGCTGTGGATGGCCGGAAGCAACCTGCCCTGGCCCACCCTACCCAACGAGGATCAGCGGGTGCTTCCGCTGCCAACCTATCCATTTCAGCGTCAGCGGCATTGGATCGACGCACCACCGTCGGTTCGACGCGCGTCTGCGGCAAAACCCGCATCTGTGCCGGCACTGCCGGAGACCAACAAGAGTGAGTTCATTGTGAAAAGTGAGGTGGAGACCATGAACGCCATCAGTTCCATCACCATCCCGGATCGTCAGGCGGGATTGGAGACGTCTCTCCTGACGCTTTTGGGCGACATGTCCGGAGAACCGATCGACGCCAGCAACAGGAGCGACAGCTTTCTCGAACTCGGCTTCGACTCCCTGTTCATCGGTCAGTTTGCCCAGAAGATCGACAAGCAGTATGGCGTGAAGATCTCGTTCCGCGAACTGCTGAGCAACATTCCCTCGATTGCCGCTCTCGCCCAATATCTCGACATGAAGTTGCCACCTGAACCCATCGCGGCACCGGTTGCGGCAATTGCACCCGTGCAGCAGGCTGCGGCTGTCGAGCCATCTCCAGCAGCAGGTTTTCCGGCAGCGATGCCGGCAATTCAGCTTCAGTCGCCACCGATTTCCGCAACCCTGCCCGCCGTCGCGCATACTACCGGCGTCGTCGATGGCAGCCTCCAGTCCGTGCTGCAATCTCAGCTCGCCCTGGCGCAGACCCTTTTTTCGCAGCAGCTTCAACTGCTCCAGGGCACTGCCCAGACCATCCCCGCGACGATGATCAACCCTGCGCAGGCGGCAGTAGCCACTCCGCCCGCGCCACCCGCAGCCCACCATGACAAGCCGGCGCCAGTTTCGGCCAATGAAAGCGCCGTGGAGATTGGAGGCGATCGGTATCGCCACTATCAGCAGGGAGGCAGATCGGCGGCAACAGAACTGACCCCGGACAAGGAAGCCTTCATCAATGATCTGATCCTGGCCTATTCCAATCGGAACAAGGGGTCGAAGGCGTATACGCAAGCGCATCGAGCCCGTCTGGCAGACCCGCGAACGGCCTCCGGGTTTCGCGCGGAATGGAAGGAGATGATCTTTCCGGTTGTCTGCGACCGCTCAAAGGGCGCGCGGATCTGGGATGTCGATGGCCATGAATACATCGATCTCGTCAATGGCTTCGGCCAGACAGCGTTCGGACATGCACCTGACTTCGTCGTCGAGGCGATGAAGGAACAGATGGACGCCGGATTTGCCATCGGCCCGCAGACCCCGCTGGCCGGTGAAGTCGCCGAAATGATCGGCACCATGATCGGCCACGAACGCGTGACCTTCTGCAATACCGGCTCAGAAGCCGTGATGGCCGCCATGCGCCTTGCTCGAGCGGTCACGGGCCGTGACCGCATCGCCGTTTTCGCCAATGATTATCACGGCCAGTTCGATGAAGTTCTGGTCAAGGGCCGCGCCCGCACCAAGGAACCGGTCGCGCTGCCGATTGCGGCAGGCATTCCATCCGGTTCTGTCAGCAACATGGTGGTTCTGCCCTATGGAGCCACCGAAAGTCTCGATTGGATACGCGCCAACGCGCAGGATCTGGCAGCTGTCATCATCGAGCCGATCCAGAGCCGGCACCCGGAACTGCGCCCACGGGAGTTTGTCCGCGAACTCCGCGAGATTACCACGGCTGCCGAATGTGCCCTCGTCTTCGATGAGGTCGTCACCGGTTTCCGCGTCGATCCGGGCGGCATGCAGGCCATCTGGGGCATTCGCGGTGACATGGCAACCTACGGCAAGGTCGTCGGCGGCGGCATGCCGATCGGGGTTCTCGCCGGAACCAGCCGGTTCATGGATGCGCTCGACGGAGGACATTGGGATTTCGGAGACGAGTCCGTGCCGAGCGTGGTGCCGACTTTCTTTGCCGGCACGTTCGTGCGCCATCCCGTGGTGCTCGCCGCAGCGCGGGCCGTGCTCCATCATATCGAGGGCGATGGCGCAGCGCTCTACAGTCGCGTCGCCAACAGGACCGAGGCGCTGGTCGAGGAGATCAATGCGGAACTCGCCAAGCGGGGGATCCCGCCATGTCTGCGCGGTTACAAGAGCTGGTTCGTCACCGACTTCACCAGCCAGGACCCCTTGGGCGGCTTACTCTACCCCTATCTGCGGATGAACGGGATCCACATTCAGGACGGTTACCCCTGCTTCCTCACCACGGCGCACAGCGAGGAAGACTTCAAGACGATTGCCCGCGCCTTCCGCGATGCCATCGATGCCCTGCAATGCGTCGGCATTCTCGCGCCGAAGGGCGGGAGCGAACTGGCCTCTTCGCTGGTGATGGGCAAGCAGACCATGCTCACCAAGGCCGAAAGACCGGAGAGCGCCGCATTGACGGAGGCACAGTCCGAAGTCTGGCTCGCAGCTCAGGCGGGTGATGAAGCATCCTGCTCCTTCAATGAGTCCCTGGCATTGTCGCTGGACGGTCCTCTCGATGAGGCGGCGTTCCTCACCGCATTGAAGATGGTGGTGGACCGTCATGACGCCCTGCACATCCGCTTCGACCGCAATGGCGCACGGTTTGCCTTCATTCCAGACTTCATCCTGCCGCTCGAACGAGTGGACATCAGAACAGAGCAAGACCCGCGAGGCGCGCTGGAAGAGCTGATCGAACGGGAGGCGACGATACCGTTCGACCTCGTCAGCGGCCCGCTCGCGAGGGCGCGGCTCGTGCGCATGGCCAGTGACCGCCACGTGTTTGTGTTTACAGCGCATCACATCATCTGCGACGGCTGGTCCCTGAACGTGATCATCAGCGAATTGGCGGCGACCTATTCCGCCCTTCTGAAAGGCGAAACGATATCGCTCGAACCGGCCATGTCCTTCGCAGACTATGCCACCAACCATGCCCCGAGTGTGGATGTCAGCCGTGATACGGCGCGCTTCTGGCAGGAGCAGTTCAAGGATCTGCCCGAACCGGCAGATATGCCCTTCGACAGACCTTACCCGGACCGGCGAACATTTGCCGGGGGAACCTGCACGGCCATGATCCCGACCGAGACCTGCAGGCACATCAAGAAACGCGGCGCCCGCATCGGCGCGACCCTGTTCTCGACGATGCTGGCTGCCCTGCAGGTGATGCTGGCACGGCTCTCGGAGCAGAAGGACGTTGTCATCGCCGTCCCATCGGCGGGACAGAGCCTCGTCGAGGACAAGATCCTCGTCGGCCATTGCGTTAACCTCTTGCCTCTGCGCCAGACCGTCGATCCCCTGACATCATTCGAGGATCATCTGAAGCGGACGCAGCAGGTTGTCCTCCAGGCTTTCGAGCATCAGGACTATACTTACGGAACTCTGGTGAAGACGCTTGGCGTCAAACGCGATCCGCGGCGACTTCCCCTGACAGGCATCCAGTTCAACCTGGAACGGGTAGCAGCCGATGCCGAGTTTGCTGGACTGCAGGCCAGGATCGTGCCGAACCCGAAGCAGTTTTCGAACTTCGACATGTTCCTCAACATGATCGAGAGCGCAGACGGCATCCGGATCGACGTGGACTATAATGCAGACGTTCTGGACCGCTCGACAGTGGATAGGTGGATCGGTCACCTGATGACCCTGGTCACCGCGCTGGCGAAAGACATGCAGCAATCCATCGCCCAGATCCCACTGCTGTCGCCGAGCGAGAGGGACTGGTTGGCGCGAGATTTGAACCGGACAGAGACCGATTATGACCGTGATCGGTTCGCTTTTTCGCTTTTCTCTGAAAAGGCGCGGGCGATCCCGCAATCCATCGCCGTACGCCATGCCGGGCAGACCATCACCTATGGTCAACTCGAACATCGTTCCAACCAGTTCGCCCGCCACCTGCGCACCATCCTGCCGCGCCCGGGCGAACGTGTGGCCTTGTTGGTCGACCGTTCGATCGACATGCTCGTCGCCTTGCTCGGCATCATGAAGGCAGGCCATGCCTATGTCCCGCTCGACCCGGGCCATCCGGAGCCACGCTTGCGTGAAACGCTGGCGACGGCGCGCCCCTCAGTCCTGTTATGCGACAGCGATCGTGGCGCAGCACTGGCAGGCCCGGGCATGACAACGATCCGTCTCGACAGGATCGGCGACGTCCTGGCGACGCTGTCCGGTAACGTATTGGCAGAATTGCCAACGGACACGGGGAGTACCGCCTATGTGATCTTCACGTCGGGCTCGACCGGCACGCCGAAGGGTGTCGCCATCTCGCACCGCGCCCTTACCAACTTCCTGCAGTCCATGGCGAAGGAGCCAGGTTTCACAGACCGCGATGTGCTGGTGGCAGTCACGACGGTGTCCTTCGACATAGCAGGGCTGGAACTCTATCTTCCCCTCATCACCGGCGGCAGCGTCGTGATTGCCGATCGCGGTGAAGTGGAGGATGGCTTTGCGCTGGTCCGGCTGATCGATCGGAGCGGAGCAACCGTCCTCCAGGCGACACCGACGCTTTGGCAAATGCTGGTGGAGGCAGGCCTGGATGGCAACAGGCCGCTCAAGAAGCTCTGCGGCGGGGAAGCCCTGCCAAAGGCGCTGGCACAGACCCTTTCGAGCATGCAGGGCGAACTCTGGAACATGTATGGCCCGACCGAAACCACCATCTGGTCTTCGGTTGCGCACATTGCGGACCAGACGGCGCCGATCACGATCGGCCACCCTATCGCAAATACCCAGCTCCATATTCTCGACGCGGACGGACGTTTGGTACCGCCTGGCGTTACAGGCGAACTCTACATCGGAGGTGATGGCCTCGCCGATGGCTATTTTGATCGCCCCGATCTGACAGAGGCCGCCTTTGTCGTCAGGGACATAGGCACCGGCCTGACGCAACGCCTCTACAGGACAGGTGATCTGGGTAAGCGTATGGCCGACGGTTCGCTGCAACTGCTCGGTCGGCGCGACAACCAGGTCAAGCTGCGAGGCTTCCGGATCGAACTCGGCGACATCGAAGCGGTGATTTCCCAGGTGAAGGGCTTGCGTCAGTGCGCAGTGGTCGGGGCACGCAACGGCAAGGACGAAACGGTCCTGGTCTGTTACTTCGTCGCTGAACCGGGGACGCCGGCCGCCGACAGCACGGAGCTTGCGAAGGCTGCCCGCGCCCGGTTGCCGGCCTATATGGTTCCGACCGTCTGGGCACTGGAAACGGAGCTTCCACAGACAGGCAACGGCAAGCTCGACCGCAAGGCACTCGCCTCTCGCGACATCCGCCGCGGCCCCGTCGAACAGTTGGCTGCCAAGACCAAGCCTCGGACAGCATTGGAAGAAAAACTGTGGTCCATCTGGAAAAGTGTCCTTGATGTCGAGACGCTCGGGGTGGACGACAATCTCTACGCGATTGGAGCCGACTCTCTGGTGATCTTCCGCATTGCGGCCCGGATGCTCGACGCCGGACTTCCGCTTGAGGCCAAGCATCTGCTTCGCCACCCCTCCATCGCAGAACTTGCCACCTATGCGGAAGAACTGGAGGGCACCTCGCCCCCTGCTGTCGTGGAACCTTACCAGGTTCCCTCTCTTGCAAGCTTCCGCAATGGCGCCCGTCGCCGGATCGAGAGCCTATCATGAACCAACCCGATCATCCCGCCGGGCTCTCGCGGACCGACCCCGATGTGATCGCCGAGTTTCCATGCACCCAGACCCAGCTGCGGTTCTGGGTGCTGGACCAGCTACAGCCTGGAAACCCGTCCCTCAACGTTGCCGTTCGGTGGGAGATCCGGGGAGCCTTCAGGTCCTCAACGATCGAGGCCGCCTTCCGCAAAATTGTCCAGCGTCATGAGATCCTGCGAACCCGCTTCATCGAGAGAAACGGCAATCCGTGGCAGCAGGTGCTCGATGCGGTCGACTTCAAGATGTCGGTCATCGACCTGCGCAACATGCCGGCAGGACAGCGTGAGCAGCGCATCCTCTCGATCGGCGAAGAGACCGCCTCGGCGCCCTTCGACCTCGCACGCGGAGGTCTCTTTCGCGTCACCCTTCTGATGGTCGAGAACAACAGGGCCTTCATTCTCATAACGGTCCATCACATCTGCTTCGACGGCTGGTCGATCCGGGTTCTCGGTCGCGAGCTGGGAGAGATCGCCTCGGCCATTGATGCCGGACGGACGGTCGAACTGCCGGACCTGCCTCTGCAATACGGTGACTTTGCCCTCTGGCAACAGGAATACATGGCGGGTTAC